>NZ_JARANU010000022.1:0-46491 GCF_029889855.1 Halopenitus sp. POP-27 | reverse complement strand
GGGCACGCGGACCTCACGGCGTCGGAGACGTTCCTGAGACGGCAGACAGACGTACCACGGCCGATGGCACGGCCCGTGCGATTCGAGTGGGACGACCACCACTGGTCGGAGTTACCACACTCTCACGAAAGTTCCAAAGAAGCGCGCACAGACCAGAGTATCCTACGGTCGGCGTAGGAGAAAGTTGCCTCCGTGGGGGTTCGGCATGAGCCGAGACCCCCAGCGCGAGGAATCCCCGCCCCTTCAGGGCGGGGAGGATGTCAAACCGTCACCGATCCCGACCCCGAGTGGATCAGAACCGTTTTATTTTAGGTCTCCCTAAATAGGATATGCCAACCGGTACGCGGTCGGAGGCGGACGACGCCGTCGAACCATCCGCCGGGGAGCGACCGGAGCTATCCGTCTGTGAGGGTGCCCCCGGAACGACGGTGTTCGCCGAATCGGGGAACAGCGACGGCTGGATCGCGATCGACGGGGCGGTCGAGGTGACCCGGTAGATGGCGGACGCCGACCAGCGATCGACGATCCGGCCGGGACGGAACTTCGAGGACACCTTCCGGCTCGACGCTGCGGCGGCTGGCGAGGTCCTGATCGCGTTGGGTGAACGGCTTCGCGACGACGACGAAGTGACGATACTGGGCGACGACTGGGAGCTCCCGTTCGCGTTCGGAGAGCCGGTCCAGCTGGAGGTCGAGTACGAGGGCGTCGACGACCCGGAACTCGAGATCGAGATCGAACTCCCGGGGCGGACCGACGAACGCAGCCTCGAGATCCGGTAACGCCCGTGCGGTAACGTTCGTGCAGTCGCGTCCTTCTTCCGGATACGTTCTTTCGGGTGCGTTCTTCCGACGGCCTACTTCGTCGCGGACTCGACGACGAGAGTGTCGTCCTCGAGGTAGTGCTCGATGTGGTGGGCGTGTTCCTCGAGCGTCTCGAGCTGTTCACGCAGCATCTCGGCGGTCGCATAGTCGCCGAGGTTCTCGGTCAGCTCGACGTGTTCACGGTAGCTCTCGATGATGTCGCCCATCATCTCGAGGTCGTTCGCAAGTGACGTCCGAACGTCGTAGACGTCCTCGTCCTCGGTTTCGACGGTCGCGTGGTCCGCAAGCGTCGTCATACTCGCGTGCGGGACGCCGCCGAGCGCCTGGAGCCGCTCCGCGAGACCGTCGGCTGCGTCCTCGACGTCCTCGTAAACCTCCTGGAGGAACACGTGGATGTCGAGGAACTCCGCCCCCTCGACGTTCCAGTGGTGTTTGTGCAGTTGGTGGTAGAGGACGTACGCGTTCGCGAGATCGGCGTTCAGCGCGTCGACGATCTGTTCGGCCTTGGCCGTCTCGAGTCTGAGCGCGTTCTCCTCGACGGTGCCCGCTTCCTGCCGAACGGTCCGTTGGGTGTTCATCACGAGTGTAGTATGGGTCTCCACCCACTTCAAACCCATCAAATAATAAATAATTTTCGTGCGGCCTAAAACGTGGGTTCGCCCACAGTGGGCGCTCCTGGGTCACGCCGACATCGACGAACGCCGTCGCTCACGACGAGCGGGAGTTCGTCCGGAAAACTCCATCACACCCCGTTATTCGGCGGGATCGTCGAGGAAACCGAACGTCGATCGAACGTGGTCCCCACAGCGGCTGATCCCGGCTCCCACGAGGAACGCGAGCAGCGTCGGGACGACGACCCACCACAGGTCGGGGTGTTCGCTGCCGGTGTGTAAGGCGACGTCGAGCATATCGGCTCTTTCCGCCGAGCAGGTAAAACGTTCCTGGAAATCCACGCCTCACCCAGCGGACGGCGTGGATCCGTCGGTGGAGCTCCCCGAGATCCGTCAGTGGAAGCCGCGACCGACGTCGTCCGCCTCGATGAGCTCGTCGAGCTCCGCCGACAGCAGCCGTTCGGCCTCCTCGAACTCGTCGGTCAGCTCGTCGAGCTCGTCGGGACGACCGTCGAACTCGTAGTCCATCGGGCCGAACGCTGGCGCATCCATCGCGTCCATCACGTCCTCGAAGAGGTGATCCGGCTCCGTGGGTGCCTCGGCGTGGACCTTCAGCGTCTCCTCGAGGCGGGTCGCCATCTCCTCGGCGTGGTCCTCGTCCTCGGGCGGCGTTCGGACCGCGAAGCGTCCGGCGGCGCCCTCGGCGGGCAACAGCGGATCGAGACCGTCATCGACTCGGCGCGCGAC
Source organism: Halopenitus sp. POP-27 (assembly GCF_029889855.1). Lineage (NCBI taxonomy): Archaea > Methanobacteriati > Methanobacteriota > Halobacteria > Halobacteriales > Haloferacaceae > Halopenitus > Halopenitus sp. POP-27. Next base: position 44,312 of record NZ_JARANU010000022.1, on the reverse strand, counting down.
CCGGGTGCCGACGCCGCGAAGCTCCCGTGGGTTCTTCGCGTACGTCTTGAGCTGGTAGACGCCGACGCTCGGGTGGCCGATGAACAGGTCCTCGCCGACGCCGTCGCGGCGGCTGCCGGCGACCGCGCGCCATCCATCGGGGTCGGTCGACTCCTCGGTCACCTCCTGTAAGATGTCCTGCCAGTCGCGAACGCGCATGCGACACCGTTGCCGCTTGCGCCGCATTAGCGTGTCGATGCCCGGGATCGCTGCGCCGCCCCTCGTTCCCGTTTCCGTCGCTCCTCCGTGCGTCCCGTCGACCCTGCGTGCGTCCTATCGATCCGCCCGATCGAGCGTGATGACGACGACGCTGCCGCGGGGGGATCGATCCTCGAAGAAGAGCCGGCCACCCGACAGCTTCGTCACCCAGTACACGTACCAGAGTCCGATCCCCGAGCCGTGGTTGAGGGCGTCGATGTCCTGCGTCTCCGTCAGGATCGCCCGCTCCTGTTCGGGGATCCCCGGCCCGTCGTCGGCGATCCGGACGGTCACGGTCTCGTCGGCCGTCTCGACGGTCACCCACACGCGTGGCTCCGCGTCCCCGTGGATGATCGCGTTTTCGATCACCTCCTCGAGAGCCGTCTCGAGGGCCGGAAGGGTGACCGCGGAGACCGACTCGGGCGCCTCGACCTCGATCGTCGCCGCCGGGCCCATGGTGCGGACGGACTCGACGGCGGCGTCGACCATCGGCCGGACGTCGAGCGGGCGTGGGGTCGGGTTCTCGGTGATGAGTTGGACGACGCGCCGCTCGGTTTCGGCCTTCTCAAGCAATCCCGTTCCGGTCTCCTGGATGAGCCTCGCGCTCTCCCGGAGGTCACCCTCGGTGGCGTCCTCGAGCGTCTCCGCGTGGCCGAGGACGAGGCTCAGATCGTTGCGGAGGTTGTGCCGGAGCATTCGGTCGAGGACCGCGAGCTGTCTCTCCCGGAGCTTCCGGTCGGTCACCTCGACCTGGATGGCGACGTACTCGAGGATCTCGCCGTCCTCGTCGAACACCGGCGCGATCGTCTGGCTCGCGTGGTATCGCTCCCCCGATTTCCGTTCGTTCGTGATCTCCTCACGCCACGTCCGGCCCGACTCGATCGTCTCCCAGAGCCGCTCGTAGTACTCGTCGTCGTGGGCTCCCGAGGAGAGCAGCCGTGGCGTCCGACCGATCGTCTCCTCGGCGGTGTACCCGGTGATCTCCTCGAAGGCCGGGTTGACGTACGTGATCGTGGCATCCCGGTCGGTGATGTACACCGCCGCCCCCGCGGCGTCGACGGCGCGGCGAAACCGACGACGGTCGCGTTCGCGCTCCTTCCGCTCGGTTATCTCGCGACGGCTCGCCAGTACCCGGCCCTCCGCCGCCGCGGACGAGTCGGGATCGTCCACGCGAGCGGTCCGCACGTCGTACCACCGTTGTGTCCCGTCTCGGTCGGTCGTGTACTCGAGCCGTTCGACCGAGCCGGTCCGTCGCGTCGTCTCGATCGCCTTGAGCATTCGCTCGGCCGGCTCCGACGGAAACAGGTCCGTGACCGATCGACCGACGAGATCCGGAGTGACGTCCTCGTCGTTTCCGGAGATGACTTCGACGCACCGGCCCTCGTCGTCGAAGACCACCACGTCCTCGGGCGAGGCGGATACCGTCGCTGCGAGCCGACTCCGGCTCGCCCGGAGGGTCCGATTCGTCTCGGTGAGCTCGGCCTTCGTGGCCTGTTCCTCACGAACGTAGCCGTGGAGGTAGTAGATGACGACGAGCACGAGCACGCTCACGAGCAACCCGGGGATCTCGGCAAGACCCGAGGGGGAGCCGGTGAGCGTGAACAGCTGCCTGACGGCCATCAGCGACAGCAACAGCGTGAGGAACGCGAACCGACGGTCGCGAACGTGGTACAACAACACGATCGACAGCCCGACGCCCACGAGCCGCAACAGCACGGACACCACGAGCGTCAGGCCGAGTGCGTCCATCGGGAGAACTCCGCCCGCCCGTATGGTCGTGCCCCGGAAATAGGCGTCGGTGGGATCGCTCATCGTGATCGGATCATCCCGACCGACAGCGTTTTTCGCGCCCATCTCCCACACGTGTGCGTGAACCTTCGGGGGCCGATCGTCGACGTCGGTGACGTCCGAACAGTCTCGACCCAGTACGGCGATCGCGACTGCTGTTCGGTGACGATCCGCCCCGAGGACGGCGCTGCTGACCCTGTTTCGGTCACGCTGTGGGGATCGTGGACGGAGACGGCAGAGCACGCCGAGATCGGAATGGAGCTGCTCGTCACCGACGCCGAGGCGGACGAGTACCGGGGGGAGACGACCTACTCCACGACCGGTGACTCTGCCGTAGTGCTCGAGCCCGACTTCCTCGTCGACGTGACCGGGATCCGGTCGTGGATCCAGTGTCCCCGGATGTACTACCTCAACAAGCTCTCGGGGATCCCGCTGAACTATCCGGTGGTCAAGGGGACGATCGTCCACGAGGTCTTCGGCGATCTCCTTCGCGGGGTCGACCTCGAGGAATCGATCGCCGACCGCGTCGCGGAGGCCGGCCTCGAACTCGGGATCCTCGGGTACGACGCCACAGAGGTCGTCGAGGAGGTTCGGCGCAACGCCGCCGCGATCGACGGCTGGCTGGCGCAGGGGACCTTAACCGACGGCGATGACTGGCGCTCGGAGTACACGTTGATCTCCCCGACGTACGGACTGAAGGGGCGTGCAGACGCGCTCCGGCGCGGGATGCCGGTCGAGCTGAAGACCGGCAAGAACACGAACCGCGATCCCCGGTTCCAGGACAAGATCCAGGCGGCCTGCTACGCGCTGCTGCTCGCCGAACACGGCGAGCAGCCCGACACCGGCACGCTGTTGTACACGAAGAACACCGCCCTCGACCGGAGCGAGGCCACCGGCGACCTCTCGCCGGCCAAGGAGTTCTCAATCGGCGACGGGCTGCTCGAGTTCGTGGTTCGAACCCGCAACGAGCTCGCCGCGATGGAGTGGCACGCACTTAACGGGACCGGCGATCAGCCCGGGATCCCGACCGGCTACGAGGCGGACGCGACCTGCCAGTACTGTTTCGAACAGGACACCTGTATGGTCGTCTCCGGCCGGCTGGACCAGGAGTCGAAGGCCGGAACGATCGGCGCTCCGCTGCCGACCGAGGAGCGCGAGTACGTCGACCGCTTCTACCGCGCGATCGAGGCCGAACGGCGCGAGACGCACGCGGAGTACCGGAAACTCTGGGAGCAGTCACCGGCGGAGCGGGCCGACGACGATCGGGCGCTGATCGACCTCGATCCCGTCGACGAGGTCGAACTTGATGGGGGCCGCTGGCGGCTCGAAGCGCGAAAGCCCGGAGACGCCGTCTCGAAGCTCCGAGAGGGCGATATCGCGCTTGCCTCCGACGGGGACCCGGTCGCCGGCGACGCCGAACTCGGACGGATTCGGTCGATCGGTGAGACGGTGGTCGTCGAGACCGACGAGCCGGTCCCCCTCCGGCGACTCGACGTCTATCCCTCGGAGATCTCCGTCGACCGGATGCTCACCGCGGTCCACGACGCGATCCTGAAGGGCGACGAACGGCGCAAGGACGTGCTGTTCGACCGGCGCGATCCGACGTTTTCGGGCCCTGAACGCGACTGGAGCGGGAACAACGAGGCGCAAAACGCGGCCGTGAACCTGGCGACCACCGCCGAGGACCTCGCGCTGATCCACGGCCCACCCGGGACGGGAAAGACGTACACGATCGCCCGGGCGATCGAGGCGCTCGTGGGCGACGGCGACCGGGTGCTGCTCGCGGCGTTCACGAACCGGGCGGTCGACAACGCGCTCGAAGCGGTGCGTTCGGGGAACGACGAGGAACTCGATGCGGACATCGTCCGCGTCGGGACCGAGACCGGCGTCCGTGGGGACATGCAGGACGTCCGCCTCCGTGAACGGGGCGATCCGACCGATCGGGCGCGCGAACTGGAGTCAGCCGACGTCGTCGCAGCTACGACCGCTGCCTGCGGCTCCCGCGTGCTGCGCGAACAGTCCTTCGACGTGGCGCTCGTCGACGAGGCCTCACAGCTCACCGAGCCGAGTACCCTCGCGGCGATCTCGCTTGCCGACCGGTTCGTCCTCGTCGGCGACCACGAACAGCTTCCGCCGGTGGTCCGGGCGGAGAACGACCTCCAGCGATCGCTGTTCGAGCGGCTCGTCGAGACGTATCCCGAGGCGAGCGTGATGCTCGACCGCCAGTACCGGATGAGCCAGCGGATCCAGGCGTTCGCCTCTCGAGAGTTCTACGACGGCGCGCTCCGCCCCGCGACCGGCACGGTCGCGGCCCAGTCGGTGGCCGACCTCGTGGACGACCCGGACGATCTCTCGCCGGAGCTTCGCGACGACGTCACCCTCATCGATCCCGATGGAACCCGCGAGGGCAACCGGAACGTTCGTGAGGCAAAGCGCGTCGCCGCGATCGTCGACGCGTACGTCGATGCCGGCGTCGATCCGGACGACATCGGCGTCATCGCGCCGTTCCGCGCGCAGGTGGCCGAGATCGGGCGCCGGACCGACGTGACCGTCGACACCGTCGACCGGTTTCAGGGCTCCAGCAAGCCGGTGATCGTGGTCTCGCTCGTCGCCGCCGGCGATCTCGATGGTCCGATCTTCGAGGACCATCGCCGCATCAACGTCGCACTCACGCGGGCGAAGCAGGCGCTCGTGCTGGTCGGTGACCACGAGGCGCTCGGCTCGGACCCCTTCTACGCACGGATGATCGAGTGGGCGGACCGGTGACCACGTCCTCGTCTCGCCGGGCAGCGCAGCCGCGCCGGACGCGCTCGGCCTGAGGAACGTCCCTCGCTCGCCGGACACGAGCGATTTAAGCGGCGGCCGTGGCATCCTCCGATATGACCACGACGCGGGGGCTCCGGAAGCAGACCGGCGAGGAGCCGATCACGATGTTGACCGCCTACGACGCACCCACGGCGTCGATCATCGAGGACGCGGGCATCGACGTCATCCTCGTGGGCGACAGTATGGGAAACGCCGTGCTCGGATACGACTCGACGATCCCGGTCACGATGGACGACATCGCCAGCCGAACCGGAGCGGTCGCTCGCGCCACGGAGGAGACGCTGGTCGTCGCCGACCTCCCGTTCCTCTCGTTCGGCGCCGACGAAGCGGAGTCGATCCACAACGCCGGACGACTCCTGAAGGAGGAGGGTGCCGACGCCGTGAAGATCGAGAGCGGCGACCACACGGTCGCGCTGACCGAGGCGCTCGTCGATGTCGGGATCCCGGTGATGGGCCATCTCGGCTTGACGCCCCAGCACGTCAACGAACTCGGGTATGCCCGACAGGGCACCGACCGCGAGGCTGCCGAGTCGATCATCGAGCTGGCGGAGGCCCACGAGGCGGCCGGCGCGTTCGCGCTCGTACTCGAACACGTCCCCGCGAACCTCGCTGCGGCCATCACCGAGCGTCTCGAGATCCCGACGATCGGGATCGGCGCCGGCCCCGAGTGTGACGGGCAGGTCCTCGTGATAACGGACGTACTCGGGCTCAACGACTGGTCGCCGTCCTTCTCCGAGCAGTTCGGCGACGTCGGCGCGGAGACCCGCCGGGCCGTCGCCGCCTACCGCGATGCGGTGACGGACGGATCGTTCCCGGCCGACGAGCACAGTTACGTCGAGGAGGACCTCGAGGATCTCGACGACGCCGGCGAGGGTGAAACTCGTCGGTGAAAACCGTGTTGGCCGGTCCGACGGCTAGTCTCGCGGGCTACTCCGGTGTGTCGACCGTTCCGGTAGCGGTCCCCTGACCTTTCGACCCGGGCCCGTCCCCGGCCATCTCGGGATCGGCGTCCACTCGGGGCGGGAGATCGTCGATGAAGCGTTTGATGATCTCCTCTTCGGCGCGGTGGAGCGTCTCGCTGCAGGTCGATTTGGCGATCCCGACGTGCTCGGCCAGATCGGTCAGTGAACACTCCCGGGGCGTATCGTAGTACCCGAGTTCGACGGCGGTCAACAGGAGTCGCTGTTGTGTCTCCGTAAGCACCTGGCTGGGCTGGAGTCGCTCCTGAATGTACTCGACGCGGAAGTCCATCTCCAGCTCCTGGAACTGTCGACCCAACTCGGAGAGCCGGTCGTGTGCGCCGGTGACGTCGATCGTCGCCTCCCCGTCCCGGATCTCGATGGGCATCTCGATCGGGATCCCCGACCGTTTGGCCGCGACCAGCAGCATCGGCGCGGTCGTCTCGAACTGCACGGTCGCCTCCGTGTCGGTGCGCTGCATCACGGACATATCCGTCAACACCGCGTGGTCGCGCATGTCCTCGAGGACGTCGTCGAGGTCTGACGCCGAGACCCACACCAGCGCGAATCCCGGTCCGTCACCCGGCAGCGCCGCGAGTACCTGAAACGTTGCGTCGGGATGCGCGCGGGAGATGTCCGCGACCCACGGTCCATCGGGCATCTCGACGACGAGGCGTGCTTGTGTCATCGGTGTCGTGTCCTGTCGTGTGTTCGAGCGTCGCCGCCGTCCTGTCGTGTGTTCGAGCGTCGCCGCCGGTTCGCTCCCGTGACGACCCGTATCCGAACCGATCGTCCCCGGGTCGTAAGTATGTATCCGTCGGATCGGCGTCGGATCGACGGTCGTCGCTGTGGGCGTTACTCGACGACGATCGCGCCCTTCATCCCGACGCTCTCGTGGGGCGTGCAGACGTATGGATACGTTCCCGCGCTCTCGAAGGTGTACTCGAAGGTGTGGCCCTCCTCGTCGGTCCGTTCGGACTCGAAGGAGCCGTCGTCGGCGGAAACGTTGTGCTGGCCGCCCTGGCCCGTCCACTCCCAGACGACCGTGGTGCCGGTCGAGACGGCCACCGCGGGCGGGGAGAACTGTAACCCGTCACCGGAACCGACGTCGACCGTGACGCTGTCGGCGTCGCGACGGTCGAGCGTCTGCCCCTCGTAGTTGCTCACGTCGTCGAACCAGCCGTCGTAGTTCGGCTCCTCGGAGAGGTACTCGTCGCCGCCTCCGCCGTTACCGTCGCCATTGCCGCCACCGTTCCCGTTGCCGCCGCCGTTCCCGCCGCCGTTTCCGTTTCCGCCACCGTTTCCGCCGCCCGAACAGCCCGCAAGCAGCGTTGCGCCGGCCGCTGCAGTCGCCGAGAGATACGTTCGCCGATCGAGGCTCCGTCCTGCGTTCCGTGTTCGATCGCTCATAAACAGGTGATCCTATCGTCGCCATCTGTATAGGGGGAGCGGTTGCTTCCCATCGACTGGGGACCCCACCGAACATATTCGTCGTTGGGAACCTGTAGCGACTCGTCGTTGGGTACCCGTAGCGGATCGACACGCGATCGGCACGCGATCGGTCACGACTCCGACTGGTCACTCTGGCATCCAGTCCGGATCCAGACGCGGGGGAGAGAAGACGTCGTAGCCCTCCACCGGCACGTCGCCGCGATTGACCGCCGCGTGCGGCTCGTCGCCGGGGATCACGTACGACTCGCCCGCACTGACGGGTCGTTCCTCGCCGTCGATCAGGAACGTCAACGTGCCGGCGGTGACCACGCCGGCCTGTTCGTGGTCGTGGCGATGCTCGGGGATCTCGGCGCCCGGCTCGACCGTGAATCCCTGCACGCTGGTCTGCTCCCCCGCGGCCTCCGCAGTGAGGAAGACGCCGGGGACGGCCTCGACCGCTTCGACGTCGGCCTCGGTGACGATCTCCATACCGGATCGACGGCGAGATCGGTCAAAAACCCTCGGCCGCCTCGATCGCGCCGGTGGCTTTGACGTCCCACGTCCCCGGCTTCGACGTCCCGCGTCGCTTTTAGGACGCCGGCGCCATCGCTGCGTATGGAACTGGATGCGATCGAGGAGCTGATAGAGACGGAGATCCCCGACGCCGTCGCGAACGTGACGCGACCGCGCGTCCACAACGACGAGGACGAGGACGACCACTACGCGGCGACGATCGTCTCGCCGGCCTTCGAGGGGCTCTCGCTGGTCGAACAGCACCAGCGCGTCTACGACGCGCTCGGGGAACACATGACGACGGACATCCACGCGATGGAGCTGCAGACGTACACTCCGGGCGCGTACGCCGAGCACGGAGACGGGAGCCTCGACGACGCGGTCCGCGACGCCGGTCTGTTGCCGGCTGAGGAGTGACCGCAGCCAGGGCGCCCCTCGCCGGGAGTGATCTCGGCGGGGGCGGAGGAGACTCCGGCCACGAGGCGACCAAGCGCGATTCAGTAGGGTTTACACGCTCGACCGACCACGGGCGCGTATGGGAGACGATTATCGGATCGAATCGGACAGTCTCGGAGAGATGCAGGTCCCGGCGGACGCCTACTGGGGCGCCCAGACCCAGCGTGCCGTCGAGAACTTCCCGATCTCGGGGAGCTCCTTCGGCCGGCGGTTCATCCGCGCGCTCGGGATCGTCAAGAAATCGGCGGCACAGGCCAACCGTGACCTCGGACTGCTCGAGGAGGAGACGGCCGCGGCGATCGTCGACGCCGCCGACGAGGTCATCGCCGGCGAGCACGACGACCAGTTCCCCGTCGACGTGTTTCAGACCGGCTCGGGGACCTCCTCGAACATGAACGCCAACGAGGTCATCGCCAACCGGGCCGCCGAGATCGCCGGCGCGGAGATCGGCGATCGCGTCGTCCACCCCAACGACCACGTCAACTACGGCCAGTCGAGCAACGACGTGATCCCGACGGCGATGCACGTCGCCGCCCTCGAGGCGGTCGAGAAGGACCTCATCCCCGGGCTTGAGACCCTCCGAACGGCCCTCGAGGACGCCGAAACCGAGTTCGACGGCGTCGTCAAGACGGGTCGGACCCACCTCCAGGACGCGACCCCGATCCGGCTCGGTCAGGAGTTCGGCGGCTACCGGACCCAGGTCGAGAAGGGCATCAAGCGCGTCGGCGACGTCCGGCTGCACCTCCGCGAGCTCGCGCTCGGCGGCACCGCGGTCGGGACCGGTCTCAATACCCACCCCGAGTTCCCGGAGCTCGCGGCCGAGTACATCTCCGAGGAGACGAACACGACCTTCCGCGAGGCCGACAACCACTTCGAGGCGCAGGCGGCCCACGACGCGATGGCCGAAGCACACGGCGCCCTTCGGACCGTTGCGGGCTCGATGAACAAGATCGCCAACGACCTGCGCCTGCTGGCCTCCGGCCCGCGCAACGGCCTCGGTGAGATCGAACAGCCCGAGAACCAGCCCGGGTCGTCGATTATGCCCGGCAAGATCAACCCGGTCGTCGCCGAGTCGGTCAACCAGGTCCACAAGCGCGTGGTCGGCAACGACGCGACGATCAGCGCCGGCGCCGCCCGCGGCGAGATCGATCTGAACCTCTACAAGCCGGTCCTGGCGCACAGCTTCCTCGAGTCCGCCGCGCTGCTTGCCAACGCCGCCGAGGCGTTCGGCGAGAAGTTCGTCGCCAAACTCGAAGCCAACGAGGAGTACTGCGCCGAGCAGGTCGACCGCTCGATGGCGCTGGCGACGGCGCTCAACCCGGCGATCGGCTACGACAAGGCCTCGAAGGTCGCCAAACGGGCGCTCGCCGAGGACAAGACCGTCCGCGAGGTCGCCATCGAAGAGGACTACCTCACCGAGGACGAGGCCGACGAGGTGCTCGACCCCGAGCGGATGACCCATCGCGGCATCCTCGGCGACGACTGAGTTTCGGATCCGACCACCCCGTATCAGTCGGTTGGAAGGCGCGTCTGGACGGTGCCGTCCCCCGTCTGCCGTGACTCGAACTCGAGGAGCCGCCGCTTCGTCGCGACGCCGCCGGCCGCGGAGTAGCCGCCGAGGCTCCCGTCGCTCCTGACCACGCGGTGACAGGGGACGACGATCGGAACGGGATTCCGTCCGCAGGCCCCGCCGACCGCGACGGGGGCGGATCCGACCCTCGACGCGATCTCCCCGTACGTTCGCGTCTCGCCGAAGGGGATCTCGGCCATCGCGGCCATCACGTCGCCGGTCAGTCCGTCCGGCATCGTCACGGTCAGATCGAACGTACGGCGGTCCCCGCGCTCGTAGGCGTGGATCCGGTCGCGGATCTCGGCGGCGGGTTCCGCGACGTGTGTCGCGTCGATCTCGAGCGTGTGTGAGCGGACGGATACCTTCATCGGTGCTGTGACGCCCCTCCTCGGGCGCGGTTGCTGAGTCCTCTCCGCCGCGAAGCATATACCTGTCGCCACCCAGATCCGGGTCGGGATGATCGAGTTCACGCGCGGGGCCTACGACGAGATCGTGACGCACGCGTTCGAGGGTTGCGAGGCGACCGATCCCGTCGAGGTCTGCGGCGTCCTCGCGGGTCGCATCGAGGCGGACGACGATCGACACGTCGTCACGAGCACTCACCGCGCGAGCAACGCCGCCGAGACGCCCCGCACCCGCTATCTGATCGATCCCGAGGAGCAGTTCACGATCCTCGAGTCGATCGAGGCGGCCGGGGACGATGTGGTCGGGTTCTACCACTCACACCCGACCGGGCCGCCACACCCCAGCAGGACGGACGCTGCGGACGCCACCTGGTCCGGCCGGTCGTACGTCATCTGCGCGCTCGACGGGCAGCCCTTCGTCGGCTCCTGGCGCTGGGAGGGGGACGACGACGGCTTTCGACGGGAGACGGTCGCGATCGTCCCCGAAACGGGTTAGAGCGTCCGAAACGGGTTAGGGCGTGAGGATCCCACGTGGGTGTATGGTCGAGGAAATCACCACGGAGGACGTCGAGGCGAAGCTCGACGACGAGGACGTACAGATCGTCGACATCCGCCAGCCGGGCCAGTTCGCACGCGGGCACATCCCGGGCGCGATCAACATCCCGATGAGCGACCTCCCGAGCCGCATCGACGAGTACGAGTGGGGCGAGGAGATCGTGGTCGCCTGTCCCATCGGACAGTCGTCGATCCAGGCGGCCAAGCTCATCAGCAGCTTCGAGGCGGTCGCCGACGACGCCTGCATCGCGAGTATGGCCGGCGGCTATCGGGACTGGGACGGCGAGCTCGAGACCGAGGCGTGACGCCGCCGACGCGATCCACGCCGCCGACGCCATACATACCGCCGACCACGCAGGCTGAGCCGACCACGACGACCACACCCGCCACGCTGACCATACCGAACCGACGAGCACCCCGTCGTTGAAGTGTCGTGTGGACATACCACACTGTATGGACGTCGAGTTCGACTTCGAGGACGACGTGACGCTGGTGACCGGCGCGTCCGGGGCGCTCGGCAGCGCTGCGGCCGAGACGTTCGACGAGGCCGGGGCCGACGTCGTCGCGGTCAACCGCCGCGCACCGGACCACGAGGACGCCCTCGTTGACCCCGACGCGATCGATCGGTTCTACCGAACCGACTGCACGGAGGAGGACGAAGTCGCCGCGACGGTCGAGTCGATCGTCGCCGACTACGGTCGGATCGACCACGTGCTGAACGTTGCCGGCACCTGGCGAGGGGGCACCCCGATTCACGAGACCGGGCAGGACGTCTTCGAGTTCCTCCTCGACGTGAACCTGAAGACGATGTTCCTCGTCTCGAAACACGCGATCCCGCACCTCCGGGAGACCGAGGGATCGATCGTCTCCGTCTCCGCCCGATCCAGCCTGGAGGGCGGCGAGGGTGACGGGATCTACCGGGCCAGCAAGGCCGGCGTTCGGCTGCTCACCGAGACGATCGCCGCGGAGAATCGTGGCGTCGTTCGGGCCAACGCCGTGCTACCGAGCGTGCTCGACACGCCGACGAACCGCGAGATGATGACGCCCTCCGAAGAGTGGGTCGATCCGGTCGAGGTCGCCCGCGTGATGTGTGCGCTCTGTTCGGACGCCACGAGCGTGACGAGCGGTGCGGCCGTTCCGGTCGACGGTTGATCGACGCAAGCTCACAGCGTACCGTGAAGGCGGGGCTGCCGGTCCCGTCAGGGTGACGCCTGCCCGTCACTCAGGGTGAGCCGATAGTCGCCCTCGGTGGCCCTGTGTCGGTCGCCGAAAGCTCGACCGGACACGCTCTCGGGCCGAATCTGGTACAGGTCGATCGCGAGATCGTCGAGCGCAGCGGTCGGAGAGACGTTCAGCGTGGGAATGGCGGCGTTCTCTGCGATCGCGTTCATCGCGACCGCGTGGTCGGCGTCGGGAACGGGCTCGATCGAGCCACGGACGACGACGCTCTCGGCGGGCGACTCGCTGTAGACGGTGACCGTCGCGGTTCCCGTCGTCTCGATGAACGCCATCTTCCGGCTGTCCTCGTCGTGGACGAGCTGGAAGTACAGTCGCTCCCCGTCGTAGCCGAACGATTCCGGCACGGCGTAGGTCTCCGCGCCGTCACACAGCGACAACACCCCGGACCCGGTGGTTCGAAGGATCTCCTCGATCTCGGCCCGCTCGAGCTGCATCGTGACCATTGTCCAACGGTATTCGTCTCCCGGCATTTAACCCGGCGGTTCGGTCCGATGTCCCGGGAACGCGACGGGGTTGACGATATCCGGACCACCTGTGACCGATCCCCGCTACGACCGATCCGGGCTCCGTGGGTTTAATAGCCCGAGCGCGTCCCTCACGAGTATGGAACGCGTAGACGTTGCGATCGTCGGCGGCGGTCCCGCCGGATCCTCGGCGGCGCACGCCGCCGCGAGCGCCGGAGCCGACGCGATCGTGTTCGAGAAGGGCGTCCCGCGCGCCGACCGGGAGGATATCGGTCCCGATTCGACGGACGCCGCCGGCATCCTCGACTACTGGGTGGACATTATGGGCATCCATCCCGACGAGTTCCCGGAGGGGGTCGTACAGAACGAGCTCGACCGGGCGGAGTTCCGCGGCCCGAACACGGGGTGTACGCTCTATCACACCGGGATCGACTCCTCCTACGACGCCTTCGGCTACACCTTCCACCGGGCACGGTTCGACGACTTCCTCCGGGAGCGCGCCGAGGACGCGGGCGCGCGTTACCGCGTGCAGGCGTCGGTCCGTGACGTCGAGACCGATCCATCGATCGATCCGGACCGCGACGACGATCCGCGGCACGTCCTCCAGCTCGCGGACGGCGAGACCGTCGGCGCCGACGCCCTCGTGCTGGCGGACGGGCCCCAGCGGACGGTCACCAACAAGGTGCTCGATCGATACCTCCCGGACGGCTCGAAGGCGTCCGAACGGATCGCCTCGCGGGAGGCCAACCACATCGCCTATCAGGAATATCGGCGATTCCCCGAGGAGCTCTACGAGGAGGTCCGGGACGCCATCGTCTTCTGGTGGGGCGTGATGCCCGGCGAGACCGCCTATCCGTGGGTGTTTCCCAACCAGGACCGGGTCTGCCGGGTCGGCCTCACGATGCCGATCGGGCTCGAGATCGACGACGTCGCGGACCGCGAGTCGTACGAGCTGTTGCACCCCGAGGACGACACCATCCCGAACGGCGCCACCTACATCGAGCGGCTCCTCGAGTGGCAGTACGGCGACGAGTACGACCTCGAGGATTTCCCGGTCGTCGAGGACGCCGGCAAGCGGAACGGCACCGAGACGTATGCGATCTCCTCGACGAAGCCGATCGACTCGCCCACCGACGCGGGGATCGCCGTCGCCGGCGGGGCGATGGGCACCACCTCCGCGTTCCACGAGGGCGGCGACCACGTCGCGGTCCGGACCGGATCGATCGCCGGCGAGCTGGCCGCGACCGGCGAGCTGGCGTCCTACAACCGCCGCTGGAAGGAGGCGATCGGGGACGAGGTGTTGCGCAGCGTGGCGATGGCCGAGATGGTGAGCGAGTACGGCCCCGCCGACTGGGACCGCGTGATCGAGACCGCCGACGTGATGCTCGCGGCCGAGACCGGCGGCGACCTCCTGAAGCGGACCTACTCCGCCGGCTGGGGCGCGACGAAGCTGCTGTTGCGGTATAAATGGACCAAGCGGCAGCTTCGCGGGAACTACACGCAGATCACCGCCGACGAGTACGTCCTCTGAGGGCGACGTCGGGACGCTTCCGGCGAGCCCACAAGTAGCTTCTCGCCCGGTGGTGTTCCGGGCGTATATCTCACCCGTCAGTGACTCGTTAGCCCCGGAACTCCTCGGAAGGCGTCCACCCAGCGATGAGCAAACTGTAGAGAAGCCTTTAGTACATTCGATACAACATAGTACATATGCCGATCAACGCGGATCGCTTCGAGGAGATCGATGACGACGGAGACGATCCGACGCCCGGAACGAACGCGGATGAAGTCCTCTCGTTCCTCGAAGCACACGCCGATCAGGCGTTCACTCAGACCGAAATCGCAGAAGCGACCGATGTCAAGCGTGGATCCATCGGACCGACGCTCGTTCGGCTTCGAGAACGTGGACGGGTCGATCACAGAGGACGGTACTGGCGGATTAGCGACCACGTTGAGAGTATCGACGCAGCGACTGCACACGCGGGTACCGTCGCGGCGAGCCACGAAGAGACGTCGTTCGAATACGACGAGTGGCAGGAGTACGCGGAAGATCCGCGTGAACACCGTGAGTGAAGCCTATCGCAAGGGGGATGTCTTCTGGGCCCCCGATCCATTCAGACGGGGCTCGAATCCCAGACTCTGGCTGGTTCTGGTTGCAGAGCAGTTACCGTACCCTGGCGAGGAATACGTGTGTGCTGTACTCACGACGAGCGATCTTCCAGGGAATTACGAAGTCGAAGATGCGTGGATCACGGGGCGAAATCCCGAGAAAACATCGTACTGCTCCCCGTGGGTCATCGGAACCGTCAAACACCGTGCAGTAGCGGGTCCACAGGGACGCGTCACGCCGGAATTCACCGATCGGATGATCGAGCAGTGTACGGTCGTTCTTGACGGCTCCTGGAAACCGCCGGAGTAGCGCGAGACGGGTCGTTCGGAGGTCCACTTCCACCGGGCCTTCTCGTCGCTTTTCGCCCGATGGGAACACGGACGAGGTCGGCCGTTCGGGAGACCGATGAGGCCCTCCGTCTCGTCCGCCCTGCGGATCGCCGTCGCTCTCCATCGCGTCGTCGCATAAAAAGTGTCTCGTGAGGAACGAGCTGGTGGTCGGGCGCCCGTGGGGGCGCGAACTCCGGATACGGAGCGTTAGCCGAACAGCTCGCCGAGGCCTTCGCCGCCGTCGCCGTCTTCCTCGTCGTCCTCGTCAGCCTCGTCGGCGTCCTCGGCCTCGTCCTCGGCCTCGTCCTCGCTCTCGTCGGCGTCCCCGCCGGCATCGGCGGACCCACCTGCGGCGGCACCGGCTGCCGGCGCGGCGGCGGCCGTCTCGATGGCGTCCTCGATGTCGACGTCCTCGAGGGCGGCGACGAGGGCCTTGACGCGGGACTCCTCGACGTCGACGCCTGCAGCGTCGAGCACCGACGTGATGTTGTCTTCGTTGATCTCTTCGCCCGTCTCGTTCAGGATGAGCGCAGCGTAAACGTATTCCATTGGTGTAATCTCCGTGTGTTATCCGAACATCGCGCCGAGACCGTCGCCCGCGTCGCCGTCGTCGCCGTCGTCTTCATCGGCGTCGGCGTCGGCAGCATCTTCGGGCGTCTCCTCGGCGTCCGATCCTTCGTCAGCCTGTTCCTCCTCGTCCGCATCGGCGTCCGCCGTGGCTGCCTGGGCATCGACGCCCTGCAGCTCCTCGGGGAGCGCCTCCTCGTCGTCGATCTGCGCCGCGAGCGCGCGCAGCTGGGCGTCGGCCTTCCCGATCAGGTCGGGCACGACGTCCGGGCTCTCGATTTCGGCGTGCAGCGCGACGGACTTGGCCTCGCCGGACGCCTTCGCGAGAAGGGTGCCGGCGGTGCGAGCCGTCGGGTAGTTGGCGTTGACCGAGAGGTTGCGCGCGGCGGCGGCGGCGGACTCGATGTCCGCCTGGTATTCCTCGACGTCGATCGCGAGTTCCTCGGGCTCGAAGAGCACGCCCTCGGAGTAGACGGACTTCAGGTCGAGTCCGACCTCCTTGGGCTCGATGCCGAGCTCGGTGAGGACGTTCGCGAGGTCATCCGAGACAACCTCACCCTCCTCGAGCACGGTCGAGTCCTCGGTGACCTGGATCGAGCCCTCCTGGATCCGGGCGGCGGCGCCGACCGTCTGGAGTTCGCCGACGAACGGTCCCGGGTCGACCCCGGTGTCACCCTCGGGGATGACGATGTCGTTCGGGGCGACCTCGCCGGCGTTGATCGGCGCCGGCGTCTTCGAGGCCTCGAGCTGCTTGTAGAGCCCGAAGGGGTTGTCGTTCGTCCCGACGAGCGCGACCTGGCCGCTGACGTCGCCGACGAGCTGCTCGACGCCGTCGTCGACTTCCTCGAGCGCGCGGACGACGAGCGTGTTCCGGCTCATCCGCAGGTCCGCGGAGCCGTGGAGCTCGCGCCGCATCAGCTGCAGCTGGCGGCTCGGGATGCCGGCCACGCCGACGACCCCGACCGAGGCGAAGGAGTCGATGAACTCGACGAGCTCGTCGACCTCCTCCTTTTTCCACTCGGGGATGGTTTCGGTTCGTCGTGCGGAGCTCATACGGGCACCTCCTCGGCGGGACCCATCGTCGTCTTGACGAAGATCCCGTCGATGTTGAGCGGACCCTTCTCGAGGTCGGCCTCGAGACGACGGATGATGACGTCGACGTTGTCCGCGATCTCCTCGGCGCCCATGTCCTCCGCACCCACGCGGGTGTGGAAGGTGCGTCGGTCACCCGAACGCAGCTGCACCGTGTTTTTCATTCTGTTAACCGTTTCGACGACGTCGTCGTCCGGCTGGAGTGGAGTCGGCATCTTGCCGCGCGGACCGAGGACGGTACCGAGGTACCGACCGATGTCCTGCATCAGGCTTGCCTCGGCGATGAAGAAGTCCGTTTCATCGGCGAGGTCCTTTGCGGCGTCATCGTCGTCGCCGAGGTCCTCGAGGTCCTCGCCGTCGAGAACCTCGTCGGCAACCTCCTCGGCGCGGACGGCGGTTTCGCCCTCCGCGAAGACGATGATCTGCGTCTCCTGTCCCGTTCCAGCCGGCAGCACGATCGACTCGTCGACGCGATTCGACGGATCGTTGAGGTCTAGATCGCGCAGATTGATCGCGAGGTCCACCGTTTCGCGGAAGTTCCGCTCGGGTGCCTCCTCGAGTGCGCGAGAAACTGCCTCCTCTATTGTGTCTGCCATTTTTCACCTCCGTAGTACGCAGGAACGCTCCTACGGGTCAGTGAAACAGGCGAAGCCTGTCTCACCGGGATTTGCCCCAGCCGGCGTTTAAACCCGTCGAAGCCGTGATGGGCGTGGGATCCGGGCACAGGGACTGCGCCGGCGGGGTGGTGTTCGTTTGGGATGAATCTCCGTCGGAAGTGGTCTCCGTTGGGGGTGTTTCCGACGATCGGATCCACGACCGGGAAAAGACTGATGCGCCGACCCCCGCTAGTCGATCCGTGGCGTCCGGCTGGACCGCGCCGATCGCGGCGACCGTGTTCGTCTGGCTCCTCGTCAGCGTCGCGTGTCTTCCGGTCCTTGCGGCCGGGAGCATACGCGCGGCGATCGACGACTGGCCCACCGACCGGTACGCCGTGAACTACCTCCTCCTCGTCGGTATGGTCGTGCTCGGCAACGTCGCGGCCTTTCTCGGCGGCGTCGTGGTTCGTGGTGGGATCGGCGGGATCGAGCTGATCCGCTGGACGCTCCTCGTGGCGGTCGGCTATCCCACTCTCGTCTGGATCGCACTCGCGGGTATGCTGCCGGCTGCGGGTCGGTGGGATCCAGCTGTGGAGGGTCTCGATGGGCGGATCGTGCTCGCCGCCGCCGCGCTCTGGTACGCGATCGTCCTCTCGATCGCGGCCGCTGTGACGTTCTTCCTGCTGTTCGTGCTGTACTTTCCGGGGTGACGGTCGCACGACTCAAGCGGTGAAGTGGTCGGCGATGCCGACGCCCTCGAAGAGACTGGCTCGCGACGGAGAGGAGACGTCGACTACTCGGCGAGGACGTCGTCGTACTCGCCGGCCTCGACGCGGTCGTCGAAGGTCCGTGCGTCCTCGCCGTCGATCGTGACGCCCAGGGAGGCACAGGTGCCGCCGATCTCCTTGGCGGCGTTCTTCGTGTCGTACGCCAGCAGGTCGGAGGATTTCTGCTCGGCGATCGTCTTGACCTGTTCGACGTTGAGGTCGGCGACGAACTCCGACTGCGGCTCGCCGGAGCCGGTGTCGAAGCCGGCCTCGTCCTTGATCAGCTCGGCGGTCGGCGGGACGCCGACCTCGATGCTGAAGGAACCGTCGTCCTCATACTCGACGGTGACGGGGACCTCCATCCCGTCGAATGCGGCGGTCTCCTCGTTGATATCGCTGACGACGTCCTGCACGTCCACGGGCGTCGGTCCGAGCTCGGGACCGAGCGGCGGGCCGGGATTGGCCTCCCCGCCCGGAACGAGCACTTCGATGGTTCCAGCCATACGCGTACGAACCCGACCGCGACTTTTAACGGTTGTTCTTCGGCGTCGGGCACGCGAGCGGTTCGCACAGCCCGCAACCGGCCAGATGGGGTATCGGGTCGGGCACGACGATGTGGGCTGTTACGCGTCGACCGTTCAAACGTCGAAGACGACGTAGGCGTACCAGCCGTTCTCCCGACGCTCGAGCACCATCTCCGAGTACGTCACGGCCTTCACGTCGCGGGCAGCGACCTCGCTGAGCGGCACGCCGCGGGCGCTTGCGGTGACGGCCCAGGCGTCGGCGTCAGTCGTGTCGGCGTCGGGATGGCGGACCCGACACTCGTGATCGACCGGGAGCACGCCGCGGACGTCCCGTTCGTATATGAGTTCGTCGAGGTAATCGAACAGCGCCGCCTCGCCGGATTCGGCGGTGACGTCGATCGAGAACCGATCGCCGCCGCCGGACGGATCGCTGCACATCGCTGCCGTCAATCCCGATGCGACGTCGGCGAAGACCGTATCGATCGAATCCGCCGTGGCCTCGACCGCCACGTCGGCGGTGTGATCACGAAGTCGGTACGTCACGTCGATCCCCCCTCGTCGGCCGCCTCGCCGTCAAGCTCGTCGTGTCGTTCGGGCGGTACGTCCGTCGAGTCGCTGTTCGCCAGGTCCCGCTCGGCGCGTTCGGAGGGCGGCGTCTCGGTCGGAGCCCGGGCCGATTTCCGGCGGTCAGCGCGCTCCGCGGGGGGCGACGTTTGGCGGATGTCGCCGGAGTGGTCCTCCCGGTCGCGCTCCCGCCGAACGATCGCATCCGGCGTTTCGGCTTCCCGTGGGTTGATCGCCTCGTCGTATCGTTCCCGACGACCCGCCATCACTCGATCGTCCGATGTGGCCGTCCGTGCCGACGCCGTCGGGTCCAGCCGCTGTTCGACGCGGCCCAGTCGGGAGAGGTCCTGTAGCGTCTCGGCCGACACACCCGCCGTCCCGGCTCGTCCGATCCCCCCGTCGTCGACGTCGTCGTCCCCGATCGCGACGCCGCTCGTGACGAGCGCCTGGATCCCCTCCTCGACCGTCAGATCGATGTCGACGATCCGCGATTCGGGAACGAACAGGACGTGCCCACCCATCACCGGGTTCGGGGCCATCGGCATGAACAGCGTCCGCATCCCCTCCCCGCCGCGGTCGGCCGCGTCCGCGATCGGGTCGGGGGTGTGGCTCGTTACGAACGCCAGCGTGTAGGTCTCCTCGGTGGGAAACTCCACGAGGACGACCTCCTGGAAGTTTTCCCCGTCGGAGTCGAGCATCACGTCGGACATCCGCCGAAAGCTCTCGTAGACCGACCCGACCCCGGGGACGCGCTCGATCAGGTAATCGAAGTAGTCGACCGCTAACGCCCCGTATCGCGAGGAGTTCACCGTCACCCCGACCCCGAGTATCACCAATAGAAGTACGAACGGAGTGGTGATCTCCACGAGCGGTTCCCGCCCGATTACGCCGACGATCGGCACCGAGACCCGTGGGGAAAACGGAAGGATCGCGTCCGAGAACAGGTCCAGATACTGGTAGACGTAGTTGAACGCGATCGTCAACACGATGATCGTGATCATCAACGGAACGATGACCGCGACGCCGGTGAGGAACCCGCGTCGTAGCTCCTCGACGAGCGGCCGGTTCGTTCCCATTGCCACTGTTCAGGAGGGTGGAGAGTATAATCGTTCTGACGTGGACTGGTCGCCGTCGACGACACGGTATCGGCCGCTGGACCGGGCTGACGACGCTGGCAACGATGGTTCGGGACGGAGGAATTATATTCGACGCCCGCGTTAGCCGTTTTTAGTGAGCGTCACCGTCGAAAAACGGATCGATCAGCCCGGGAACGTCGAGCACGTCTCGGCGGCCTGGGATCTCAAGGAGACGATCCGCGAGGAGGAGGACGTACTCCGGCAGCGACACGGGTTCTTCACGGACGCCTATCGGCGCTCGCGGGCCCACCTCCTCTTCGAGAACGACGACCTCGTCGCGTTCGCCTGCGTACGACGTGACGGCTACCTCCTGTTTCTCGGCGTGGCACCCGATGCCCGCGATCGCGGCTACGCGCAGCGGTTGGTCGCCGAGATCGCGGAGGAACATCGGTCGGTCACCTGCCACGCCCGATCGACGAACGAGAACGCGATCGGCTTTTACAAGCACCTCGGGTTCGAGGTCAAACGCCGGATCAACGACTACTACGAGGACGGCGGCGACGCCTATTACCTCAAGCTCGGCCGCGACTCGCTGCGCGATCGCCTCGCCGACATCGTTCACGGGTGAGCCGCCGTTCACGGTCGAGACGGTCCACCATCGGCGACCGCCACACGCCGCCGGTCGCCCGTGCGTCGTAACGCTATTCCACCTGCCCGGCCTCCCTCGAGGTATGACCACCCGCGAGTTCGGCGACGTTCGCCTGCGGAAGGTACGCGAGCACGTCTGGGAGATCCCCCGGGAAGACGGAATGAACGTTCCCGCACGCGTGTTCGCTTCCGAATCCCTCCTCGAGGAGATCGGCGAGGACGACACGCTCACCCAACTCCGGAACGCGACGCACCTCCCGGGAATGACGAAGTACGCGCTCTGTATGCCCGACGGCCATCAGGGGTACGGCTTCCCGGTCGGCGGCGTCGGCGCGATCGACGCCGAGGAGGGATGTATCTCGCCCGGAGCGATCGGATATGACATAAATTGCGGAGTAAGGATGGTGAAAACAAACCTCGAATACGACGACGTTCGGGGTCGCGAGGAGGAGCTCGTCGACGCCCTCTTCGACCGCATCCCCTCCGGACTCGGCGGCGGCGGGATCGTCAAGGGCGACAGCGACACGGTCGAGGCGATCCTCGAGCGTGGCGTCGAGTGGGCGGTCGATGCAGGGTACGGCGTCGAGTCGGATCTCGAACACTGTGAGGACGAGGGCCGCCGTCCCGACGCGCGGCCGGAGTTCGTCCCGCAGAAGGCGAAGGACCGCGGCCGCAACCAGATCGGATCGCTCGGATCGGGCAACCACTTCCTCGAGGTGCAGCGCGTGACGGACGTCTTCCGCGAGGGCGTGGCCGACGCGTACGGGCTCGAACCGGGGCAGATCGTCGTCCTGATCCACTGTGGGTCGCGGGGGCTCGGTCACCAGACGTGCACCGACTACCTGCGGCGGATCGAGAAGCGCCACGGGGACCTCCTCGAGGAGCTGCCGGACAAGGAGCTTGCGGCGGCCCCGGCAGGGTCCGAACTGGCTCACGAGTATTACGGCGCGATGTGCGCGGCGATCAACTACGCGTGGGTCAACCGGCAGCTCATCACCCACCGCACCCGAACGGTGTTCGGCGAGCTGTTCGACGCCGATCCGATCGACGACCTCGGGATGGAGTTGCTGTACGACGTGGCCCACAACATCGCCAAACGGGAAACCCACGTCGTCGACGGCGAGGACCGCGACCTCTACGTGCACCGCAAGGGCGCGACGCGGGCCTTTCCCGCCGGCCGCGAGGAGGTGCCGGCGGTCTACCGCGACGTCGGCCAACCGGTCATCATTCCCGGAAGTATGGGCACCGGTTCCTACGTCCTCCGCGGCGGCGAGAACTCCCTCGACGTCTCGTTCGGCTCGACCGCCCACGGCGCCGGGCGGCTGATGAGTCGCACGCAGGCCAAACGCGACTTCTGGGGCGGCGACGTGCAGGACGACCTCGAGGAACAGGACCGGATCTACGTGAAGGCTCAAAGCGGGGCGACGATCGCCGAGGAGGCACCCGGCGTGTACAAGGACGTGGACGAGGTCGTCGGCGTCAGCGACGCGCTGGGGATCGGCGACACGGTCGCCCGGACGTTTCCGGTCTGCAACATCAAGGGGTAGTTCAAGGGGTAGTTCAAGGGATAGCCGGTATTAGCCCCAGAAACCGCCCGATCCGCCGTCGGGACCGGACGGACCGCCCGGTCCACGCGGGCGGTCCGGTTCCCGGCCGAGGTTGAGCCAGATCCGCTCGGCGTCGGTGTCGGTTCGCGGATCGACCTCCCGGCCGTCCTCGAAGCGAACGAACGAGAGGTAAAATGGCTCGCCGCAGCCGACGTCGCCGGTCTCGGCCCCGTCGGCAGCCTCAGCTCCGTCGGCGGTGGGTGCGTCGGAAGTGGGCGCGTCGGCACCGCCGTCGACGTTCTCGGACGTCGTGCCGCCCGTATCCGGCGCCCAGGTCACGCCATCGCTCTCCCCGCACACGAACCGGACGCCGTCGACATCGGGGTCAGCATCGGCCGTCTCACGCTTCTCCGGCCCCATCGATCCGTCGGCGGCCGGTTCGGTCGGACCGAACGCGACATCGGGGGCGACGTAGTGCCACCCCTCGAGCGGGTACGGCGTGACGGCCTTGTCGTCGAGATAGCCCTCCCGATCGACCGCCACGAGCGTCTCACAGTGCGGACAGTAGTACGTGACCGGGTAACCCATCGATCGGCCATAGCGGTCGAAGCGGTAAGTCGACATCGGCACGGGTGGAACGGCTCGACGGCGGCACGGGTGGATCACCGTCAGCACCGATGGGTATGGATCGAGGGGATCCGATATATAGGTCACTTATAAGCCTACTTCGGATCGACGGGTCTGGGATCGATCGATGGCCGTACAACCGGAGCCGCGGTTCGACGACCGGATCGTGTCACGGACGGGGACGTATCTCGACCGGATCGACGAATGTGTCCGCCTGCTGTCGGACCTGCTCGCCGCGTACATCGACGGCGGCGCCGACGACCCCACGGTTCGGGACCTCGTCGACACGATCACGAGCCGCGAGAGCGACTGCGACCGCCTCAAGCGGGACATCTCTGCACAGATCACGAACGCTGATGCCCGGGACATCGGACTGCGGAACGCCCGGATCCACCTCAACTCGCCGCGCGTGGTCGATCTGTATCAACGGCTCGATGCGATCCCGAACGCGGTCGAGCAGCTCGCCGAGGAGCTGGTCACGATCAAGCCGCCGCGTGAGGCGGCGACGTTCGACCGATTCGCCGAGATGGCGCGGTGTGCCGAGCGAGCGATGGACGCGCTCGCGGACGCCGTCGCGTGTTACGTTCGACTGTTGCGATCCCCGTCACGGTCCGACTCGATCGCCGCCGAGATCGCCACGGTACGGGGTGCCGAAAGCGCCGTCGACGAGCTCCGCAACGACGTGATCGGGACCGTCTTCGCCGACGACGCGATCGGCCGCCCGTTCGTCTACCGAACCGTCGCACTCCGGTTCGACGAGGTTCTCGACGCTATGGAGGACGTGACGGACACGCTCGTGTTGATCTCGAGCACTGAGTCGTGGATCACGACCGAACCCGACGATCAACGGTGAGTCGACGGCGCACCGACGGCGCGATTCGGGCGACCAGCGGCCGCGATTCAGGCGACGATCGCGAGGAGCGCCGCCGCGACCGTCTCGACGGCGGTATCCCACACCGACACGCCGGTCACGATCGCCTGGAGCGTGTCGACCCCGAAGAACGTGAAGGCGGCCCCGGCGAGGTGGTGAGCCCTCCGAAGGTCGAACCGGTTGGCGAACCGGAAGAAGACGAACGCGTTCAACAGGCTCACCGGGATGATGGCCGCCATCTCGCCCGCCCAGATGGCGGTCGGGAACGCGGGATACTGGGCGGCGAGTCCGATGGTGACGAGCTGCGTCTTGTCGCCGAACTCGCCGAAGGCCATCAGCGCGAAGATCGGGAGAAAGCCGCCGAGTACGTTGGGGATCCGCCACCCGAGATAGGGTACGCGGACGTCGAGATCACCGTCGAGCATGCTCGTTCCGCCATCGTCGTCGGGCATCGAGGCGTCGGCTGCCCCACCAGGAGCGTCGGCTGTCCCGCTGGAGGGGTCGTCCGTCCGGCCGGAGTGACCGTCCGTCCCGCCATCGGTTCGGGAGCGTGGCGGCGCCGATCGAAGGAGCGCGACCGCAAAGAACAGGAACAACACCCCGGTAAGCAGATCGAGGTAGACTCCGGGCAGCAGTCGCTGCACGTAGCTTCCGAAGGCGATCTCGATCACCGTCCACCCGGCGAAGGCGCTGCCGGCGGCGGCCACGACCAACAGGGGGTTGTACCGCGTCGAGAGGCCCGCGATGATGAACTGCACTTTCTCGCCGGGCAGTACGGCAAGTTGAGCGAGAAAGGCGATCACGACGACGTCCATCCAGGTCGTCATTCAGCAACGCCCCCGGGAGCGGGTTCGATCCGCATTCGGCGCGAATTAGACGCGTCTAATATTTACGTTCTGTGTCTCGATGGTGGACGGCCCGACACCGTCCCTGATCACGCCTGGGGCCGTGATCGGCTGCGGGATTCGGCGACCCGTCCGTTAGCCGATGGCCGGTTGGCCGGTCGCGCTCGACTCCCGACCGCTCACTGGAACGCGCCGCCGGGAGTCGCGTCGGCCTCGGTCTCCACGTCGGAGCGTTTGAACTGCTTTTCGATCTCCGCATAGCGCTCGCGGGTCTCGGCGGTCACGCTCGGGACGACCTCCTTGAGGGCGTCCTCGAAGTGGGCCATCGTCACGCGGACGTTGCCCACCGACTCGCCGACCTCCTCCCTGTCGACGCTGTCGATGAACTCGCGGGAGGCGTTCATCGAGGCCTCGCGAGCGACCGCCTCGATGTCGGCGCCGACGTAGCCCTCGGTCTTTCGAGCCAGGGCGTCCAGGTCGACGTCGTCGGCCAGGGGTTTGTCGCGCGTGTGAACCTCGAAGATCCGGCGGCGCCCCTCCTCGTCGGGGACGGGCACGTGGACGTGCCGGTCGAGCCGACCGGGGCGCAACAGCGCCGAGTCGATGAGGTCGGGGCGGTTCGTCGTGGCGATCACGACGACGTCCTCCAGCGACTCGAGCCCGTCGAGCTCGGTCAGCAGCTGGGAGACGACGCGCTCGCCGACCCCCGAATCGCCCGTGTTCTGTCCGCGCTCGGTCGCGATCGAGTCGATCTCGTCGAAGAACACGATCGTCGGCGCGTTCTCGCGGGCCTTCGAGAAGACCTCACGGACGCCCTTCTCGGACTCGCCGACGAACTTGTTCAACAGCTCGGGGCCCTTGATCGAGATGAAGTTCGACTCCGCCTCGTTGGCGACCGCCTTCGCCAGCAGCGTCTTGCCGGTGCCGGGCGGCCCGTACATCAGGATGCCCTTTGCGGCCTCCATGTCGAGCTGCTCGAAGACCTCGGGGTACTCGAGGGGCCACTGCACGGTCTCGCGGAGCCGCTCTTTGGTCTCCCCGAGCCCGCCGACGTCCTCCCAGGTGACGTCGGGGACCTCGACGAAGACTTCCCGAAGTGCGGAGGGTTCGATGCCCTTCAGCGCCTCCTTGAGGTCGCGCTCGGTGACCTGGATCGACTGGAGCACGTCCGCGTCGATCTCGTCGGACTCCAGATCGAGCTGGGGACGGATGCGCCGCAGCGCGTGCATCGCGGACTCCTTGGCGAGACTCTCCAGGTCGGCACCGACGAAGCCGTGGGTGTTCTCCGCGTACTCGTCGAGGTCGATCCCGTCCACGAGCGGCATGTTCCGGGTGTGGACCTGCAGGATCTCCTTGCGGCCGTCGCGGTCGGGCACGCCGATCTCTATCTCGCGGTCGAACCGGCCGCCGCGCCGGAGCGCGGGATCGATCGCGTCCACGCGGTTGGTGGCGCCGATGACGACGACCTGGCCGCGCTCCTCGAGGCCGTCCATCAGCGACAGGAGCTGTGCGACGACGCGTCGTTCGACGTCGCCGCCGGCCTCCTCGCGCTTGGGGGCGATCGAGTCGAGCTCGTCCATGAAGATGATCGCCGGCGCGTCCTCGGAGGCCTCCTCGAAGACGTCGCGCAGCTGCTCTTCGGACTCGCCGTAGTACTTCGACATGATCTCCGGGCCGGAGACCGTGTGGAAGCTGGCGTCGATCTCGTTAGCGACGGCCTTCGCGATCAGCGTCTTGCCGGTCCCGGGCGGACCGTGCAGCAGGACGCCCTTGGGCGGGTCGATGCCGAGCCGCTTGAACAGCTCGGGGTGACGCATCGGCAGCTCGATCATCTCGCGGACCTGCTCGAGCTCCTCGTCGAGCCCGCCGATGTCCTCGTAGGCGACGTCCGGCGTGGCGTCGCCGCCCGCGCCGACGTCGCCGGCGCTCTCGACGATCTCCTCGGCGGGTTTTTCGGAGATCTCGATCTCGGTGCTATCGGTCACGACAACCGTTCCGGAGGGCGTCGTGGAGGCGATCTTCAGCGGAACCGCCTGTGACTGGCCGCCCATGAAGCCGAATCCGAGCGGCAGCTGGACGTTCTGGCCGGGCGTGACGGGCTGACCGCCGAGTTCGCGGCGGATCAGCGTATCGATGTTGCCCCGGATACCGAGCCGCTGGGGTAGCGCGACGGTGACCCGTTCGGCCGGCTTGATTTCGACCTTCTCGACGGTCACGTGGTCGTCGATCCCGACGTCGGCCTCCTGTCGGAGACGACCGTCGATGCGGACCACGCCGGTGCCGTCGTCCTCGGGGTAGCCGGGCCAGACGCGTGCGATGGCGTTGCCCGACTGTCCGCCGATGCGGACGAAGTCGCCGCCGGAGAGGTCGAGCTCCTCGGCGGCGACGCGGTCGATCGCGGCGAGACGTCGGCCAGCGTCCTTCTGTTTAAGCGGCTTGACGGTGAGCTTCATTTCGCCACCTCGATGGTCAACACGCCGTTGTTCACGGCCGCGTCGGCGGCCGGACCGGGCAGGTCGAGTTCGGTTTCCGCGTCGCCGTCGTCGCGGTGGACGACGACGATCGCCGTCTCCCCGACGGTGTCGACGGAGACGTGTTCGTCGTCGACGCCGAGGTCGGCGGCGACGACCCACCGGTCCGGGTACTCATAGCGGCGAAGAACGGGCTCGCCGTCGGTGATTTGGGTGAGATTCATTGTATCCTAACTCCAAGTTAGGTGGGTAAATATATAAACCTGTCGCCAAATGATCGCAAGAGGGCGTCGGGGACACGATCGAGAGTGTGATTGCGGTTCGGAGCTGGGTTCGTCGAACGCGATGGACTCGACCGTGACGGGCTTGGTCGTGACGGGCTTGGTCGTGATGGATTCGGTCACGATGGATTCGGTCGCGATTGGATCGATCCGGACACGACGGTTTTTGTTCCCACGCGCGAAACACATATCATAGCTCGATCCATGGAACACGTTACACACCACGGTCGGCGAACCGCCTATCGCGTCTTCGAGGGGGACGGCGAGGGGCCGACGATCCTGTTCGTTCACGGCAGCGGCGGCACCCACGCGGTCTGGAAGGCCCAGGCACGGCTCACGGACACGGCTCCCGTCGTCTCGATCGATCTGTCCGGTCACGGCGACAGCGAGGACGTCGACGCCGATCCCGGCCTCGAAACGCTTGCCGCCTACGCGGACGACGTCGTCGCGGTCGCAGAGGAGACGGGCGCAACGGTGATCTGCGGGAATTCACTCGGTGGCGCGGTCGCACAGTGGGTCGCGCTCGAACGCGAATATGCGGACCGGTTGGAGGGGCTCGTGTTGCAGGGAACCGGGGCGAAACTCGCGGTCCTTCGGGACCTCCGGGACTGGCTCGCCGACGACTTCGAACACGCGATCGAGTTTCTCCACGGGCAAAACCGGCTCTTTCACGACGCGCCCTCCGAATACACCGCGTTATCGATCGACGCGATGCGGCAAAGCGGCCGCGCGATCGTCGAACGCGATTTCCTGACGTGTCACCGGTTCGACGTCCGCGACCGCATCTCGACGATCGACGTCCCCGCCCTTGCGGTTGCCGGCGAACACGACCGGCTGACGCCGCCGCGATACCACGAGTTCCTCGCGGCGGAGATCCCGAACTGCGAACGGGTCGTCATCGAGGACGCCGCACACCTGGCGATGATCGAACAGCCGGCGGCGTTCAACGCCCTGCTTCGTCAATTTCTCGGCCGGATCGCGACCGTGTGAGACCGGCACCCGGACGGTCAAGACGGCGGTCAAGTGGTTGAGAACCCGTCGCTGAGTGTGGTGGGGGTGCGGAACCGAGGAAGAGTCGTCGTCTCGGGTCGCATCGATCGGTCGCCCCGGTTGATCGGGGGCAATTCGATCCGCGGTGCCGTCGACTCAGTTGTCGCCGGACTTCGACTGCCAGGCGTACTCGCGGCGCTTGGCGGACTTTCCGAACCCGCACGCCGAGCAGCGTTCCTTCTTGAGGTGGTAGGAGTTCTCGCCACAGCGGCGGCACTTCACGTGAACCGTCTTGTTCTTTTTCCCCTGGGAGGGCGTTCCGGCTCCGGTCATGCTTTGATGGTGACGACGTTATCGCCGCGTATAATCGTTGTGTCTTCGACCGCGACGGCGAACTCCCCGTCGCCCTCGACGCGATCGTCGGCGGCCTCCTCGGGGTCGATGACCAGGTTCATATGCTGGTCATAGCCGGCGAGCAGGCCGTAATACGTCGTTCCGTCCTTGAGGTGGACGGTGACGGCCTCGTTCAGCGACGACTCCAGCACGTCGAGGGGTCGACCACTCATGGTTCGGATCGCCTCCCGTCGTCATAATAAACATACCGGGATACCGCCGCTCGATCTCCCCGATCGGTCCGATCGGCTTGGTCCGACCGGTCCGATCTGCCTGATCGGGTTCGGCTGCGTCCGCGGGACCGGACGGGATTGCCGATATCGGTGACGAACCGGAACGGATCAGCAAGTTTTACTCGCCCACGCCGATACCCGGAACCAATGACTGATCGTGGGTCGGCGACCGAACGCGCCATCCGGTGGTGGACGGGGCTCGACCGAGGCTGGCAGGCGATGTGCGTGTCGTTCGTCCTCGTTGCCGCGATCGTCGGGATCGATCTCCCGATCCCGTGGTGAGGATGGCGTCGACGTTGTGGGCCGGTGGCCGGCGCGTGCTCCCGGGTATCGCGGTCCTGGTCCTCGTCGGACTCCTGGCTCGTGTGGTTACGGCCGTCGTTCCCATCGGGAGCCACCTGCTCGTCGCGATCGGGATCGGGGCGTTCGTCGCGAACGTCTTCGGCGTCCCGGACTGGGCGACTCCCGGCGTCGACACGCACGGTCTCTGGCTCGAGGCGGGGATCGTCCTGTTGGGTGCGACCGTCGCGGTCGGGCGAGTCATCGGGGCCGGCGGTCGCGTGCTCGCCATCGTGCTCGGCGCCGTGATCGCCACGGTTCTCCTCGTGGAGGCCCTTTCGCGATGGGTGATCGGGATCGACGAGAAGGCCGGATCGCTGTTGGCTGCGGGCTCGGGGATCTGTGGCGTCTCCGCCGTCGCTGCCGTTGCCGGCGCCATCGATCCCGATCGTCGGCAGGTCGCGTACGCCACGGCGACGGTCCTCCTGTTCGATGCGGTCACCCTCGTCGCGTATCCGGCCGTGGGTCGGCTGCTCGGTCTGTCCGACGTCGTTTTCGGCGTCTGGGCCGGGTCAACGATGTTCAGCACCGGCCCCGTCACCGCCGCGGGTCTCGCGTATTCGCCCGCCGCCGGCGAGTGGGCGGTCCTCGTCAAGCTCGCGCGAAACGCGCTGATCGGCGTCGTCGCCGTCGGCTACGCGATGTACTACGCGGGCGGGGCGAACGCGAGCGGGGCGACCCGTGGACCACACCGGGAGCCGCACGACGACGGAACACACGATGATGGAGCACACGATGCCCGGTCGGCGGTTCGAGCCCGGCTCCGACAGCTCCGTGAGGGCGTCCCCGTCTTCCTGCTCGGGTTCCTCCTCCTGATCGCCCTGTCGACGATCGGGGTGTTCACCCCCGCACAGCGGACCGCGATCGGCAACACCTCGAGCTGGCTGTTCCTGGTCGCCTTCGCTGGGTTGGGGATGCGGATGAACGTCCGGGAGTTTCGAGAGGCGGGGATCGCGCCGGTCGTCGTCGTCCTGTTGGCACTCGTCGTCGTCAGCTCGGGGACGCTCGCGGTCGCGATGGCGATCCTCTAGCCGGGTGCGCCGCCGTGGCTCGGCCGTCGATTGTTCGGTCACGCCCTCGTGGCGAGGAGTAACCCACACAGTTTTTAAGAGGGGCCCGTGTACGCGTAGATACCATCATCCCGCGGGACACGGTGAGCCGACGTCGGCTCGACCGAAGCGGGGCCCTCGCCGACGTGCTGTAAGACGCCGGGGCATTGGCCCCAGATGCGGGTTTCAGTGAGCAGTATCGCCGTTCGAACGCGGCTTTGGATGCTCTGGGAACACAACTATGGAAATCGAAATCGCAACAATCGGCGGATACGAAGAGGTCGGTCGACAGATGACGGCGGTCCGAGCGGGCGAGGACATCGTCATCTTCGACATGGGCCTGAACCTGAGTAAGGTCCTGATCCACGACAACGTGGAGACCGAGAAGATGCATAGCCTCGACCTGATCGATATGGGTGCCATTCCGGACGACCGCGTGATGTCCGAACTCGAGGGCGACGTGCAGGCCATCATCCCGACGCACGGCCACCTCGACCACATCGCGGCGATCCCCAAGCTCGCCCACCGGTACGACGCACCGATCGTCGCCACCCCCTTCACGATCGAGCTCGTCCGCCAGCAGATCCAGGACGAGGGCAAGTTCCAGGTCGACAACGACCTGGTGAAGATGAACGCGGGCGCCACGATGGCGATCGGCGACTCCGAGCAGGTCGAACTCGAGTTCGTCAACGTCACCCACTCGGTGATCGACGCCATCAACCCCGTGCTGCACACGCCCGAGGGGGCGGTCGTCTACGGGCTCGACAAGCGGATGGACCACTCGCCCGTCATCGGCGACCCGATCGATATGGACCGGTTCCGCGAGATCGGTCGCGAGGACAACGGCGTCCTCTGTTACATCGAGGACTGTACCAACGCCGGCCGGAAGGGTCGAACGCCCTCCGAATCGGTCGCGCGCAAGCACCTTCACGACGTGATGCGCTCGGTCGAGGACTACGACGGCGGCATCGTCGCCACCACGTTCTCCTCCCACATCGCCCGCGTCAAGAGCCTCGTGGAGTTCGCCGAGGAGATCGGGCGACAGCCGGTTCTGCTCGGTCGCTCGATGGAGAAGTACTCCGGCACGGCCGAACGGCTCGACTTCGTCGACTTCCCCGGCGACCTGGGGATGTACGGCCACCGGAAGTCGGTCGACCGAACGTTCAAGCGGATCATGAAGGAGGGCAAGGAGAACTACCTCCCCATCGTCACCGGCCACCAGGGTGAGCCGCGCGCGATGCTCACCCGAATGGGTCGCGGCGAGACGCCCTACGAGCTGGACGACGGCGACAAGGTCATCTTCAGCGCCCGGGTCATCCCGGAGCCGACCAACGAGGGCCAGCGCTACCAGTCCGAACAGCTTCTCCGGATGCAGGGTGCACGCATCTACGACGACATCCACGTCTCGGGTCACCTGCGTGAGGAGGGCCACTACACTATGCTCGACGCGCTCGAACCCCAGAACGTCATCCCGGCCCACCAGAACCTGCAAGGGTTCTCGCCGTACGTCGACCTGTGCCGCTCGCAGGGCTACAAACTCGATCGTGACCTCCACGTCACCGAAAACGGGAACGTCATCCAGCTGGTCGAATGACGAACGACGCGACGGAGGCACGGGTTCTGGACGCGGTTCGACAGCGGCGCGAGCTCGTCAACGCCGCGATCGACGAGGAGCTCCCGCTGGCGGAGCCCGAGCGCCTCTATGAAGCGTCCCGGTACATCCTCGAGGCCGGCGGGAAACGGCTCCGGCCGACGGTCGTCCTCCTGGCGGGGGAGTCGATCGCCGACGTCGATCCCGGCGCCGTCGACTATCGGTCGTTCCCGACGGTGTCCGGATCGACCGTCGACCTGCTGCGGGCGGCGGTGTCGATCGAGGTCATTCAGTCGTTCACGCTGATCCACGACGACATCATGGACGAGGACGACCTCCGCCGGGGCGTTCCCGCGGTCCACGAGGCCTACGACACGTCGACGGCGATCCTCGCCGGCGACACGCTCTACTCGACGGCCTTCGAGATGATGGCCGACACCGACGCTGATCCGGCGAACGGACTCGAGGCGATGCGGATGCTCGCCTCGACGTGTACGAAGATCTGTGAGGGGCAGGCGCTCGACGTGGCCTTCGAGTCACGTGGAGAGATCCTCCCGGACGAGTACCTCGAGATGATCGAGTTGAAGACCGCCGTCCTCTACGGCGCGGCCGCTGCGACCCCGGCGATCCTGCTCGGCGCCGACGACGAGGTCGTCGACGCTCTCTATCGGTACGGGATCGACTCGGGCAGCGCTTTCCAGATCCAGGACGACGTCCTCGATCTGACGGTTCCCTCCGAGGAGTTGGGCAAACAGCGTGGCTCGGACCTCGTCGAGGACAAGGAGACGCTCATCACGCTGCACGCGCGCCAGCAGGGCGTCGACGTCGACGAACTCGTCGACGCGGAGACCCCGGCCGACGTGACTGACGCCGAGATCGAGTCCGCGGTGTCGAAGCTCCGAGACGTCGGCTCCATCACCTATGCCCGGGAGAAGGCCGAGGAGCTCACCGAGCGGTCGAAACGGCACCTCGAGGTGCTTCCCGACAACGAGGCACGCCGGACGCTCGCCGAGCTTGCCGACTACCTGATCACACGCGGCTACTGACGTCGGTACTCTCCTGACCGGCCTCCATACCCGACGTCGGTCACGTCCGTTCGTTCTCGACGTCCGCGAGGATCGTCTCAGCGTGGTCCTCGGGGTCGACCCCCTCGTAGGCGAGGACGATCTCGCCGGCCGCGTCGACGACGTAGGTGTTCCGGAAGACGCCGTCGACGACGTTGCCGAACACGTTCTTCTCGCCGTAGGAGTCGTAGGCGCTGGCCACGGACCCGTCCGCATCCGACAGGAGGTGGAACGGCAGGTCGTACTTCTCGGCAAACGCTTCGAGGTCCTCGACCGGATCATCACTGATCCCGACGACGGCGACGTCCGCCTCGGCGTACTGATCCCACGCGTCACGGAATCCGCAGGCTTCGGTCGTACAGCCTGGGGTATCCGCCCGCGGGTAGAAGTAGACGACGGTGTAATCGGCGTCGGTCGATTCCAGAGAGACCGTCTCACCGTGCTGGTTCGACAGCGAGAACGCGGGCGCGTCGGTTCCGGGATCAAGCATATTCGATCCCTCACCGACCGACCGTAAAAAGTCCGCTATTCGACCCGTTCTGCGGCATCGCGCTCGAGAAGCGGGTCGGCGTTCGCGACCGGCAGCGTCACGACGTCCTCGCGTTCGAGGTCGTACGCTCGCTCGTCGACACCCAGTATCTCCCCGACGTCACGCGTGATCCGGACGACGGTTCGATCGAGTTCCGGGGCGTCGTCAGCCCCGTCGGAGTCGGCGTCACCCGGCTGGGTGGCACCGGTGGTCGTGGACGTCCCGGTTGCGGAGGCGTCGGTTGCGTGAGCGGTACCGGTATTCACCGGATCCGCCGTATCCGCCCCCATCGCCTCCGCGAGTGCTCCGCCGTCAGCCGCGTCCTCGGGCGCGGTTCCGGAATCGGGCGCGGTTTCTGGAGCGTCGTTCGACGGCTCGGCCGACCCTTCGTGTGTCGGTTCCGTCGGTGACCCCTCCGGCGGAATCGACCGATCCGCTCCCGCCGGTTCCATATCAGCGTCGGGGGGTGACCGGGTCGCCGACCCCGCGTCCGGTTCCGATCCTGCCGTGTCGATCGCCGCCGTGTCGGCTTTCGTCGTCTCGGACTCGACCGTCGGACCGCCGTCGGTCCCATCAGCGCTCGCCGTCGGATCCGTGGTCGCTCCCGCGTCCGTGATCGATCCCGTCCCCGTGAGGACGTCGAGGACGGCGGACTTGTTGGTCTCGATGCGGGCCACCAGGTCCTCGAACAGCTCGCGTTCCTGGGTCGTCATCCCTTCCTGCTCGACCGGCATATCTGCGGCCGCGAAGGAGGCGAGCTTGACGACCTTCCCGATGCGACGTTCATACAGCGCCTCGGCGACCTCCTCGGCCGTTTCGACCTCATCGGACATTCGGCGCACGTCGTCGTCCGAGAAGGGGTTGTCGACGCGTTCGGCTCGCCGATCGCGTGCGGCACGGAGGTCGGCGATGTAGGACGCGACGTCCTCGTAGAACGTGTCTCGAAGATGCTGCAGGCTGTCCTTTCGACGTTCCTTGGCCTGCACCGATCTGAGTTCGTCCAGATTCATCGTGTATGCGTGTCGTTAGGGGGAAGGGGGTACTCGTCCGGCAACACCGTCACGGTCCCGCCCGAGATCATCGTTCCGGGGCCTTACTGGCACTATCACGTGCCATCAGGAACACGCCGACGTACTCGGGGACCGTGTTCGTTCCTGGCTCCACCATCACGGTCTCGCCGTTTAACTCTACCGTCGCCGGCTCCGAACAGTCGATCTCGATCGTGCGGTCGGTGAACCGGTTCGGGACGGCATCGACCAACGGATCGAACGCGTCGAGTTCCGTCCGCGGAATCCGGCACACCTCGAGCCCGCTTCCGCCGTGGAGGGTTCCGGGAACACGGATGAGCCGGTGGGTATCGGTCGTCACCGGCTCGTCGACGGGGGCCGTTCGTGATGCGGTCACCTGTGCACAGAGCGCCTCGACGAGCCGGCGAACTCCGGGACCACCCGCTTCGACGTTTCCGGCCCGAACCGCGTCCGGGTTTCGTCGGAACGCGCCGAGGATCGTCGTTGCGCGTCCCTCGCCGATTCCGTCGAGCTCCTGGAGCCGTGCCACGGCCGCCTCCTCGTCCATCTCCCGGAGATCGTCGGCGTACTCGACGAGCGCTTCGTGAACGCGTTTTCCCCAGCCACCCTCGGTCCGGAGCACGCGTTTCGTGGTTCCCTGCTCCTGTTCGGTGCGGATCAGCCCCTCGACGTCGAGGTCGATCGCCCGGACGTAGTCAACGATCTCCCGTCGGGCCTCGCTATCCAACTCGAGGACGGCCTCGTCACGGACGTGGACGTGGTAGCCGCGGCCGCCCGAGAAGACTATCTGGAGGTTCTCGAACCCGAAATCGTTCTCGAGAAACGCGAGGAGCCGTTCGAGTGCGTCCTTACAGGCCGACAGCATCTCGGCGTACGTCGCCGACTCCGGGTCGATCGACGGGAGGTGGTCGGCGTCGAGATCGAAGACGAGGTCGGCCCGGCGCCACCCCTTCTTCCCCATCGTCGACGCGCCCGGATCATCGTACTGTGCCGCCGAAAAATAGGCGTGTCTCGGTGCGGTTTCCCGGAAGAACGCATCGAGGTTTCCGAGGTCCAGAAGCGACTGGTGGCGGACCATCGTCGTCCCGCTGCCCGGCGTCCACGGAATGTGGCCCCACTCGCGCTCGTTCGCTTCGGACGGCGGGGACAGCGACGTCGCTCGGTAGTAGTCGCCAAAGCGCCCCCGGAGGTACTCGCGCGTCCGATCGTCCATCGCTCTCGGTCGGTAACACCGGTCGGCGTAAAGTCGTTCCGTTCGGGACTCCTCGTTCGATCGTCGGTTCCCGTCGTCAGTCCCCGTTCGGTCGTCGGACCTATGTCGGTCCCGCCGTG
This sequence comes from Halopenitus sp. POP-27, assembly GCF_029889855.1. NCBI lineage: Archaea > Methanobacteriati > Methanobacteriota > Halobacteria > Halobacteriales > Haloferacaceae > Halopenitus > Halopenitus sp. POP-27. The sequence continues at coordinate 8,410 of NZ_JARANU010000022.1, read as the reverse complement.
ATCGATCCCGTATGCGCGAGGAAGACGAGATCCGCGAGCAGTACGAGTTCCTGAAAGCACAGCTTGAGGACGAGGAGATGCGTCACGAGGGCGTCAAGGAAATGTTCACCTACTACAAGCGGGCGCTCGGGTGGGTCCTCGAGGAGGAACATATCTGAGCACGACCCATCGATCCAGATGAACGACGTCGCTCGCGCGGCCTCACTCGATCGATAGCGTCGCGTTCGTTCCGTCCGCATCGGTCCCGACGTCCCATTCGATCTCGAGTTCGACGCTCAGCTCCTCGTGACCGCCTTCGGTTTCACGTTCGGCCGTGACCTCGAAGGTCGCCCGCGGTGGCACCGACAGCGTGACCGATTCCTCGCCGGCGGCCAAGGTAACCGGCTCACCGGCTTCAAGCTTGTCGGCGACGGTCCGGAGGGAGGTCGCGATCGATTCCCGAGATTCGACGGATTCACTGGCAAAAATCGTCTCTTCAGGCATACCTCACCTACGTCGTTGAAGTATAAAAATCGACGCCGGCGATGCGGGCCGTTTCGAAACGCCGATTCTTCGGCCGTGACGTGTCTTCACAGAATTATATGTCATATTTGCTGTCAAAAACACTCAGTGAGTTGTCTCGTTTGAATATTATCCAAACACCGCTTCATCCGTATCTCCACCCAGTATCGATCGTGGATCCGGTATATTTATCAGATATCGATGTATATGATTGAATAGAATTCATAAATGTACGATCTGACAGGATTCCAGCGGGATCTGTTGTACGTGATCGCTGGACTCGACGAGCCGCACGGACTCGCGATCAAGGATGAGCTCGAGGATTATTACGAGAAGGAGATCCACCACGGTCGCCTCTACCCGAATCTCGATACGCTCGTCGAGAAGGGGCTCGTCGAGAAGGGCCAACGCGATCGCCGAACGAACTACTACACCCTCACACGACGTGGTCAGCGTGAGATCGACGCCCGCCAGGAGTGGGAGTCGCAGTACGTCGATATCTGACCGCGGCACCAAACGGGACGATCGACGCACCGATCTCTCCCGGCTATTCGCCGGAAACGCCTACATCCGGTACCGGCGATCGTCATCCCGCTGGGGATACTGCGCGTTCCCCGTCATCTCGTCGACGGACATCCCCATCAGGTACTCGTCGTAGGACACGTCGTACTCGTTTCGCAGTTGGAAGTCGAGATCGCCGGTATCCACCGTCGTCCGGAACAGCGCGTGGATCCCCCGCCGGACGAGCTCATCCGCGTCGGCACCGGTCGCAGCGATCAGCATCGCCAGTTCGGTCCGAGTTTCCCGATCGAGCTCGACGTCGATCGAGTCACCGAGTTCGCCGTACGTTCCCTCAACCGCGGTCGTCAGATCCTCGAGCGTCATAGCTTCCCGCAGCGTCCTGCCGCCGAAACAGGTTTCGGATCGTCTCGTCGGCGTCGCGTCCTCGCGGTCGCAATACGCCAGGCGACGGACGATTGTCGAATCGGCCAGATTATAAACGCTCGCCGGCACAACGACGATGTATGACGCCTTCCGGGGACGAGCACGAAACGTCGGGAGCGGCGGACGGGACGGAGGCCGTCGAGCTTCCTGCCGCCCTCGAGGACGTTCGATCGTCGCTCATCGACTGGTACGAGGCCAACCATCGGGAGTTCCCGTGGCGGGAGACTGAGGACCCCTACGCGATTCTCGTCTGCGAGGTGATGAGCCAGCAGACCCAACTCGACCGAGTTCGGCCGGCCTACGAGGCGTTTCTCGAGGAGTGGCCGACCGCCGCCGCGTTGGCTGCGGCCGACAGAAGCGACGTCGTCGGGTTCTGGTCGAGCCACTCGCTCGGGTACAACAACCGTGCGAAGTACCTTCACGAGGCCGCACGGCAGGTGCACGAGGAGTTCGACGGGGAGTTCCCGCGGACGCCCGTCGACCTCGAGGAGTTGATGGGCGTCGGTCCCTACACCGCCAACGCGGTCGCCTCCTTCGCGTTCAACGCCGGCGACGCCGTCGTCGACACGAACGTCAAACGCGTGCTGTACCGCGCGTTCGGCGTCCCCGATTCGGATGACGCCTTCGAGCAGGCCGCCTCGACGCTGCTGCCCGAGGGTCAATCCCGAGTGTGGAACAACGCGATTATGGAACTCGGCGGGGTCGCCTGTGGCACGACCCCACGGTGTGATGAAGCGGGCTGTCCGTGGCGTCGGTGGTGTCACGCTTACGAGACCGGCGACTTCACCGCGCCCGACGTCCCCACACAGCCGAGTTTTGAGGGGAGCCGCAGACAGTTCCGCGGCCGGATCGTCGCGACGCTCCGGGAGTACGACGAACTCCCGATCGACGACCTCGGCCACCGGATCCGCGTCGACTACACGCCCGACGGCGACCACGGACGGGAGTGGCTCCGTGGGCTCCTTGCGGATCTGTCCGCTGACGGGCTCGTGGCGGTTCGCGACGGGGAGGACGGCGTCCGGGTTCGGCTCCGGGAGTGATCGATGGCGGATCGATCGCCGGGGTCCGGCGATGGCGGGGTGTCCGATCGCGAGCGAAACGGCGACGATGCGGCGGCGCCATCCGTTCCGGTCGATCGGTACCACATCGGACCGGACGCGACTCCGACGGAGCTTCTCGCAACCGCGCGGGTCTATGCGCGGGCGGTCGTCGATGTCCACGATCTCTCCGTCTCGGTGAGCCGCCTCGAGTGGGAGGTCAGCCGCCGCGCAAAACGGCGTGCAGGAGCGGTGCGATACCGTGACGGCGAGCCGACGGCGATCGTTCTCGCCTGGCTGCAGTTCCGCAATCGCGGCTGGCGGGCGACGGCGGCGACGATCCGGCACGAGCTCCTCCACGTGCACCTGCTGAACGAACGTGACGACCCGAGCCACGGGCCGACCTTTCGACGACTGGCGGCGACGCTCGAAACGCACGTTCACTGTGACCGGTTCGTCGCCCCGACGTGGTGGGTACGCTGTCGCGACTGCGGCGCCGAGATCGCCCGCTATCGACGATCGAAACTCGTCACGGATCCCGACCGATACCGCTGTGGGGAGTGTGGTGGCCGGTATCGGGTCATCCGCGCGGACAGCGACGTCGTGGACGGGTAGCTGCGGGCGGAGGGGGTGGTTGACGAAGCCAACGCTCGGCGGAGCGGTGACGATGACGACCACATCGACGCGATCTGGCGAACAGTCGGCGCGGAAGCGTGGATCCGGGAACGTGGGACGGATCCGGTCTCGCGACGGGGCGCCGAACACCCGCCTCGACCGTCGCGAGCGAGCCTCAGGTCACACGGGGCGCTGCGTCGGTATTCGGGATAAACGTCCAGTCGGGTCGCGTCGCCCTCGAGTCGGCGGACTGCTGTCGGGGAGCACTGAACGGGGTGGACCCATCCGATTTTTTAGACCGTCCGCCGAGGGAGGTGGTATGAGCGACACACACGTGGCCGGCGTCGTGGGGAGCCTGCGATCCCGGAGTCACACACGCGTCGCCGTCCGAGCAGCCCTGGCGGGTGCCGAAGCCGCCGGCGCGTCGACGCAACTGGTCGATCTCCGTGCGTACGATCTGCCGCCGTTGAATCCGGACGTCGACGACCAGGGGGACGGCGCCGATTTCCGGTCAACGATCCGCACGGCGGACGCGATCGTCCTCGGGACGCCGGTGTATCACGGCTCCTGTTCGGGCGTGCTGAAGAACGCGCTCGACCATTGTGGGTTCGAGGAGTTCGAGGGCGTCACCGTCGGGCTACTCGCCGTCGCCGGCGGCTCGTTCCCGATCACGGCCCTCGAGCATCTGCGGTCGGTCTGTCGCGCACTCAACGCCTGGGTACTCCCGTATCAGGCCGCCATCCCACGCGCCGACGCCGCGATCGAGAGCGGGCAGTTCACCGACGTCGATCTCCGCGACCGCGTCGAGACCCTCGGCGACCGTGTCGTCGCCTATCGGTCGATCGAGCCGGAGCCATCGACGTTCGAAAGCGACCAGAACAAGGGTGCGTGACCGGGCCCGCTCCGAGCCGGTGTGACCGGTTCGGTAGACGGCTGGATTCAACCGGGCCCGGAACCACGGGCCGAGTGGTCCGGAGACCGACGTGCAAGAACCGGCAAAACGTGCAAACAGTTATACACTCGCATCCGATACAGTTTTGTGATAACATATGTCACTCTACGCCCGAATCTTGGTTCCGACTGACGGGTCACCGGAGGGCGAACGCGCCGTCGAGCACGCGTTACGGTTGGCGGCGATCCACGACGCCGAGGTGCACGCACTCTACGTGATCAACGTCTCGAGTTACGCCGGGCTGCCGATGGAGTCCTCCTGGGACGGCATCGACGATCTCCTGAAGTCGGATGCCGACGCGGCCGTCGAGGAGGTGCAGTCGATCGCCGACGGCGTCGGGGTCGACGTTCCCGTGGAGACGGCAGTCGTCGAGGGGTCACCGAGCCGGGAGATCATCGACTACGCCGAAGGACAAGGGTGCGACGTCATCGTAATGGGGACACACGGCCGCGGCGGCATCGACCGACTCCTCCTCGGTAGTGTCGCCGAAAAGGTCGTCCGTGGATCCTCGATCCCGGTTTTGACCGTTCGTCTCGGCGAGGCGGGTGACACGGCGGCGTCCAACGCGGCCGAGACGGCCGGCGTGGCCGGATCGACGGAAACGCCCGAGACCGCGGACGCCGACGCGAACTCCGCCGACGGGACACCTGAATCGGAGGCCTCCGGAAGTGGGTAGCTGCGGACACGACCACTATCGGGACGACGGGTTAGGGAACTCGACGCTCAGTCGATCGGTCGGAGATGTTCACAATCCCCGGAGAGGACGGTTTCGGTCCCATCATCGGTCTCAAGCACGAGGGCACCGGGAAACTCGACGTCGACGGCGGTTCCCTCGACGGCTCCGGTCGTGGTTTCGACCCGAACGTCCCGTCCGATCGTGACAGCACGGTCACGCCACGCGGGGAGCACCGATTCGGGGGCAGCCGTCAACTCGTGGAACCGTTTGAGCAGCGTTCGCGTCACTCGGCTGCGGTCGATACGGTCGTCCGTCGCCGCGCGAAGGCTCGTAGCTCCGGGCGGAAGTGCGTCGGGGTCGACGTTCGCGTTGATGCCGATTCCGACGACGATCCACGAGACGCGGTCGGCCTCTCCCTGCATTTCGGTGAGGATTCCGGCCAGTTTGGTGCCGCCCCGCTCGGCGGTTGGATCGGGAACGAGGACGTCGTTTGGCCACTTGATGTGTGCGTCAGCGCCGACGTCCCGACAGGCGTCGGTTACCGCGACGGCCGCCGCAAGCGTGACGATCGGCGCCTGTGCCGGCGGGAGATCCGGGCTGATCGCCACCGAGACGTAGATCCCGCCGGCGGGGGCCGCCCAGTCGCGGTCCAGTCGCCCGCGTCCGCCGGTCTGTTCGTCCGCGACCACGGCGATACCGGTGTCGCCCGCGTCGGCGAGCTCGCGAGCCCGATCGTTCGTCGAGCCGATCGTGTCGTGGAACTCGATCCCGTAGGGCGCAGTCGATCCGTACTGTATCGCGGCCGCACCGTAATTCGGCGTTTCAGTGATGTGGTACCCCTCGTTCCCGCTTTCGATCTCGAATCCCTGATCCCTGAGCGCCTCGACGTGTTTCCAGACCGCCGCACGGGAGACGCCGAGCCGATCGGCGAGTTCGGGCCCGGAGACGGGCCCCGATTCGAGCGCGTCCAACAGCGCGCGACGCGTGTCCATACACAGTCCTGATCGACGCGTCGAGATAGGCGTTCCGCCGTCGATGCCGTTCCCGACGAGCGGTTCCCCGTCGGTCGCCGTCCGGCCCGAGGGCGGAGCTTACAAGCCGACGCCGCTCAACCCCACCGTATGGTCACGTTTCTCGCCGGCGGCACCGGGACGCCGAAGCTGTTGCAGGGAGCGACGACCGTCTGGGACGCGGCGTCGATCACGGTCGTCGGAAACACCGGGGACGACGTCGAGATCGGGGGCCACCTCGTCTGTCCGGACATCGATACGGTCCTCTTTTGGGGCGGTGACGTTCTCGACCGCGAGACGTGGTGGGGGATCGACAACGACACGACGGCGACCCACGAGGAACTCTCGCGGATCGCGTCGGCGGCAGACCTCGAGGCCGGTCCACGCTATCTCCCCGATGACGCACAGACTGCGGGCCGGCGGATCGCGAACTGGCGGCGATTCTCCGGCGTCGCGGAGTTCCTCGAGATCGGCGACCGCGACCGCGCAGTTCACATCACGCGGACGGGGCTACTCGATGAGGGACGGTCACTCACCGAGGTCACGCGCACGCTCGCGGACGCCTTCGGTCTCGCCGTCGATGTCGTGCCGATGTCGGATGACCCGGTCGCAACGATCGTTCACACCGACGACGGTCCGCTTCACTTCCAGGAGTACTGGGTCGATCGCCGGGCGGATCCTGCCGTCGAGGCCGTCGAATTCCGCGGCACCGACCCGGACCCATCGACGCAGATCTCGACGATGCAGACGACGCCGACGCAGACGCCGCCGACGCAAACCACGACGACGCAGGCGACGCCGACGCGAGCGGTTGAGGAGGCTCTCACGGATCCGGTCGTGATCGGTCCCTCGAACCCGGTCACGAGCATCGGTCCGATGCTCGCGCTCCCCGGCGTCGAGGCCGCGTTACGGGAGACGCCCGTGGTCGCCGTCTCGCCGTTCGTTGAGGACACGGTCTTCTCGGGGCCGGCAGCGGAACTGATGGCGGGGGTCGGGATCGATCCGAGCACCGCGGGCGTGGCGGCCGCCTACCCTTTCGCCGACGCGTTCGTTCTCGACGCCGACGACGGGACCGATCTCGATCGCGAGGTCGTCCGGACCGACACCCGGATCGAGAACGCCGCCGACGCCGAACGCGTCGCACGTGCCTGCCGATCGGCGCTTGCCGCCGTTCGGTGAGCGATGGCGTAAAATGGATGGCTCACGAGGAACACGACGAGATGGTTCCCGAACGCAGCGAGGTGGATCCGGGCGGCAGTGACGCCGTCGTCCCCTTCGTCCCGCCGGTGGCGATCGCGAGCCTCAGCGGTCGTTCCGACGCCGCCTGGGCCCGTGCCGCGGCTCCATACGTCGGCTGTGCCGTCCTCGGTGGGATCGCGCTCGATCCCGCGAGCCGGGCCGCCGCGCGCGACCTCGTTGAACGCGGTCGCGAGGAGTTCCTTCCGGCCGATCCGTTCGCGTTCATCGACTCCCAGGTGGCGGCTCTCGAGGACGTGCCACTGCGACCGGCCGTCAACGTTCGGAGTACGACGCGTCCGCCGATCGAGCGCGCTGCGGCGGTCTGTGCGTCCCACGACGCGATCCTCGAGGTGAACGCACACTGCCGGCAGCCGGAACTGTGTGCGGTCGGCTGCGGCGAGTCGCTCCTTGCCGACCGGGACCGGCTCTCGGAGTACGTCGCGGCGGCGGCCACTGCGGGCGTGACGGTGAGCGTGAAGGCTCGGGCCGGTGTATCCGGTGTCGACCTCCCCGCGGTTGCCCGTACGATCGAGGATGCGGGTGGCCACATCCTCCATCTGGACGCGATGGACACCGAGCGCGCAGTCGCCGACGTGACTGCCGCGACCGACCTGTTCGTGATCGCGAACAACGAGGTACGGGACCGCGAGAGTGTTCGCGAGTACGCCGAATACGGGGCTGACGCGGTCAGCGTCGGCCGACCGAGCGACGACCCGACCGTCCTCGATCGCGTCGCGAGTGCGGCGGCTGCGCTCGATCTGGGTCCGGGTTCGGACTCCAGATCTGCCCCTGGATCGGGAGGGGAATCGGACTCTGAAACCGGATCGATACCGGAGGATGCGCCCCTGTGACTGGACGGAACTCCGGAGCCGCGCGGCGAACGCCCGCCGAGAACGCGCAGTTGGCGCTGATGCTCGAAGTCGCCGGGACCCCCAAACCCGGGAACGTCGATCGGCGTCGAGATCTCGAGGACCTTCGGTTCGAACACTTCCTCGCGGGCACGGTCGGGGCCGGCGAGGGGCTTCGTCGCGCCGAGCGCGGCGCTCGGATCGGCATCGCGTTCGAACGTGCGGTCGCCGGGATGAGCCGACAGGCCGGCGGGAACACCCAGTTCGGCTGCCTGCTGCTGCTCGTTCCTCTCGTCTCCGCCGCCGCCCGAGGAGACCTCACCCCTGACGGGCTCGACCGCGTCGTCGCCGACACGACCGTCGAGGACGCGGTGTCGTTCTACCGTGCCTTCGAGCACGTCGACGTTGCCGTCCGCGATCCGCCCGCCAAGATGGACGATCTGGACGTTCGCCGCGGCGAGGCGGCAGCTCCGACGCTCCGTGAGCGGGAGCTCACGCTTTCGGACGTGTTGGCGCTGTCGACGGGGGACGCGGCAGGGGGAGGGATGGAGGAAGAGGGCGGGAGGGAGGATGAGAGAGGGGGCGGG
>NZ_JARANU010000021.1:0-47314 GCF_029889855.1 Halopenitus sp. POP-27 | reverse complement strand
ACGCCGCCGACGACTTGGAGACCCCGGCCGAGCAGTAGTCGGCGGCTGTTCGGTCGGGCCTATCGCTTAGACCCCACCCTAAAGGACGGGGCTTCCGCTTACTATACGTCAGTCGTCGCCCGGCGGCTCGAGATAACTACCGAGTGCGTCGACGACGGTTTGGACGAACGACTCCTTGAGTCGCCCCTGCCGGCGAACGATCGCGGCGTGCTTGGGCGAGGCGTAGCTTTGCCGAGGCATTCCGCCTTCGACCCAATCGGCGTCAGCAAGAGGGATCCCCTCATCGTGGGGCGTCGTCGCCAGCGTGATCGTCATATACTCTTCGTCACCGAACGGGTGGCTACCGTTGTTGAGGATCAGCCACGGCCGCGGGTTTTCACCCGTTTTGAACGGATCGGGTCCCCAAACGACATCAGGCGTTTCGAACTTCGAGCGAGTTTCTCATCGATACTCCGAGATCGTTCGATACGGTACGTAGTATCCGATCTCGTCGATCCACGTCGATAGCCACTCGTCAGCAGTCACTTCATCGATCTTCCCAGCGTCGATCGCAGCCAACAGAACTCCGACGGACCCGACAACAGTCACGCCCTGATCTTTCGCAAACGACCGGGCATCCCCGTCGTCGGTCAGTAGGCGGCCGTCCGCTGCGTCCGCCAAGGCGAATGCTTGGGCCTCGCCAGGATCGAGATGCCCACCAACAACGGCCTCTCTATTTGCGACGGTATCCGAAATCGTCGCGACAGGAATCTCGTCGTCGAGTGTATCGAGTGCTGACTGAAGATACGGATGGTCGTCGACGCCGTGTTCGAGTTCCTCGCGAACGACTGGAACCGTACAAATTTCAGAGAGACCTACAACCACCCACAGCTGGTCGATATACCCGAAATTCGAGAGGACAGTCGTATTCAGGACGCTCGGATTTGCTGGAATCCCGTCATCTATCATTTCGCAGGTGACTCCACGTCGTCCGAGTCCTCATCATCGAATTCGAGTTCGGTTGCTGCCTCTACCTCGGAGGCTGCGTCGTCTTCGTCAACGAGCCCGAGACGGAGCTCGACGCCGTGCTCACGGAGGATATCACGCATCGTCCAGCGGTCGACATCGGCGAGTCTCGCAGCATCACCGAGTGTGATCCGCTCGCGTTCGTAGAGGGCGACCGCAGCTGCAATACGTTCGTTCTCGTTGTCCTCGAAGTATTCACGCACGAACTCGCGCAACGCATCGCTCTTGCCGCCAAACACACCAGCCTCGACAGCCCCCTCAATGAGGAGGTCAAGATCATCTGGATAGGACCCGGTGATTCGTGCCATTGTTCTATCTCAAACTACGCCTTCATACTATTTATGAACTGTCCTGGAATGCTATATGCATTGAGACAGTTGGTCTCAACTCCTGGAGATCGTCACCGTACATCCGACGGGGACCCGACGACAAGGATCCACCTTATACGCCGTCAGCATCCGTACCGACGTGTGGACACCTTCACGACGCTTTCCGCCGAGCGCCCCGATCCGGCGTCGCTCCCGGAGTGGTGTGACGTCGACGTGCGGTCGATCCCGGCGGTTCCCGAGCGGTGCATCGAGGCCTTCAGCGACCCCGGGGACGCCGTGATCGACCCCTTCGCGGGCTTCGGCACCACGATCGCCGCTGCCGACCGACTCGACAGGGACGCCTACGGCATCGAACGCGATCCACGACGCGTGGCGTACGTCCGGGAACGCGTCGCGCATCCCCGGCGCGTCGTGGTCGGGGACGCCCGCGATGGCCGGTCGGCGTTTATAAGCGATGGCGAGACCGGTAACGGTGCCGAGGCCGATGGCGCTCCCGAGGCCGATGCCGAGACCGATGACGGGACCGAAACCGGCGACGACGATCCCGTCGATCCGCCGGCGTTCGACCTCTGTTGTACCGCGCCGCCGTTTATGCTCGACTGGATGGATACCGACCCCTTCGCGGGCTATGAATCCGACGGGACCTACGACGCCTACCTCGATGACGCCACCGCGGCCTTCGAGGCGATCGCCGATCTGCTCGCCCCCGACGCCGTCGCGGCGGTCGAGGTCTCGAACGTCCGGTTCGGCCCCGGGGTGAGCACCCTCGCGTGGGACCTCGCGGACGCGATCGGCGATGCGGAGGGGCTTCGGTTCCGCACCGAGGTCGTGGTCGGGATCGAGGCCGACGTCGATGGCGATGCTGAACCCCGAGAAGCCGAGGTGGCCGACGACGATGGTCCACCGTGGAGCCCCGAAACCGGGCGCTACGGTTACGGCTACGACCACTGTTACTGTCTCGTCTTCGATCGCGAAACGTGAACGGGATCGGGAGAACGTCCGCTCGAGCGGGTTTATAAACGTCGTCGAACGGCTCAGTCGTCGGCCGGCGAGGCGGCCGCGCCGTCGCCGGCTCCGAGGTCGGTCGCGATCGGCTCGATCCGGTCATCGGGAAGGGTGCCGTCCTCGCGGAGCCCGCGCGCCTCGTAGTACTCCTGAATGGCTGCCTCCAGGTCCGGGATCTCGTAGGGGAGGGCGTCGGCGTCAGCGTCGATCCCGCGCCGGTTATTGAAGTGGCGCTCGCGCTCGATCGTCCGCGCGCCGACCGCGAGCAGCTCCTCGTAGTCGGTCTCCAGCAGCGCGGCGAGGCGCTCGTCGGTGATGTGGCCGCTGGCGAAGGCGCAGACGATCGCCGAGTCCCGGATCGCGTTGCGGTTCTCGTGCTCGACGAGGAGGTCGGCCTTCCCGAGAGTCCCCTCGGGGTCGATCTCGCCGGCGTACTCGGGTGAGAGCAGCCCGCCGTACATGTGGTCGGCCCCACGGTTCGCGACCGCGTACGAGAGGCCCTGTCCGTGCAGCACGCGGCCGTCGTGGGCGGCGAACTCCATCCCCTTGACGGTGTAGTCGTCGACGCCGAGCTGATCGTGCACGCGGTGTACGCCCTCGGCGAGGTCGTCGCCGATCCCCTCGCGGCGGGCGATCTTCTCGACCGTCTCGCGGGCCAGCTCGGCGTTTCCGAACTCGTCCTCGCTGGCGAGATAGGCCGCAACGGTGACCCCCGCGGAGATCGTGTCAAGCCCGTACCGGTCACACAGGTCGTTCGCCTTCATCACGTCGACGATGTCGCCGACACCCTGGTTCGACCCGAACGCGTAGACCGTCTCGAACTCCGGCCCCTCCGTCTCGAAGCCGGTCTCCTCGTCGCGGGTCGGCAGCTTGCAGGCGTAGGCACACCGCGAGCACGCGCCCTTCTTGTACTTCTTCTCCTCGACGGCGTTCCCGCCGATGTCGGCGGCCGATTCGAACTCGTACTCGGAGAAATATCGCGTGGGTAACGAGAAGTTCTCGTTGATGAACTCCGTGTTGCCGGTGGTCCCCTGCCGACGCATCAGGTCGTCCGAGGTGGCCGCCTCCCGGTGGATCTCCATCTCCGGCGGGTCGGGGATCTCGATCTCGGGCGCCGAGTCGCCCTCGAAGGTGACCGCCTTGAGGTTCTTCGACCCCAGCACCGCGCCGAGCCCGCCGCGGCCGAACGCCCGGGAGTCGAAGGTCATCACGGACGCGAATCGGACTCGGTTCTCGCCGGCGGGGCCGATCGCGATGCAGTTCTCCGGGCCGAGGTCCCGGGTTTCGGCGACGTGATCGGAGACCTCGGGCACCGTGGCGCCGATGAGCTCCGGGACCGGCTCGAACTCGACCTCCTCGTCGGTGACGTGGGCGATCAGGAGCTCGTCGCTCGCCCCGGTCACCTCCAGCGTCGAGATGCCCGTCGCGGCGAACTCCCGGGAGAGGAAGCCGCCGGCGTTCGTCGAGACCAGCCCGTCGGTCAACGGCGAGAGGCCGGTCATCGAGAGTCGCCCGGTGAAGGAGGTGCTCGACAGCTGCAGCGGGCCGGTCGCGAGGTACGCACGGTTCTCCGGCCCGAACGGGTCGGCGTCGAACGGGATGCGGTCGTGTGCGAGCGCGGTCGCGACGCCGCGGCCGCCGATGAACGACTCGAGGACGTCGTCGATCGGCGTTCTGGTCGCCGATCGGTCGGTGAGATCGATGGTGAGCAGTGGGCCCTCCGCGTGAAGCATACATATAGCCTCGAGGTAGATCCCCAAATAGCCTTGCCTCGCGGAGCGAACGTCGGCCTCGCTATCGACGTTCGGCCTGCGCCGCAGCCACCAACTGATCCACCATCCCGGAATCGACGTGGCGGTGTGCGTAGGTGCCGACGGTCCGATACGCGGTCAGCCCGTCGTGGTCGCCGTCGATCCCGTCGCCGCGGCGGACGTCGAAGGCGAACCTGGCATCGACGGCGGGATCGATCGTGTGCTCGGAGTAGTGAAACTCGTGGCCGCGATGCGTCCGGCCGTCGGTCGCCGCGGGCGTTCCCCGGACGGCCCGAAGCTCGACGTGGTCGAGCGCCTGATACCGGTCGTGCATTCGGACGTCGCCGGGCAACACGCCGGCCATCGGGTACGTCTCCCCGTCGGCGGTCGTCAGCGACTCCGAGAGGGCCATCAATCCGCCACACTCTCCGAGGACTGGAAGCCCGTCCGCGGCCCAATCGGCGATCGTCGACAGCGCCGGCGAGTCCGATAGCGCCTCGGCGTGCAACTCCGGATAGCCGCCGGGCAGATAGACGGCGTCGCAGTCGGGCAGGTCGTCCCCGGCGACCGGCGCGAACGGTTCGACCGTCGCGAGCGCCGCGAGTCGCTCGCGAACCGCCGGATAGAGGAACCGGAACGCGGCGTCCTCGGCGACCGCGATCGTGGGCTCGTCGCCCTCGGTACCGGTCGCCGCTGCCGACGCGCCCGGACGCTCCGGATCGGTGGCGGAACGCGTTCCGGAACCGGACTGCGTCTCGAGATCGGAGGCGGACCCCGCCGATCGACGGGCGACCGACAGGAGGCGATCCACGTCGAGCGCCGACGCGGCGGTCGTGAGAACGTCCGGATCGATCGGAGCCTCGTCACCCATTCGCAGGCCGAGATGCCGGTCGGGGATCTCGAGGTCCTCCGTCGGCGGGATCCGACCGAGGTAGGTGATCCCGTCCGGCAGCGACTCCCGAATCCCGTCCGCGTGCCGGCCCCCGTGAGCGCGTTGGGCGATGACGCCGGCGACGTCGAGGGACGGGGGATCACCGTCGAACGCGGTTCGAACGTCCTCCGGAAGCGGACTGTGCGCGGCATACTCACGGAACCCGAGCGCGGTCGCGCCGACGCTTTGCATTCCGGCGCTTGCGTCGACGACGAGGACGACCGGGAGATCGAGGGCGGCGGCGGTGGCCGCAGTCGAGGTGACGCTGCCGTCGTACAGCCCCATCATCCCCTCTATCACGGCGACGTCCCCGTCGGTACGCGCGATCGAACGACGGACGCCGTCGACGCCCTGCATCCAGGTGTCCAGGGTTCGTGAGGGGGCCCCGGTCACCGCGGCGTGGTGGCTCGGATCGATGAAGTCGGGGCCGGCCTTTGCCGGAACGGGGTCGTAGCCGGCGTCGTCGAGGGCCTGGAGGACCGCAAGCGTCGCGACCGTCTTGCCGACGCCGGAGGCGGTGCCGCCGATGACGATCCCGGCGTCGGGTGCGGTCGTCGGACGAGTATCAACCATAGGAAATCGTTCGCGAGGAACGGGTTCATCCTTCCGGTGGCCACCGATCCCTCCCCACCGGGCGTCTCGCTGGACGTCTCGCCGATCGTCGCGCGAGGAGCGTGGGCGGGGTGGATCGACCTGAGACCCGCCGATCGACCATCGGTCTGCCGGTGAGAACACGGGAATCGAGTGAACGGAGAAATACATTTAGAAACCGTTATGAAGAATCTAAGAGCATCACAGGCGTTTCTAAAACGTTAGGGTGACCTGTTGAAAGGTCGTAAAACGTCGCGAGTCGGCGTTAATCGACGTGAATCTGCGCTAACGCTCGTCCTATTATATACTCCTGTGGACCAGTGATGAAATTGAGGCAGGTGACACAGATGTCGAACCACTCCCTCCGACCCAACACGACGCTTCCCACGCGGCTCCGCCGGAGCACCGGCCGACGGCTCCGAGCGGTGGCCTTCTGGGCAGCGGTGTTGCTCCCGCTGACGTACCTCCCGGTCCTGCACGGGATCGTCATCGACGCGAGCGCGGAGCTGTTCCTGCTCCTGCTGGCGTCGAACGTCGTGGCCGCATACGTCGGTCACGACTACAGTCCCCGCACTGACCACGAACACCGCACCGACGAACACGGATCGTCCCACGACGAACACGGAGCGCCCCCGCGTGACGGCCGCGAATCACCCGCCAGGAACGCACACAACCTATGAGCACCAACACCACCAGCACGGACGGATCGTACGGCTCCCCGAAGGCACGGCGACTCGCGGAGTTCCTCCGCGAAGAGGCGAAAAACGGCGAAGTGTACATCAAGGGGAAGTTCATCGCCGACGACGTCGACCTCTCGCCGAAGGAGATCGGTGCGCTGATGCTCCAGCTCCAGGGCTCGCTCCCCGACCTCGAGATCGAGAAGTGGTCCTACACCGGTGCGACCACCTGGCGCGTCCAGTCGCAGTAGCGACCGGGGACCCCGTCGATCGTCACCGCATCACGGTTCGATTTTCGATCGCCGCAACCAACGCACATTTACGCCTGCTCGTCCGAGAACCGGTGAATGAGCGCGGACCCGAGCACGGCCGAAGAGATCATGGCCGGCGTCCATCACGCCCTGCGTGAATACGGGTACGCGGACCTCACGATGCAGGACATCGCCGACGCCTGCTCGAAGAGCAAGTCGCTGTTACACTACCACTACGACACGAAGGAGGATCTGCTCGTGGCGTTTCTCGACCACCTCATCACGACGTTCGAACGGTGTGTCGAGACCGGACGGGACCGTCCTGCGACCGAGCGGCTCGTCGAGTTCATCGCCTGGTTCGGCTTCGATCCCGACGAAACCGACCGGGAACATTTCCACATCGCGCTGTTGGAGTTGCGGTCACAGGGACCGTTCAACGACCGGATCCGCTCCCGGCTCCAGCGAAGCGACCGGGTCTTTCGGGACACGGTTGCGGAGATCCTCGAGCAGGGCATCGAGGAGGGCGTCTTCGAACCGGTCGACGTCACCGAGACGGCCGCGCTGCTCGTTGCGACGCTCGACGGCGCGCGGACGAGACAGATCACGCTCGGAGAACTCGACGTCGACGGCGACACCTACACCCGAACGGTGGCACGAACCCTCATCGACAGGGTTGTCGACCCGATCCTCGTCGACGGGGTGGAGCTCCCTGACGTCTCGGCCGTCGAGATACTGCTCCCCCGCGACGAGCCGGTCACGGTTCCGTCGGCCGACGACCCACCCGCGACCGGCGACGACCGGTGACGATCGTCACCGGTCGTCGTCGATAGCCGTCGATCGACGCCCCGCATTCGTCGGCGTCGATCCGGACCACGTCACTCGATGTATAACGAGTAGACGATCACGCCGAACCCGAACGCGGTCAGGACGCTGTTTATCGCGATCCCGATCGCGAAGTCGAGATTGAGTATCTGGTGAGAGATCCCGCCGAGCATCGCGCCGACCGTCACGACCCCGAAGCCGATCGACAGGGCACGTAACGAGGGATCCCCGGTGCGGCGGTACGCGCGCCCCGCGTAGTACGTGATGCTGCCACCGAGCAGTAGGATGGCGGTCTTCGCGGCGATGATGAGCAGGTTGATGTACACGTCAGTAGCCATTGGTTGGTCCTCCGTGTGCGGGTGTCGTGGGTCGATTCATGTTTCCTCTCTGACCTGTGACCAGAGGGCGGCGAGCCGTTCGTCCGTCGCCCGCTCGGGTCGCGAGAACTCGATCGACAGCGTGTTGTCCTCGTCCAGTTCGACGGTGACCGAATCGAAGGCGACGTCGTACCGCGTCGTATGCTGGCCGTCACGGCGGATCTCCGTCGACTCCTGCAACAGGTCGGCCTCGGTCAGTCGTTCCAGCTTCCGATAGGTGGTCGACAGCGGGATGTCACACTCCTCGGAGAGCTCGCTTGCGGTCTTCGGCGCGTCGAGCGCGGCGATGATGTCGACGGCGTCGTCGTCGCTCAACGCCGACAGCACCGCCTGCGGGTCGGGCGGTTCCTCTCGCCGTGACGGGTCCCGCACCATACTCGGGCCTACCGCTCGGATCGGATAAAGGCACCCGATCCGTCGTGTGGAACCCGTCCTGGAGACGACGCCGTGGAACCCGCCCTGAAGACTATGCCGTGAGGCTCACCCTGGAGACGGCACCATCACTCGACGGTCAAGACCCTCGATCCCTACTCCGTCCCGGATCCGGACAGCCGAGCGTACACCGGCCAGGAGGAGTCTCCGTCCGGCGGGCTCGTCTTCTCGCCGTCGATGACGACGCGGGCGTTTCCGTCGTCGCCGCTTCCGTCGGCATCGCGACGCACCTCGCCGACGACCGCGGCCGGAGTCCCCCGATCCTGAAGCGCCGCCACGACCTCGTCGGCGACCGATGGGGAAACCGCAGCGAGGAGGGTGCCGGCGGTCGTGGCCCGCCAGGGGTCCATCCCGAGCGCGGCGCAGGTCTCCTCGACGCCGGGTTGCCACGGGACGTGATCGGCGTCGACGCGAAGCCGAACGTCGCCGGCGCTCGCCAGTTCGTGGAACGCACCCAGCAGGCCGCCCTCGGTCGCGTCGTGCATCGCGTGGACGCCCTCGTGATCAGCGATCGCGATCGCGTCCTCGACGAGGCGAACGTCGTCGAGGCGCCGCTGGGCAGTCGCAACCGTTTCGGCCGACAGGCCATCGAGCGCTTCGGGATACAGCGAGGCGAACAGGCCGGTCGCCTCGACGGCCGGGCCCTTGGTCACGACGATCCGGTCGCCGGGGCGCGCGCCGTCCGGACGCACGATCCGGTCGGGATCGCCGCGGCCGATCGCCGTCGCGGCCCCGACCCAGGGGAACGTGCTGCCCGGATACCGCGCGGTGTGGCCGGTCGTCACCGCGATCCCGAGATCGGTACACTCCTCGTGGATCGCGGTCCAGACTCCGTCGAACGCCTCGTCGGTCATTTCCCCGGGCAGCGAGAAGGCGATCGACAGATGGCTCGGGGCGATCCCCGAGACCGCGACGTCCGAGAGAACGATATGGAGCGCGAACCGACCCGCGCGCTCGAACCCGAGATCCGGCAGGATCGAGATCGGGTCCGTCGCGAGCACAGTCGCGGTTTCCTCCTCGGAACCCCGGATCACCCCGAAGTCGCAGCCGTGTTTCGGTCCGAGCCGGACGTCCTCGCGGTCGGCCCCGAGCTGGGGCGCAATGCGGCGCCGGAAGAACGCCTCGGAGATCTTCCCGTCAGTCGGCATTCCGGCCACCTCGCGCGCCGACGCGTTGCATACGGGATCGTTGCCAGGAACTATTTATAAACACGGCGAGACGTGTCGGTATGCTCCGCGAGGCGATCGCGACACCCGGCCGCGGCCCCGACGTCGTGGCGACGGTGCTCGCCGGAACGGCCCTCCTCGTCCTCGGTCGGATCGCTGCCCTGGCCTGGTTCGTCGGCGTCGCCGTCGATCCCCGTGTCGTGGCCCTCCTCCCGATCGCCGGCGCACCGCTGTTCATCCTGCGCGGCTACGACGTCGCCGTCGTCCGGGCCGGGATCGAGGGCGATCCCGGCGCACCCGCGTTTCGAAACCTTTCGTCGCTGTACGTCGACGGCGTCAAGTCGGTCGTGCTGTCGATCGGCTATGCACTTCCCGTCGTGCTCGTTCCCGTGATCGGGGTCGCGGCAATGACCGTTCAGTCCGCCCGCGAGTCGGGCGTCCCGGTTGGTGAAGCGCTCGTGTGGTCACGATTCGCTGGCTCCGGCGTGTTCGGGAGCGGGGTGGACGTCGCCCCGATCGGAATCGTGTCGGGACTGATGGAGGGGATGCGGTCCCTCGCCGTCGCGATCGTGACCCTCGTTCCCGATCCGGGGAGCGCATCGGCCATCACGATCGCGATCGGCGTCGTGACGATCGCCACGACGTGCAGCGCGGCTGCGGGCGCCATCTACGTCCAGCCCGCGGGGCTCGCCTGCTTCGCCGCGACCGGCCGACTGCGTGACGGGCTCCGCCCCCGCCGCGTCCTCCGCGTCGCCGGCTCCGGGGAGTACGTCGTCGGCTGGCTCCTGGAGGCGGTCGTCGGCATCGTCGGCACG
Organism: Halopenitus sp. POP-27; assembly: GCF_029889855.1. Classification (NCBI taxonomy): domain Archaea; kingdom Methanobacteriati; phylum Methanobacteriota; class Halobacteria; order Halobacteriales; family Haloferacaceae; genus Halopenitus; species Halopenitus sp. POP-27. The sequence goes on along the minus strand of NZ_JARANU010000021.1, from coordinate 37,162 downwards.
GCGGCGGCGCTGGCGCTGTCGCCGTTCCTCGTCGGGATCGCCGGCCTGTTCGTGGTTCGGGTGGTGACCCGGTCGCTGTACGGTCGCGGTTCCGCCCCTGTGCTCCGGCCCGATGCCGGCGGCGGCAGCGGTGGCACCAGCGGCAGCGGTGGCACCGGCGGCGGTGACGGCGGCGTCGACAACGGCGATGGCGGTGATGATCACGATGGTGGCAGTGACGATGGTGGCAGTGACGCTGATCGCAACGACGACGACGGACCTCCAGCGGACGACCGCGTCGCGATCGAATCCGATGATCGGGCGGAGCTCCCGGTCGGTCGCGAGACGGACCCGGCGATCCAGGTCGGACGCCGCGTCGGTCCCGTCGATGCTAGTGAGTCGGCCGATGAGTCGAGCGGTGAGTCGGCCGATGAGTCGAGCGGTGAGTCGGCCGATGGGTCGAGCGGTGAGTCGGCTGACGAGTCGGCCGACGGATTCGTCTGGGGCGCTGGCGGGACGGCGGGTCGAGAAGACAAGCGTTGATACCTCGGCGGGCGAACCGTCGGTATGCGAATCACGGAGCGCGGCCACGGGGAGGAGGGACGCGAGCGGATCGCCCTCGTCCCGGAGACCGTCGACGACCTCTGGCACCTCTCACACGTCCTCGAACCGGGCGACCGCGTCGAGGGGGACACGACGCGGCGGATCCAGCGAAACGACGACCGAATGCGGGACACCGGCGGGGAGCGGGAGCACCTGTTCGTCACGCTCGCGGTCGAGACCGTGGAGTTCGCCCGGTTCGCCAACCGGCTGCGGGTCGGGGGCGAGATCGTCGGGTGCTCGCGGGAGGACCAGCTCGGGCAACACCACACGATCAACGTCGAGGAACACGACGAGATAACCGTCGAGAAGCGCTTCAAACCGGACCAGCTCGACCGTATCGAGGAGGCGACGGAGGCCGCGGAGAACCCCGACGTCGCGATCGCGACCGTCGAGGAGGGGGCGGCGTTCATCCACACGGTCGAACAGTACGGCACCGAGGAGTACGCCTCCTTCACGCGGCCGACCGGGAAGGGCGAGTACGCCCGCCCGCGAACCGAACTCTTCGAGGAACTCGGGTCCGCGCTCGTCCACCTCGACGCCGACGCGGTCATCCTCGCGGGCCCGGGGTTCACGAAGCGGGACGCACGCGAGTACGTCGCCGAGGAGTTCCCCGAACTGGACGCGTCGATCCGCGTCGTCGACACCGCGAGCGTGGGCGACCGCGGCGTTCACGAGGTCCTCAAGCGGGGCGCCGTCGAGGAGGTCCAGACCGAGACCCGGATCGCGAGGGAGGCGGAACTCATCGACGAGCTGACCGAACGGATCGCCGAGGGCGCGAAGGCCACCTACGGCCCGGAGGACGTCGCCGAGGCCGCGGAGTTCGGCGCGGTGGAGACGCTGTTGGTCGTCGACGACCGCCTCCGGACCGAGCGCCAGGACGACGGCGACTGGGAGATCGACGTCAACGGCGTGATCGAATCGGTCGAACAGCAGGGCGGCGAGGTCGTCGTCTTCTCGAGTGAGTTTGCCCCTGGCGAACAGCTCCACAATCTCGGCGGGATCGCGGCGATCCTTCGGTATCGGCTGGAGTGATCGCCGGACGTGAGGGGGTCCCCGCCTACCGCCCCGTCAGCGCCTCGCTACCGGGCGACAGGGAGATCGTCTCTCCAAGCCCCTGCTCGACGGCGCGTTCGTACAGGAGGTTGGCGGCCGCGACGGTCTCGATCCCGGTGCCGCCGGAGTCGAAGACGGTCACCGCCTCCGGGTCCGTGCGACCCGGCGCCGATCCGACGATGATCTCGCCGAGTTCGGCGTGGACGTGTGCCTCCGGGTCCGCCTCGTTGATCAGCCCCGCGTCGATCGCCGCGAGGAACGACCCGGCGTCCTGCAGCACACGGTCGCGGAGATCGGGAACGTAGGTGGCTCGAGCGACCGTCTCCGGCGGCAGTTCGTTCTTGCCGGGCGTGTACTGTCCCATCGCCGTGATGTGGGTCCCTGGCTCGACGTCGGCGTCGTCGATCACCGGGTCCGAGGCGTTCGTCGCCGTGATCACGACGTCGGCGTCCGCGAGCGCCGCGGCGGATGAGTCCACCGCCTCCACGGGGAACGACAGCGTCTCGGTCAGCTCCGTGGCGAACGTCTCCCGGCTTTCGGGGGTCGGCGAGTACACCCGGCCGGCCTCGAAGTCCCGAACCGTTGCGGTCGCCCGGAGCTGGCCACGGGCCTGTGCGCCGGCACCGATGACGGCGACCTCGGCGGCATCGTCGCGCGCGAGCGCGTCGACGCCGACCGCGCCGGCCGCGCCGGTCTTAAAGGGGTTCATCGACGCGCCGTCGATGAGCGCGAGCGGCTCGCCCGAGTCGGCGTCGAACAGCGGCGTCATAAACCAGACGTCCTGCTCGCCGAAGCCGGCCGCGTACATGTACCCACCCATCGCGCCGGTTTCGGGGAGGATCGCGGCGTAGGTGGTCAACATCCCCGCCGGATCCCGGTTCACGAGTTTCGTCCGCGGCTCGGCGGGTGCACCCTCGCCGACCTGCCGGTAGCCGTCACGGACGGCGTCGACGTACTCGGCCGGCTCCGCGAGCCCCGCGACCTCGTCGCTGGTGAGAAACAGTGTCTCTGTCACACTCGTCGTTCGGCGGCGAGCGATAAAACGGTTATCGAGAGCCGAGAGCTGATACCGGAGACCGAGACCGAGCGATCGTGGACGACCTCAATCCGCGTTCTGTGCGGACATCCCGGAGTTCCCTGAGGGCGTCCGTGCGGCGTGATCGACGCCGGCGGCGCCGCGGCCGTCCGGGTCGATGGAGGGCGTCTCGGGGACTGGACCCTTCACGAACATCGCGTGGCCCATCAACCCGATCGCGACCGTGGCGCCGGCGGGAACCGCCGACACCACGGGGAGGCCCACGAGGGTCAACGCGAAAGTGATCCCGATGAGCGTCGCGGGGATGAGGCCGAGGATGTAGTCGTAGTATCCAGACATAATACATCAGATGGTACGTGAAATGAGTATATAATTGTTTCCCGTGACACCCATATCACAGTTGTGTTGTATTTTTATATTATTCTTATAACTTATGAGATCGCCGCGACGGACGGCGACCGCGATCGACGACCACGGCCGTGGATCGGTGCGATAAACAGTCCTCGCCACGGAGCTACCGGGCGTGAACCGCAACGATCGATCCATCACCGCCGTCGTGATGCTGGGACACGGGATGGTCCACACCTACGAGCTCGCGATCCCGATCTTCGTCACGATCTGGCTGACGGAGTTCTCGGTCATCGACCTCGGCGTGGTGACCCTCGAGGTGACGACCGCGACCCTCGGCGTCGTGGTGACGGTCGGCTACGGCCTGTTCGGGCTCGGCGCACTTCCGGGTGGAATCCTGGTCGATCGCATCGGATCCCGGCGGCTCATCACGTGGTGTCTGGTCGGGATGGGCGTCTCCTTCGGCCTGCTCGCGCTCGCTCCGAGCGTGGTGGTGATCACGCTGGCGCTCGTCGTGTGGGGACTCGCCGCCTCGGTGTATCACCCCGCCGGCCTCTCGCTCATCTCGAAGGGGATCGAGGAGCGCGGCACCGGCTTCGCGTATCACGGCATCGCCGGCAACCTCGGCATCGGCCTCGGGCCCCTCATCGCGGCCACGCTGCTTTTGGTCCTTGGCTGGCGCGTCGTCGCGGGGGTCCTCGCGATCCCGGCGCTGTTCGCCGCGGTGTACGCCTTCCGGGCGAACATCGATCCGGAGGCTGCCGTCGAAACGGACGGGAGCGACGGCGCGGACGACGACGCCGCGGCGACCGCCGGCGTCGAGTCGCTTGCGGCCTTCCGGTCGGAGTCACGCGCGCTGTTCGCGGGGAGCTTCGCGCTCGTCTTCCTGGTCGTGATGTGTTCGGGACTCTACTACCGTGGCTTCCTCACGTTCCTGCCGGAACTGTTGGGACGGCTCGAGGGGTTCGAGCCGATCGCGGTCGCGTCGCTGCTCCCCGAGGCCGTCCACGGTCCACTTGGGATCGACCCGAGCGACGGGAACACGCTCGCACCGAGCGACTACTTCTACTCCGGGCTGTTGCTGGTCGGCGTGATCGGCCAGTACGTCGGCGGCAAGTTGACGGACCGCCTGCCGGTGGAATACGGGATCGCCGTCGGATTCGGCGGCCTCACGGTGCTTGCGCTCGTGTTCCTTCCAGCGGCCGGGATGGGACTCGTGCCGCTTGCGATCGTCGGGGCGCTGATGGGCGTGTTCCTCTTCGTCGTCCAGCCGCTGTATCAGGCGACCGTCGCGGAGTACACGCCCGCCGGCACGCGCGGACTCTCGTACGGCTACACGTATCTCGGCGTCTTCGGCGTCGGAGCGCTCGGCGGCGCGATCGCGGGGACCATCCTCGAGTACGCCACCGAATCGGCGCTGTTCCTCGTCCTCGCTGGGTTTGCGACCGTCGCGTCGATCACCGGGATCGTTCTCGGTCGTCGAAACGCGGCGTAGCGCGACTCCCTCGGAACGCGACGACGGCGGAGCAGTCCGTCGTCGTCAGCCCTCGTAGCCCGCGTACTCCATCAGGTCGGCGAAGATGTCGGTATCCATCGCGTCGCGGTAGACGATCGCCGAGAGCATCCCGCCGGGATAGACGTTCCCGTTCATCACGTGGTCGACCTTGTGGCAGTGCATCGGGTAGATCCCGGGATCGGCGTCCGCCGTGAACTCGACGGTGTGTCGCTCCGCCGGCGCGACGTTACAGACGTCCATCTCGTGGCGGGCGGCCTCGGGGATCGTGCCGCCGTCCTTCTCGGTCCGCGTAAACCGATGGTTGTGGATGTGCAGCGGGTGGCTCATGTAGCCGGCGTTGACCCAGTGGAGCCGGACCGTGTCGCCGTGGTCGACGATCATCGGCGAACCGTCCTCGGGGTGGAACGTTCGGGGGGCGACCTTGCCGTTGACCGTGAAGACGTCCGGATTCCGGTTTCGCGGGCTGTAGGAGACGTCCTCGCCGGCCATCATTCGGTTGAGCCGGGAGTCCCAGTCTTTCACCGTCATGAAGTACTCCCGGTCGGCCGGCTCGTAGCCCGCCGGATCGACGCGGAAGACCCCGTACATCCCCATATCGATGTGCCGCTGGGTCTGGAAGTGGCAGTGGTAGAAGTGCGTGCCGGGGACGTTGGCCGGGATCTCGTAGGTGTGCGTCTCACCGGGCGCGACCGTGATCCCGGTCGTCGTCGGGACGCCGTCGTCCTTCCAGGCCTTCTGCGAGCCGTGGAAGTGGATCGTGTGGGGAAGGTGACCGTCGGTGTTGTCGAGGGTGACCTCGATGTCCTCGCCCTCCGTCGTCCGGATGATCGGCCCCGGAACGCTCGGGTCGCCGTCGTCGGCCCGGAACGCCCACACGCGGGGCAGCTCGACGGGGCCGCCCATCGAGTCGAGCGGGTGGGCGGCGTGGACCGCGGGCTGGGTCGACAGCGTCACCGAGCCGCCCTGCTCGTCGACGTCGACGACCTCGGGCGGGCTCGTCCGCGGCAGCGCCTCCTCGGAGGTCTGTGCCGGCGTCGAGTCGGTCACCGCCTTCGCGCCGCCGCCGTCCGAGGGTGCTTGACAGCCCGCCAGCAGCGTGGATCCGACCCCGCCGGTCGCAGCCAGGAATTCGCGTCGCGACACGTCCGATCCGGGGGCACCGATGCGGTCGTTCATCACGAGTGGAACGAAGAGACCATCATAAATAGGGGGAAAGCAGGTTCCCGACCCGCGAGAAGGGCGGCGAACGTATTCGACTGGATCCATATAAAGAACGGAACGTGTTCGACGTCGCCTTTATGTGCCAATGCGGAACAACCGACACGACCGTCCCCGTGACGACTCCTGTCGGCGGAACCCGATCGTCGTGACCGGTCCCGGGCCGAACGTGGAACCCACACGCGGATCGACGTCGATCTCGGGTCCGGCGAGTCGCACCGTCACCGGAGCTTGAAGTAGAGGGTCCGCCAGACGGCGAGCGCGACCGCACCGGTCACGACCATCACGACCACGAAGATCGCCTGCACGCCGCCGTGGAAAAACGGGGTCGCTCGGAGCCCGAGCCCGATCAGCGCGGCGGGCACCCACGACCGAACGACGAGCGGAACCGACGCCTTCGCTGACTCGACGGCACCCGGCGAGTACGCGCCGATCAGTGGCGCCACGAGCACCCACCCGATCAGGAAGGGTGCGTAGATCCCGAGCAGATACAGCGGGTTCTCGATCAGGAAGTCGGTCGGATTGTGCTGGTTCGCGCCGATCGTCAACACCACCACGATCGCGACGATATCGCCCACGGCCAGGGGGATCGCCGCCCGGTCCAGGCGGGTCTCGAGGAACGTTTCGACGTCCATACCCTCGATCCGGACGGGGGGCCCTTGGGTCGTGCGGATCGTCGCCGGCTGGCTCGTCGGGAGCGTGGCCGGATGAATCGTCGTCGAACGACGACGTACGCGCCCCCGCCGCAGCGGTCGCTCAGCGGTCGGCGTCACCGCGGTCCGGAACTTGCCCGACGACGGTGTAGGTGAATCCCCGGTCGAGAACGGTCGCGTCGAACCCGGTCGTCTCGAGATCGCGGCGGAGGTCGTCGGGCGCGAGGAACGTCGAGTCCATCCCGATCGCTCGTTCCCCGACCGCCAGGACGCGTCCAAGCGGGTGGGACGGATCGAACTCGCGAACCACGACGACGCCGCCGGGACGTATCGCCCGAGACAGTTCCGTGAACGCTCCGGGCACGTCGGGGAAATGGTGGAGCGCGTCGACGATCACGGCCGCGTCGACCGCGTTCGAGTGGACCGGGAGCCGCGCCGCATCGCCGCGAACGGCGCCGAATCCGCGGTCCCGAGCCCGTGTGAGCATCCCGGCGCTCGCGTCGACCACGACCGGTCCGTCGGCGTCCAGGCCGGCGGGCAGCGCTGCGGACGCGCGTCCCGAGCCGCCCCCGACGTCGATCACGCGTCGAACCGGCCCGGTCGCGACCGCGAGCGCGTCCGCGAGGACATCCGGATCGGCGCCGGGCATCAGCCGATCGTACAGCGGGGCAACGCGGTCGAAGAAGTCGACGTCGCCGGGGCCGAACATCGGCGGTTAAGAGAGGCGTTCGACCGGAGCAACGAAGACGATCTCCGTCCCGGCCGGTCCCTCCCGGCTCGTTTTGTGATTGAACCCGTTCGCCCGGTAGAACTCCCGGCTCGTCGGGTCGTCGTGTGGAACCGTCGTTCGGATCGCCTCGACCCCGTCACGGGCCAGCGAACGAGCGACGTTGCCGAGCAAGGTCGTTTCGACGTCGTCGGTCGCGTGGTCGGGATGGACCCACAGCGCGAGCAACTCGGCCTCGGATCCGTCGGCGTCCGGATGGGCGAGCGCCACGCCGATCGGCTTGCCGTCCGATTCGACGAGGAACGAACAGTCGGCCGTCGCCGCGGCCTCACGAACCCCCGCCGCGGAGACGTCGAGCATCGGTGCACCGAAATCGTCGAACACGGCTGTCTCGCCCGCTCGCGAAACCGCCGCCCGTAGTGCCTCGGCATCGCCGGGACACGCCGGTCGGACGTGCATCGTACTGATCATCACGGCCGACGACTTCGAATATCTTTCGGAGGGTCGGTCGTCCGGATCGTCCGGATCGTCCGGATGGATCCGGCTCTTCAGACGCGGTCGATCCCGATCGTGACGGCGATGCCCTCGACGTCCCACTCCTCGTGGGCGTCGGTCGCGGCGTCGGGATCGTCGAGCCACTCGGTCGCACGGGTCTCCTCGGCGATGAGGTCGCGGTGCTCGTCGACCAGGTCGGCGACGCGGTCGTCGTCGATCGTGACGCCGAGCCGGATGCTCGCGTCGACGTCGAGGTCGAGGTCCTTGCGCATCTCCTGGACGCGGCGGATGACGTCGCGGGCGTATCCCTCAGCCTCGATGTCGTCAGTGAGCGTCGTGTCGACGTAGACCGTGCCGTCCGCGAACGGGGCCGCGCTCACGCCCGCCGGCGGGGTGGCCTCGTACTCGACCATCTCCGGCTCGAGGTCGATCGGCTCGCCGTCGACGGTGACGTCACCGTTCTCGACGGCGGAGCGGGACGCGCCCTCGACGGCGGTCATCACCTCCTGCGCCTGGCCGCCGAAGGCGGGCCCGATCTCGGCCATCTCCGGCTGTGCGAGCTCCTCGAGCTCCGCGAACCGCTCGGTCACCACGAGCGACCGCGCGTTCACGCGGTCGAGGATCAGATCCTCAAGCGCCGCGACGGCGTCGGCGACGTCGTCGTCCTCGGTCTCGACGATCACGCGCGAAACCGGCCAACGGAGCTTCCGGCCGGCCTGCTGGCGCGCGGTCGCGGCGGCCTCCTCCACCTCGCGCATCACCGCGACGTCGTGTTCGAGGTCCGGATCGTGGAGCTCGTCGTCCGCCGTCGGGAACGGGAGCGCGTGGACCGTCGTCGCCTCGCCGTCGAGCGTTCGGTACATTCGCTCCGTGAGGTAGGGCGCGATCGGGGCAAGCATCCGGATCGTCTCGTCGAGGACGGTGGCGATCGTGGCGTACGCGCCGCGTTTGGAGGCCGAGTCCGCCTCCTCCCACATCCGGTCGCGCACCGCCTTGATGTAGAATCGGGAGACGTCCTGGGTGACGAACTCGATCAGCGCGTTGACGGCGTCGCTGACGCGGTACTGGTCCCACGCTTCCGCGACCTCCTGCTCGACCGACTGGAGTCGCGAGAGGACCCACTCGTCGACGAGTTCGAGCTCGCCGTCCTCGAGGGACGCCTCGGCCGGATCGTAGTCGTCGAGATCCATATACGGCAGCGGGAACCGGAACGTGTTCCAGAGGATGTTGAGTTTGCCCTGGATCTCGCCGAGCCCGTCCCACTCGAAGGAGAGGTCGATCCCCTGCTGGTCGTGGCTCAACAGATACGTCCGGAGGGGGTCGCGGCCGGCGCGCTCGATCGCCTCCTCGGGCGTGACGATGTTGCCGACCGACTTCGACATCTTGCGGCCCTCGCTGTCGTTGACGAACCCGTGCATCAACACCTGCTCGTAGGGCGTCTCGCCGAAGGCGGCCGTCGCCATCCCGAGCTGGGACCAGAACCAGCCGCGGGTCTGGTCGTGCGCCTCGACGATCAGGTCGGCGGGCCACAGCTCCTCGAAGGCCTCGGTCTCGCCGGGGTAGCCGATCGTCGCCCAGGAGGCCACCGAGGAGTCGAGCCAGACGTCGAAGACGTCCTCGACGCGCCGGTAGGTCGTCCCGTCCTCGGTGATCGTGAGATCGTCGACGGTCGGCCGGTGGAGGTCGACCTCGGTCGGGTCGATCGACTGGTCGACGCGCTCGGCAAGCTCCTCGCGCGTGCCGATCACGATCATCTCCTCGCCGAAGGACTCGGGATCGGCGTCCTCTGGCACCCAGATCGGGATCGGGATGCCCCAGTAGCGCTGCCGGGAGACGTTCCAGTCCGGCGCGTCCTCGATGAAGTCCCGGAACCGCTGGTCGCGGGCCCAACTCGGGAACCACTCCGAGTCGGTCATGTTCTCGAGGAGGTCGTCCTTGACGTCGGTGATCGAGATGAACCACTGGTCGGTGACGAGCTGGATGATCCCCGTGTCACACCGCCAGCAGTGGCCGTAACTGTGCTCGACCGTGCCGTGGGCGAGCATCCGCCCGTCCTCGATCAGGTCCGCGATGATGTCGTCGTTCGCGTCGCGGACGAACTGCCCGGCGTACTCCCCCGCGGCGCCGGTGAACTCGCCGTTCGGCTCGACCGGGCAGGCGATCTCCAGTCCGAGCTCGCGGCCGCGCTCGAAGTCGACCTCACCGTGGCCGGGCGCGGAGTGGACGAGACCGGTTCGGTCCGCCTCGACGTAGTCGGCGGCATATACCTGTCCGGCGCCCTCGAAGTCGGGATACTCGGCGAGGTGGTCCGCGAGCGGGTGGTCGTACGCCCAGCCGACGAGCTCGGCACCCGACAGCTCCGCCTCGATCTCGTAGTCGTCGTAGCGGCCCTGCGTGAGGACGTCCTCGACGCAGTCGGCGGCGACGTACAGCAGGTCCTCGGTCGCCGCCTCGCCCCCGTCGCCGTCCGTGGTCGCGCGGACCGCGTTGTAGGTGAGCTCCTCGTCGACCGCGACGAAGGTGTTCGCGGGAATCGTCCACGGCGTCGTGGTCCAGATGACGAGGCTCCCCTCACGATCGCTCAGGGGGAATTTTACGTAGATGGACGGGTCCTCGACGTCCTCGTACTCGACCTCGTTGTTCGCGAGGCCGGTCTCACACCGGGGACACTGGGAGATCGACCGCTTGCCGCGCTCGACGAGGCCGCGGTCGGCGACCTCCGAGAACGCCCACCAGGCGGACTCCATATACTCCGGATCGATCGTCTTGTAGGGGTCGTCCCAGTCCATCCACGCGCCGATGGACTTGAAGTCCTCGTCCATCGCCTCGCGGTTGGACTCGGCGAACTCCATGCACTCCTCGATGAACGCCTCCATTCCGTATTCCTCGATCTCGGTCTTGGAGTCGAACCCGAGCTTCTCCTCGACTTTCACCTCGATCGGGAGCCCGTGCATGTCGTACCCCGGCCGGTCGGTCACCCGATGGCCGGTCATCCGCTTGTAGCGGATGATCGCGTCCTTCAGCGTCTTGTTCCAGGCGGTTCCGAGATGCATCTGCCCCGAGGTGTACGGCGGGCCGTCGACGAAGAAGAACGGCGGGTCGTCGGCGTGGGCCTCCGTTGCCGCCTCGTAGGCGTCGGCGTCGTCCCAGTACGACTCGACCGTGGACTCGACGTCCGCGGGAGTATACTGGTCGTCGATCTGCTCCATATCCGAGCGTGTTGGGCCGTGTATTTGAATACGACGGAGTCGCGGTCCGCGTCGCCGTCGCGGTCTCCACCCCGTTCACGGGCCGCCGTCGTGGTGCCCGCAGTCCCCACTCCCGTTCACGAGCCGCGGTCGTGGTGTCTGCAGTCCCTCACGGTTCGCCGTCGAGCCCGATGTCGTCGAAGGTCGCCATCTCTCGGTGGGTCGCACAGGCCGATCGATAGATCGGCAGTGCCAGACAGGCGCCGGTTCCCTCGCCCAACCGGAGGTCGTACGCGAACAGCGGGTCGAGGTCGAGCGCGTCGAGTTGGATCGCGTGTGCGGGCTCCGCGCCCGCGTGTGACGGAAGCAGGAAGGGGCGGACGGCGGGATCGATCGCGTCCGCGACGAGGGCGGCGGCCCCGCTGATGACGCCGTCGACGACGACAGGGGTTCGGTCGGCCGCACAGCCCAGCGCGACGCCGGCGAGCACGCCAACCTCGAACCCGCCGACGCGAGCAAACGCGTCGATGGGGTCGGGCAGCTCCGACGATGGGTCGGATTCACCGATGGACGTCGCCCCGCTCTCGGTCGACGAGAGCGCCGCATCGAGACCGTTCGTCGCGAGCGCGTCCTCGACGACGGCCACCTTTCGTTCGAGCGCCTCGTCGTCGATCCCGGTTCCGTATCCGGTCGCCTCGGCCGGGGCGGCGTCGGTCAGCGCGGCCGTGATCGCCGCCGCGATCGTGGTGTTCCCGATCCCCATCTCGCCGAGCGCGACGACGTCGGCGTCCGCAAGCTCCGATCCCGCGATCCGAACGCCGGCCTCGATCGCCTCGATCGCGTCGGCCCGGGACATCGCCGGGCCGCGGGATGCGTCGTTCGTTCCGGAGTCGATGCGAACCGAGAGTGCTCCCGGAACCGGATCGCCCACGATCCCGGCGTCAACGACGAGCGTCTCGGCGCCGACGGCGTCGGCGATCGCGTTGACCGCGGCGCCCCCGTTCAGGAAGTTCTCGAGCATCGCCCGCGTGGCGGCCTGCGGGTACGCGGAGACGCCGCGATCGACGACGCCGTGGTCGCCGGCCGCGACCACGACGGTCGCGTCGTCGAGGTCCGGGTGGGGATCGCCGGTGAGCCCGGCGATCGCGACCGCGAGGTCCTCGAGCCGGCCGAGGCTTCCGGGCGGCTTCGTGAGCGTCGGCTGTCGCTCGAGCGCGGCGCGTTCGGCCGTCCCGTCGATCGACGGGATCTCCGGGCGGTCGAGATCGTGGGGTGACGGCTCGTTGTCGACGGCGTGGGTGACGCCGTCAGGATGGTGCCCCACCATCGGTCAGGCGTCGAAGTCCGGAAGGTCGTCCGGCGCCTCGTAGTCGGCTTCCCAGTCGATGTACTCCGCCTTGAGCGTCTCACAGACGATCTGACCGAGCTCGGTCAGGCCGGCGTTGATCCCGGAGACGGTCCCCCACGAGTCGAGGTCGGGGTGGAGATCACGCTCTCGCCAGTCCTCGGGCAGACCGGGAGCGTGGTAGCCGACACGGTCGGCAAACGAATCCCAGAAGAAGTCGAACCGGGAGACGAGATCGAGGTCGCGAACGATCTGCCACTCGGCCTCGTCGAGGTCGCTCGTCGCCGCCCACTCCTCGAAGGCGTCCGCCCACGCGCCCTCCCGGAGGAGGGCCTCGATCTCCTCACGCTTGTACTCCGAGTCTCCGGCCACGTCGGCGTCCTCGTACTCGTTCGGATCGATCGCCGCGAGTTCCGGCGAGTCGGGAACCGGCACGTCGAGAGTCATACGCCGGTATTGGGGCGGCGACCGAAAAGACCCGTCGACTCCGGCGGTCGGGGTCGACCCGATTATCCGAACCCACCTGCGGCGGACGAACCCACCGTCCGCCGTCCGGAGCTCCCGTCTGGAGCTAGCGTCCGAAGCTACCGTCCGGAGCTACCGTCCACCGACACACCGAGCTCCCACCGACACACCGAGCTTCCACCGACACCGAGCTTCCGGGGACTTAACGGGCCGCCGATCGATCCCGAGGTATGCAACGAACGCGACGGGAGTTCCTCGGGCTGCTCGGCGGCGGCGCGGCCGGTTCGACGGCGGGCTGTGTGGCTCCGGCACGCAACGATCCGGTCGGTGAGCGGCGGTTCGCGATGCTCTACGAGGACGTCGCACCCTCGGTGGCGCGCGTCCAGACGACGGCGGACGGCCGAACCGGACAGGGGTCCGGGTTTCGCTACCGAACGGGGCTCGACGACGACGACTCCTACGTCGTGACGAACCAGCACGTCGTCGGGCCCGATCCCGATGCGGTCCGGATCCAGTACGCCGACGGCGAGTGGGTCGAGGTCGCGGTCGTCGGAACCGACCCCTACAGCGATCTCGCGGTCTTGGATCCGGGTGCGGACATCGGCTCGGAGCCGTTGCCGCTCCGAGAGACCGTGCCGCCGATCGGCACCGAGGTGCTCGTCGTCGGATCGCCGCTCGGCTTCTCGGGGAGCGCGAGCCAGGGGATCATCAGCGGGCGCAACCGGAGCATTCCCGCGGCGGGGAACTACACGATCGCCGACGCGATACAGACCGACGCCGCGTTGAACCCCGGAAACAGTGGCGGCCCCATCCTGACCCTCGACGGCGACGTCGTCGCGGTCGCGACGGCCCGCGCCTCCGGCAGCGACAACGTCGGGTTCGGCGTCTCCGCCCCGTTGGCCCGTCGCGTCGTCCCGTCGCTGATCGAGAATGGTCGGTACGACCATTCACACATGGGGATCGCGATCCGTGACGTCGGACCGTTGCTCGCCGAGGCGAACGATCTGCCCGCGGCCCGCGGGGTCTACGTCACGGCGACCGAAGCCGGAGGCCCAGCGGATGGCGTGCTCCGCGGATCGACGGGCCAGACGGTCGTCGACGGGACCCCGATCCCGGCCGGCGGCGACGTCATCGTTGGGCTCGGGAAAACGGCGATCGACACCCAAAGCGGGCTGTCGCGGTACCTCGCGCTCGAGACTGCCCCGGGAGACGTGATCGACGTCCGGATCCGGCGGGAGGGATCCGAACGGACCGTCCAACTCGAGCTCGGAACGCGCCCCGATCCCCGGAGCTGAGCGGCGGCGATCGACTCGTCGACGCGTCGCGACCGACTCGGTATGCGATCGCAAAACACCGTCAGTACACATCCGTGACGTTTAAGTATCGATGACGGGTTCCTCAACACGCACGTACTGCAGGGGCGCGGCGCCCCGAGTCCGGAAGGGCGACGATACACGCGGGTTGCGGTAGCCAAGTCTGGCCCAAGGCGCAGGGTTGCTAACTCTGTGGCGGTCACGCCTCCGGGGTTCGAATCCCCGCCGCAACGCTCGAATCGAACCGGCGGACGATGGACGTCCATCGTCCGCACCGACACTCCAGACACCAATGAGTGCAGAAGAACCACAGGACGGCTCGGCGGAGGAGGACGAAGACCTCCAGTACTTCGTCCGGATCGGGGGCGCGGACCTCGACGGGACGAAGTCGGTCGAGCGGAGCCTGACAGACCTCAACGGAATCGGCACGCGCACGGCGCGACTCGTCGCGGAGACCGCCGACGTGGACCGCACAGCCACGTTCGGATTGCTCGACGACGACGACATCGACGCCGTCGTCGACGTCGTCGAGAACTTCGAGGACCACGTCCCGGAGTGGATGGTCAACCGGAAGAAGGACTTCTTCACCGGCGAGACCGACCACAAGATCGGGACGGACCTCTCGGAGCAGCGACGACACGACATCAACCGCATGAAGATGATCGACTCCTACAAGGGAGTCCGACACAAGCGCGGACAGAAGGTCCGCGGACAGCGAACCAAGTCCACGGGACGAACCGAGGGCACCATCGGCGTTAACGTCGAGGAGATCCGCGAGGACATGGCTGAGGAAGAGGCAGCGGCCGAAGAGGCCGGTGAGGAAGAATGACGACCGGCAAGAACACCAAGTCCTACGAGACGCCCAACCACCCGTACCAGGGCGACCGGATCGCCGAGGAGGCGGACCTCGTTTCGCGGTACGGACTCAAGAACAAAGAGGAGTTCTGGCGCGCACAGTCCGAGCTCCGAAACATGCGCCGTGAGGCGCGACGACTGCTCGGCGAGGCACAGGGCGACGTCGAAGCCGCCCAGGAGGCCGGATCGGAGTTCCTCGCGCGACTCCGTCGGCTCGGCATCCTCGGCGAGAACGACGACATCTCGTCGGTGCTGTCGCTCGACGTCACCGACCTGCTCGAGCGTCGTCTCCAGACGGTCGCCTACCGCAAGGGACTGGCGTCGTCGACGAAGCAGGCGCGGCAGTTCATCGTTCACGGACACGTCACCGTCGACGGCGCACGCGTTACGCGCCCGTCCAAGAAGGTCGATACGGCCGAGGAAGGGACGGTCACCTTCGACGAGACGAGTCCGCTCGCCGACGAACTACACCCGGAACGCGCGGACGCACAGGAGTAACCATCCATGAGCGACTCAGAAGACGGAAAGTGGGGAATCGCCCACGTTTACGCATCGTTCAACAACACGCTCATCACGGTCACCGACGAGACCGGCGCGGAGACGATCGCGAAGTCATCCGGCGGGACCGTGGTGAAACAGAACCGCGACGAGGCGTCGCCGTACGCCGCCATGCAGATGGCCGAGGTCGTCGCCGAGGAGGTCAAGGCGGCCGGCCTCGAGGGCGTGCACGTTCGCGTGCGCGGCCCCGGCGGCAACCTCAACAAGTCGACGGGCCCCGGTGCCCAGGCGACGATCCGAGCGCTCGCGCGCGCCGGCGTGGAGATCGGCCGGATCGAGGACGTTACCCCGATCCCGCACGACGGAACGAAGGCGCCGAAGAACAAACGGATCTAACATGAGCGAGGTCGACTACGACGTGCAGTACATCGAACGCGACGACCGGAGCGCGCGGGTGCTGATCCGCGGGCTGTCGCCGGCGTTCGCCAACGGCATCCGCCGGGCGATGATCGCCGACGTCCCGACGTTCTCGATCGACACCGTTCGGTTCGTCGAGAACTCCTCGGTGATGTTCGATGAGATGCTCGGGCTCCGGCTCGGGCTCGTCCCACTTACGACGCCGATCGACGACTTCGAGATCGGTGACGAGGTGACGCTCGCGCTCGACGTCGAGGGGCCCGGAACCGCCTACTCCGGGGATCTCGCGTCCGCGGAGCCGCTCGTGAAACCCGCCGACGAGAACATCCCCATCATCGAGTTGAAGGAGGGGCAGCGGATCGAACTCGAGGCGGACGCGGTACTCGACACCGGCAAGGAGCACGCCAAACACCAGGGCGGCGTCTCCGTCGGCTATCGACACCTCCAGCGCGTCACCGTCGACGGCGACATCGGCGAGTTCGACGAGGAGGAGACGCGGATCCTGCGGGGCGTCATCGAGACGGAGGACGGGGAGATCGTTCCGTCCGAGACCTTCGACCACGACCTCACGGAGCGGTATCCCGGAAAGGACCTCACCGTCGAGGACGTTTCCGGCGCCTTCGTCTTCCACATCGAGACCGACGGCTCCGTCGACGTCGAGGAGCTGATCCTGCGGGCGATCGACACGATCGAGGACCGCGCGGACGAGCTGCGAACCACCATCGCCGTCTGAATAGCCAATGTCCCTTCATCCCACCACTCCGACGCGCTCGCTCGCGACCGTCCATCAGGGGCGGCCCGCGAGCGACGCCGCAATCGCCGGCAAACGCGACGGGGCGGCCCCGACGGACCGATCGACGCGGTCGACGATCTCGTCCGGACGGACCGAAAGTGGTTTGAAGGGCGCCGAAGTACCGTGGAGTGCACGCAGGGATAGCCAAGTCAGGCCAACGGCGCAGCGTTCAGGGCGCTGTCCTGTAGAGGTCCGCAGGTTCAAATCCTGCTCCCTGCACTCCACTTCTCGCGACCCGGCGACGCGACCGGTCGCCACCACCGACATCTTTGAGACCTTCATTTCGGAGGAGACCAATGAGTAGCAAGACGAATCCACAACTACAGAACCTCATCGCCGACCTCAAGTCGGCATCCCGCGACGCCGACGCCGCGGTCTGGCAGGACGTCGCGGATCGGCTCGAAAAGCCACGGCGCACGCACGCTGAGGTCAACCTGGGGCGCATCGAGCGCTACGCCCAGGAAGACGAGACGGTCGTCGTCCCCGGCAAGGTGCTGGGCAGCGGTGTGCTCGAAAAGAACGTCACCGTCGCCGCCGTCGACTTCTCGGGAACGGCCCGACGAAAGATCGACCAGGCCGGCGATGCGGTGTCGCTTGCACAGTTCGTCGAAGAGAACCCCGCCGGATCGAACGTTCGGGTGATCCGATGAGTCTCGCCGAGTTCGACGCGGACGTCGTCGTCGACGGCCGCGACTGCATCCTCGGTCGCGTCTCATCCATCGTTGCCCAGCGCGCGCTCGACGGCGAGCGCGTCGCCGTGGTCAACGCTGAACACGCGGTGATCACCGGCAACGAGGAGGACACGATGGACACCTACCACACGCGTGCGAACCTCGGCTCCGACAGCGGGCCCTACTACCCGAAGCGTCCCGACCGGATCTTCAAGCGAACGATCCGAGGGATGGTTCCGTACAAGAAGAAAAACGGCCGCGAGGCCTTCGAGAACGTCCGCGTGTACGTCGGCAACCCCTACGAGCGCGACGACGACCACGAGGCGACCGTTCTCGATGGAACCTCGCTTGACCGCCTGTCGAACATCAAGTTCACGACGCTCGGAGACGTCTCCGAGAGTCTGGGTGCTAACGTCACATGGTAACCAACACATCTGGCAAGAAGAAGACGGCCGTCGCCCGCGCCACCGTGCGCGATGGTGAGGGTCGCGTACGAATCAACTCCCAGCCGGTCGAGCTGGTCGACCCGGAACAGGCCCGCCTCAAGATGCTCGAACCGTTCCGCATCGCCGGCGAGGACCTCCGCGACCAGGTCGACATCGACGTCACCGTCGACGGTGGCGGGTTCAGCGGCCAGGCGGACGCCACGCGAACGGCGATCGCCCGCGGACTGGTGCAACACCTCGGTGACGCGGAGCTTCGCGACGCCTACATGAACTTCGACCGGACGCTGCTCGTCAACGACGTCCGACAGTCCGAACCCAAAAAGTGGGGCGGACCCGGTGCACGCGCCCGGTACCAGAAGTCCTACCGCTGAGGTGATCCATCCATGATGATCCCTGTCCGGTGTTTCACGTGCGGCAACGTCGTCGGTGAACACTGGGACGAGTTCAAAGCGCGCGCCCGTGAGGGCGATGAGGACCCCGGCGAGGTCCTCGACGACCTCGGTGTCGACCGCCACTGCTGCCGGCGGATGATGGTCAGTCACACCGATCTCGTCGACGTCGTCTCGCCGTACCAGTAACATATGTCAACGAACCACAACCGCTACGAGAAGGCGCGTATCCTCGGTGCACGGGCGCTACAGGTATCCTACGGCGCGCCGGTGCTGATCGATACCGACGAGACGCAGCCGATCCTCGTCGCCGCCGAGGAGTACGACGCCGGCGTGCTCCCGTTCACGGTCCGGCGGGAGGAGGCGTAGTGACCCGCATCACGTCCGTCTCGCTGCGTCGCGTGCTCGACTCCCGGGGGAACCCGACGGTCGAGGCCGACGTGCTGACCGAATCCGGCGGGTTCGGACGTGCCGCGGCGCCCTCGGGCGCCTCGACCGGCGAGTACGAGGCGGTCGAGCGGCCGCCGGCGGAGGCGATCGCCGCCGCCCGTGAACACGCGGTGCCCCGACTCGAGGGCGCCTACGCGGGCGATCAGCGCGCGGTCGACGCCGCGCTGCGTGCGGCCGACGGGACCGAGGACTTCTCCGCGATCGGGGCCAACTCGGCGGTCGCGATCTCGATGGCCGCCGCGAAGGCGGCCGCGGACGTCATCGGTGCGCCGCTGTACCAGCACCTCGGCGGTGCGTTCCGCGGTGAGAACTTCCCGATCCCGCTCGGGAACGTGATCGGTGGCGGCGAACACGCCGCCGACGCGACCCACATTCAGGAGTTCCTCGCCGCCCCGACCGGCGCGCCGAGCGTCTCGGAGGCGGTCTTCGCCAACGCGGCGGTCCACGACGCGGTCGCGGAGATCCTCGCCGATCGGGGCGTTCCCGCGGCGAAGGGTGACGAGGGCGCCTGGGCGCCGTCGATAGACGACGCCGAAGCCTTCGAGGTGATGGCGACGGCGACGGAGCACGTCCAAGAGGACGTCGGCTTCACGGTCCGGTTCGGCCTCGATATGGCCGGCGCGGAACTGTACGATGCCGACGCCGAGGCATACGTCTACGGCGATCGAACCCGATCGCCGGACGAGCAGGTCGCGTACGTCGCCGAACTCGTCACGGAGTACGATCTCGCGTACGTCGAGGACCCCCTCGACGAGGACGACTACGACCGGTTCGCCGAACTCACCGACCGAGTGGGCGACCGGACGCTGATCTGCGGGGACGACCTGTTCGTCACAAACGTCGACCGACTCCGAACGGGGATCGAGACGGGCGCCGGAAACAGCATCCTGATCAAGCCGAACCAGATCGGGACGCTCTCGGACGCCGTCGACGCCGTCGAGCTGGCGGTTCGAAACGGCTACGACCCCGTCATCTCTCACCGCTCCGGCGAGACCGAGGACACGACGATCGCCCACCTGGCCGTCGCCACCGACGCCCCGTACATCAAGACGGGGACTGTCGGCGGCGAGCGGACGGCGAAGCTCAACGAACTGATCCGCATCGCCGAGGACGCGGTGTGATGCCGAACCGACATCCAACGACACCCACCACCCACTCATGACTGAGGACAACGACACGGTCGAACTCGACGCCGACGCGGACGCCACGGCGGACGACGCCGCGGCGGACGACGCCGACCTCGAGGACGCGGCCGACACGACAGCCGAACAGCCAGACGACGCGGCGGACGCCGCGGAAGCGGCCGACGCGGAAGCAGCCGATGCCGACGCCGAGGCGGACGAGGAGCCCCGCTTCGACGACGACGTGATGCCCGACGAGGACGCCGACCTGCTCATCCCTGTCGAGGAGTACCTCGGCGCCGGGGTCCACATCGGGACCCAACAGAAGACGAAGGACATGGAGCGGTTCATCCACCGCGTCCGCGACGACGGCCTCTACGTGCTCGACGTCTCGAAGACGGACGAGCGCATCCGCGTGGCCGCCGACTTCCTGTCTGGGTACGCCCCCGAGCAGGTGCTCGTCACCTCCTCGCGACAGTACGGTCGCTTCCCGGCCGAGAAGTTCGCCGACGCGATCGGCGCCCGCGCCCGGACCGGCCGCTTCATCCCGGGGACGCTGACGAACCCCGATTACGCCGGCTACATCGAGCCGGACGTCCTGGTCGTCACGGACCCGATCGGCGACGCCCAGGCCGTCAAGGAGGCCATCACCGTCGGGATCCCCGTGATCGCGATGTGTGACTCCAACAACCAGCTGTCGAACGTCGACCTGGCCATCCCGACGAACAACAAGGGTCGCCGCGCGCTCTCGGTCGTCTACTGGCTGCTCGCCAACGAGACGCTCGACCGCCGCGGCGCCGACACGGTCTACGCCCTCGAGGACTTCGAGGCTGACCTGTAGCTGTCCGAAGATTTCCTTTCGGTTCCGTTCGTCACCGTCGACACGTGTCGCGACCGATGAGCGGCTGCGTCGGCAGAACGATGGGACGGCGACGCCCGTCCGCCCGGGATCACCGTCCGCGACATCGGTGCCGTCGACGTCGCCGACCGCCAGCCACGGTGAGCGGCGGACGGGATCGTCGACGTGTCGGACGCGCTGCGTCCATTCCCCAGTTCCCCCGGTGACCGCCCGAGCGGGTCGGACCATCACCTCACCCGTTCTCCGGGCGGCGAGTATATAAGAACCAGCCCGTTGACTCGCGATCACACGGCATCGTCGTTCCGCGATCGGCTCGGTGGGCGGGTCCAATATGCGCCCACAAGCGCAACGCCTGTTATCGCTGAACCAGTGAGGTGGAGTATGACCGTCTGTAGCGCACCGGGGAAGGTGTACCTCTTCGGCGAGCACGCCGTGGTCTACGGGGAACCGGCGGTGCCGTGTGCGATCGAGCGCCGCGCCCGCGTGACCGCCGAGCCGCGCAGCGACGACCACGTTCGCGTCGAGGCCGAGGACCTCTCGCTCGACGGCTTCACCGTGGAGTACGACGGCGCCGTCGGCGACCACCCCGACGTGGACGTCGAGCGATCGCTGCTCGATGCGGCGATGGGATACATCGATGCCGCCGTCTCACAGGCACGCGAGGCGGCCGGGGCACCGGACGCGGGCTTCGACATCGCCGTCGAGAGCGACATTCCCCTCGGGGCCGGGCTCGGATCCTCGGCCGCGGTCGTCGTCGCGGGGATCGACGCGGCCACGCGCGCGCTCGGAGAACCGTTATCGCCGCGGGAACTCGCCGATCGAGCCTACCGCGCGGAGTACGACGTCCAGGACGGACAGGCGTCGCGGGCGGACACGTTCTGTTCGGCGATGGGCGGCGCGGTGCGCGTCGAGGGCGACGACTGTGAACGGATCGAGACGCCGAACCTCCCGTTCGTCGTCGGTTTCGACGGCGGCGCCGGCGACACCGGCGCGCTCGTGGCGGGCGTCAGGGAGCTCAAGTCGGAGTACGATTTCGCCGCCGACACGGTGACGTCGATCGGCGACATCGTCCGCGAGGGCGAACGGATCCTGGGGGCCGCAGACCCCGACGCGGAGCCCGAGGCCGAACTCCTCGCGGAGCTCGGCGACCTGATGAACTTCAACCACGGGCTGCTGTCGGCGCTTGGCGTCTCCGCGCGCTCGCTCGATTCGATGGTCTGGGCGGCACGCGACGCCGGCGCCCACGGCGCGAAGCTGACGGGAGCTGGTGGAGGCGGCTGCATCGTGGCGCTGGACCCGACGCCGGAGACGAAGACGGCGCTGTCGTTCACACAGGGATGTGCCGACGCGTTCCGGGCCGAACTGGCGACCGAGGGCGTTCGTGTGGAGGCGCCGTGATGACGGGTGAGACGGTCGTTTGTAAGCTCGGCGGGAGCGTGATCACCGAAAAGGACCGGCCCGAGACGCTCGATGCGCCCGCGCTCGACGCCGCCTGCGACGCGATCGCCGGGGCGCTGGCGGACGACGCCATCGATCGACTCGTCGTCGTTCACGGGGGCGGGAGCTTCGGCCACCACCACGCCAGCGCGCACGGGATGACCACGACCGCTGGGACCCACGACGTCGACGCCGTGATGGACGTTCACGGCGCGATGACGACGCTCAACCGGTTCGTCCTCGACCGGCTCCACGAACGGGACGTCCAGGCGCTTCCCCTCCACCCGCTATCGGTCGGGGCACGGACCGACGGGCCGGACGGGGCGCTGACGCTGCCGTCGGAGCCCGCCGCGACGCTGCTCGATGAGGGATTCGTGCCGGTGTTACACGGGGACGGAGTCGCCACCGCGAGCGAGGGCGTGACGGTGATCTCGGGCGACGAACTGGTCGTCGAGCTGGCTGCCGACATCGATGCGGACCGGGTCGGCCTCTGTTCGACGGTTCCCGGCGTCCTCGACGGCGATGGTGACGTGGTTCCCCGGATCGACGCCTTCGAAGACGTCGCCGACCTGCTCGGCGCGAGCGAGTCGACGGACGTCTCGGGCGGGATGGCGGCGAAGGTCGAGGAGCTGCTCGGGCTCGGATCGCCGGCGTTCATCTTCGGCCCGGACGACCTCGAGGGGTTTCTGCGAGGCGACTCGCCCGGGACGCGGATCGGGTAGGGACGGCCGCTCTCCGTGTCGCGGTCACTCGGCCGCGTTGATCGCTTGCTCGAGCAACCTCGTCGCGCGGTCGTACAGGGCGTCGGCGTCCGCATCGGTTCGCGCCTGAGCCGTTAGCCGGATCAGCGGCTGCGTGCCGGAGGCGCGAACGAGCATCCAGCCGTCGTCGGTCTCGATGCGGACGCCGTCGAGAGTGCTCCGGGCATCGGGTGGGAACTCCTCGGCCGCCAGCGCCTCAACGGCCGTCATCACGGCCGTCTTTCCGGTAACCTCGCGGTTTCCGCGCCGGATCGGGTACGAGGGGAGCTCCGCGACCCGTTCGGTGAGGGAGCGTTCGGCGGCAAGCGTCGCGATCCGAACCGCCGCGAGCGGGCCGTCCGGACACAGCGTCTCGGACGGGAAGATCCAGGCGCCGGAGGGCTCACCACCGAAGACGACCCCGTCCGTTGCGGCACGTTCGGCGACGGCGACGTCGCCGACGCGGGTTCGGACGAGTTCGGCGCCGACGTCGGCGAGCGCGTCGTCGACCGCGAGGCTCGTGTTGAGCGGCGCGGCGACGGTGGGATGATCGACGCCCTCGGCGCCGGTACCCGCATCGGCCACGGCGGCGCGCGCGAGCAGCGCAAGCAGCGTGTCACCCTCGAGGAACCGCCCATCGTCCGCGACCGCCATCATTCGGTCGGCGTCGCCGTCGTGAGCGATCCCGAGGTCGGCGTCGGTTTCAGCCACGTGCGTTCGAAGCGACGCGCACGTCTCGGCGGTCGGCTCGCTGGGCCGACCCGGGAACCGACCGTCCCGCTGGCCGTTGAGCGTCTCGACGGCCGCACCGAGTTCGACGAGGGCGTCGGTGGTGACTCGTCCGGCCCCGTTTCCCAGGTCGACGACGACGCGAGTTCCCGAAAGCGGGGCGGCCGACCGCTGGTCATCACCCGCTTTAGCCCCGCGGTCAGCGGACGCAGCCAGCGCTCGCCGCCCGGCTGCCACGATCGCAGCCCGGTGGCTGGCGGTCGCGGAGCGCTCGAAGACGTCGCCGAACCCGTGACGCCGACCGTGGTCGTTCGGGTCGGCCGGCTCGAAGGCGTCGGACCGAACGCGGTCGGCGATCCGGTCCTGATCGTCGGCGTCGAACGCCTGACCGGAGGGCGTCCAGAGTTTGAAACCGTTGTCCGCGGGCGGATTGTGCGAGGCAGTGACGACGACGCCGGCATCGGCGCCGGCGCCGGAAACCGCTCGGGCGATCGTCGGCGTCGCCGCGACGCCGACGTCGAGGACGTCGGTCCCCGATTCGACCAGTCCCGCAGCGAGCGCGTCGACGAACGCCCGCCCGGAATCGCGGACGTCGCGACCCACGACGACGGCGTCGGTTTCCATCCCGAGCGCACGGCCGATCGAAACCGCGAGGGCTGCCGTGATCTCCTCCCCGACCGGACCGCGAACGCCGCTCGTTCCGAACATACCGTCGGGTGGCGGAGACGGCCTAAAAGCGATCGGGTCACGTCCGTCGGCGGCGACGGCGGCAACCGCGTGCGGTCGGTGGATGGGTCCGCCGGCGGACCGGATCCACTCGTGACACAACCCTTATTCGCCCGACACGCCTTCCCTGGGTATGGACGAATCCGGCGTACGCGATCTCCTTCGGTCGGTGACCGACCCCGACCTGGATGGTGACATCGTCTCCCTCGGGCTCGTGAACGACGTGACGGTGCGGGAGGACGGAACCACCGTCAGCGTCTCGCTTGCCCTCGGCGCACCCTACTCGTCGACCGAGACGGCGATCGCCGAGGAGGTTCGATCGACGCTGTCGGACGCCGGTCTCGAGCCGGAGCTGTCGGCGCGGATCCCGACCGCGGTCACGCCGGACGAGCAGGTCCTTCCGAAGGTAAAAAACGTCATCGCGGTCGCCTCCGGCAAGGGCGGCGTCGGGAAGTCGACGATGGCGGTCAACATCGCGGCCGGCCTCTCGGACAGGGGTGCAAGCGTCGGCCTCTTCGACGCCGACGTCTACGGGCCGAACGTGCCGCGGATGGTCGGCGCCGAAACGCCGCCGCGGACCGACGGCGAGACGATCGTGCCACCCGAGCAGTACGGGATGCGCGTGATGAGTATGGACTTTCTCACCGGCGAGGACGACCCCGTCATCTGGCGCGGGCCGATGGTTCACAAGATCATCACGCAGCTCGTCGAGGACGTCGACTGGGGCGAACTCGACTACCTCGTGCTGGACCTGCCACCGGGGACCGGCGACACGCAGCTGACGATCCTTCAAACGCTGCCGTTGACTGGCGCAGTGATCGTGACGACGCCGGAGGAGGTGGCGCTCGATGACGCGGTCAAGGGCCTCCGAATGTTCGGGAAACACGACACGAACGTGCTCGGCGTGGCGGAGAACATGGCCGGGTTCCGGTGTCCGGACTGCGGGAGCGTCCACGACGTCTTCGGCGAGGGCGGCGGCGAGCGACTGGCGGCCGAGCACGACCTGCCGTTCCTCGGCGGCGTTCCCCTCGACCCGGCCGTTCGAACCGGCGGCGACGGCGGGGAACCGATCGTGTTGGACGAGGGGGAGACGGCCGACGCGTTCGCGGCCATCAGCGAGGCCGTCGCGAACAACGCCGGCATCGTCCGCCGTCGGCAGGCAAGCGACCAGCCCTGAGGATGACTGACGGCGAAGACCGGGAAACGTGGGACGGCAAAGACCGGGAAACGGGGGACGGCAAAGGCCGGGAAACGGGGGACGGGGATCGAGGGATCGACGCCGTCGGGAGGGCTGGATCCGGCGTGATCCTCGACGGCGACGCCGAAACCCGGCGGGCACTCCGAGCGATCGCGGAGGACGTCCGCGGGGAGAACTCGGAGAGCCAGCAGGTCGCGGCGATCCTCTATCGGGTCTCGGACCTGTACGACCCGGCCGAGGACACCTCGCCGGAGGCGATCTATCGGAACGTCAGGCAGATTATGCGCGTCAAAGCTCGGGGCGGCCTGGACCGCTGACCCTGCGGACTCGAGCCGGACGAATTCGGCCCGACGAGTTCCGGATCACCGCATCGAGCGGAACGTAACGACTATGCCACCCGATCGCGAAACCGGGGTATGGACTGGCCACACGACCCCGACGGCGAGGAGGGGAGCGAGGGCAAGCGGAAGTACGGCCACGCGGTCCTCGCGAAGAAGATCGACGAGGAGGAGGACTTCCCGCTGTCCGCCGCCGAGTACGTCGAACAGTACGGCGACCACCCGGTTCGGATCGACTACGAGACCGTCGTCTCCGTCGAGGAGATCTTCGAGCACGTCGATCAGGAGGAGTTCGCGGACTTCATCGAGTTCCACCAGGAACTCGGCCGGGCGATGCGCGGGGCGGGATACTGGTTCTACGAGGGTTCCGATCAGTTCGTCAGGTCCCGGGCATAACGGCCGTCAACAGCCGGTTCGGTCATCGACCGAGAAACTAGAACGCGACACGGCATAACTGTACTGGAGACAGGTTTTACCCCTTCCCGTCCGATCTAGTGGTATGAACAGTGATACCAGTACACGTGATCTGATGCACCGGGAGTTTCCGGGCGTCAGCGAATCGGACACGCTGGACGAGGCCGCAGCACTGCTGGTCTCCGAGTCGGCCGACTGTCTCGTGGTCGTTCGTGGCGAGGAGCCCGTCGGGTGTCTGTCCCTTCGCGATGCGCTTGCAGCGGTGATCGACGGCTCCGATCCGGCGACGACGACCGTCGAAGACGCGATGAGCCGGTCGACGCCGACGATCGACGCCGGCGAGCCGATCGACGTCGCCGAGGAGCGATTGGTCGCCGAGGGCACGAGCCGGCTGATCGTGACCGACGGGGAGCGTGCGGTCGGGCTCCTCACCGAACACGACGTCCTCGCTGCGCGGCCAGCACAGCGGCTCGAGGAGGCGAACGCCGGGGCGGGTACGAACGGGGCTCGGCGGACGAGCGCTTCGGAGCCGGCCGCCGAGCGAGCGACCGCCGAGGAACCCACACAGAGCATCTGTGAGGTCTGTGGTTCCCTGGCTGCGACTCTTGAGACCCACAACGGCCAGCTGGTGTGTGCTGACTGCCAGGAAGTCTAGTTGGCCGGCGGGACCCGATCCGGATGGGAACGACCGATCATCCGGATGGGAACGACCGATCGTCCGATCGACGACTCGAGGGGAATCGAAAATCCCGTATCGCCCCGGACCACGCGTATTTCGCATTGTACCGGATATTTATTACCCAGTGCGTTGTTGTACCGAACCGATATGACGCGTACAATTCGACGACGTGACGTGCTCTCCGGCGCGGCCGGCCTCAGCATCGTTTCCATCGCGGGCTGTTCCGGGAACGGAAACGGCGGCGGCAACGGCAATGGCGGCGGGAACGGAAACGGTGACGGGAACGGCGGTGGCAACGGAAACGGCGGCGGCAACGGAGACGGCGCGGTCCCGACGATTGACTACGGGGTTCTAATGCCCGAAACCGGCGATCTCGGGAGCCTCGGCGGTCCGATCCGTGACGGCGCGCTGTTGCCCGCCCATCAGCTCGAGGGTGAAACCGGATTCACCGTCGACACCGACACGGGCGACACGCAAACGAACCCGCAGACGGGGATCTCGGAGGCGAACAGCCTCGTCAACGCGGGCATCCCCGCCGTCGTGGGACCCGCAGCATCCAACGTCAACCTCCAGGTCGCACAGCAGATCTACATTCCGAACCAGATCGTCGGGATCTCGCCGGCCTCCACCGCACCGGCGGTGACCGACCTCGAGGACGACGACTACGTCTTTCGAACGTGTCCGTCCGACGCGCTGCAGGGACCGGTGCTTGCGGATCTCGCCGTCGATCGGTTCGAGGCGTCGACGGTCGGCACGCTCTATCTCAACGACAACTACGGACAGGCGCTCGAGGACGAGTTCGTCTCCGCCTTCCAGGACAACGACGGGCAGGCGGTCAACCGCGTCTCCTTCGAGCCCGAACAGGCGTCCTACTCCTCACAGATCAGCGAGGCGCTCAACGACAACCCGGACGTGTTGATGATCGTCGGGTTCCCGCAGTCGGGGATCACGCTGTTCCGCGACTTCTACAACGAGTACGCGAGCGATTACGACGTTCCGATCCTCGTCACCGACGGGCTCAACGACTCGACGCTCCCCGAGGAGGTCGGCAACCCGATGAACAACGTCTGGGGGACCTCTCCGGGATCCACCGGCCCCGGCAACGATCGGTTTACCGAGCTGTACCAGGACCAGTACGACCGCGAACCCGGCGTGTTCAACGCTCACGCCTACGACGCCGCCGCCGTGATCATCCTTGCGAGCGCCGCGTCCGACACGGACGACCCGACCGGAACCGACGTCCGTGACTCCCTCCGAGCGGTCGCCAACCCCGACGGCACGGAGGTGACGCCGGAGAACCTCGCGGAGGGCGTCGAGATGGCTGCCGCCGGCGAGGCGATCAACTACCAGGGCGCGTCCTCGCAGGTGAACTTCGACGACAACGGCGATATGCAGGCCGTCTCCTACAACGTCTTCCGGTACCAGGACGGGAACGTCGAGAACGTCGAGACGATCGACGTCGAGTAGGGCAGCCGGAGACCGCCCACGCGTCGGTCGTCTCGGCGTGTCTGCCTCGCCACGCGTGCGCCCGTCGCGCCCGGAGCTACCCACCCAGGAACTGCTGTCGGACTTCCTCGTCCGCCAACAGCCGGGTACCGGCATCGGTGTACGCGTTCTGCCCCTGCGTCAGGACGTAGCCGCGGTCACAGCGCCGCAGCACCTCCGTGGCGTTCTGTTCGACCATCAGGACCGCGGTTCCGTTCTCGTTGATCTCGTCGATCCGATCGAACATATCGTCGACGAGGTCCGGTGCGAGCCCGGCGGAGGGCTCGTCCAACAACAGGAGGTCGGGATCGAGCATCAGGGCACGTCCCATCGCGACCATCTGTCGTTGGCCACCCGACATCGTTCCCGCCTTCTGATCGCGTCGGTCACGGAGGACGGGAAACCGGTCATACACCGCCTCGATCCGTGATTCGGGGACCGTATCCAGAATGTACGCACCCATCTCGAGGTTCTCGCGGACGGTCAAGCCGTCGAAGACGTTGTTCGACTGTGGGACGTAGCTGATCCCCTTGTGGATGATTCGTTCGGGCGGCAGTTCGTGGATCGGTTCGGACTCGAAGGTGATCGTCCCGCCCAGATACGTCGTCAACCCGAAGACGGTCTTCATCACGGTCGATTTCCCGGCGCCGTTCGGGCCGACGATCGTCACGTACTCGCCGTCGCCGACGTCCAGATCGATCCCCGAGAGGATCTGGAGCTCGCCGTATCCGGCATCGAGATCGCGAACACGAAGGATCGCGTCATCTGGGGCGCCAACGTCGGCGTCCGTTCGCGTTTCGTCGGCGTCCGTTCGCGTTTCGTCGGCGTCCGTCCGTGTTTCGTCGGCGCCAGCGTCCCGCGTTCGGTCGACCGGCTCGGGATCGCTCATTCGGAACTCCCTCCGAGGTACGCGTCGATGACCTGCTCGTTCGATCTGATCTCCGCCGGTGGCCCCTCCGCCAACAGCGATCCCTGGTGCATGACGATGACGTGTTCACAGTGGTCCATAATCACGTCCATATCGTGTTCGACGAGCAGGAACGTGTACCCCTGATCGCGGAGGTCGTGGATCCGATCGAGCAACTTCTCCTCGAGGGTCGGGTTCACACCTGCCAACGGCTCATCGAGCAACAGGAGGTCCGGATCCGTCATCAGCGCACGCGCCATCTCCAGCAGTTTCCGTTGCCCGCCGGACAACGCTCCGGCCTTCTGACGGGCGAGGTGGTCGATCTCGAAGAACTCGAGGGTCTCCCAGACGCGCTCGCGAAGCTCGCGTTCCTGGTCGATCACCGACCCGCGGGCGCCGGGCACCACCGACCGCCACAGCTGCTCGCCGACCTGGTCGGTCGGCGCGAGCATCAAGTTCTCGAGGACCGTCATCTCCGGCAGCTCGCGAGCGATCTGGAACGTCCGAACCAGTCCGCGGGTCGCGATCTGGTCCGGCCGAAGGCCGGTCACGTCCGCGCCGTTGAACCGAACGGATCCCGAGTCGGGCTCGAGCGCACCCGCGATACAGTCGAACGTGGTCGATTTGCCGGCGCCGTTCGGGCCGATCAATCCGGTGATGGTTCCGGCCTCGACCGCGAAGCTCACGTCGTCGACGGCCACGATGCCGCCGAAGGTCTTCCGGAGGTTTCGAACCTGCAGGGGGACGTCCGGCGGCGTCTCCGCGGCCTCCCGTTCGACCCGTGAATCCTGCGTTTCGGGCGCTGTAGACGCGTTTTCCTCGGAGGCGGCGTTCGTCGTGCCCGCCGCGTCCGCGATGGTGGCCGCGTCCGCATCGACGGTCGGTTCCACGCCGGCGTCATCGGTCTCCTCGCCGGCGTCGGCATCCTTACTCATCCCCGTCACCCCCGGTCTCTCCACCGTGGTCAGCAGCAGCCGTCGTGTCGGGTCGGGAGGTGGGTTCCTCCCCTGACCGTGCAGCCGGGGCGTTTCCCTCGGGACGGACGCCGAGGTCGATCGCCGCGGCGGTTTCGGTTCGATGGCCGAGAACGCCCGCTGGCCGACGTTGCATGATCACGATCAGGACGACGCCGAGGAGAACGAACTGGAGCGCACTGATGTTCTCGAGGGCGTACGCCAGGAACGGCATCGGATCGAGCCCGAACAGCGGCCCGACGGCGCCGGCGAACGTCGCCGGAGCGCTTCCCAGGTCCATCGCGTTCTGGACGATGCCGCCGAACTGTCGCGGGCCCTCGAACAGCAATCCGACGAACAGGATGGCCCCGACGATGCTCCCGGTGTTCGATCCCGACCCACCGATGATGACCGCGACGAAGACGTAGAACGTGACGATCGGCCGGAACGAGTTCGGATTCACGTAGCCGTACGACCCCTGCCAGAGGATTCCGCCGAGCCCCATCAGCGCACAGCCCACGATGAACACCTTGATCTTGAAGAGCCGGGTGTCCTTGCCGAGCGACTGTGCCACGAGCTCGTCGTCCCGGATCGCCTTGAGAACGCGGCCGAACGGCGAGGCACCGACCCGCGAGAGCAGCCAGTAGACGCCGACGACGAAGGCGACGACGACGAGCGTGTAGGCGGCATCGACCACGATCGATCGTCGTATCCCGGCCCCGGTCAGCACCGTAAGCAGCGCCTCGCCGGCACCGTCGTCGAACAGCGCGTCCGTCGGACGGACGGGGAGGTTGAGTCCGGACCCGCCGCCCGTTCCGAACCCGAACGTCGAGACGGTCCAGCTCGACAGCTGGCTCGAGTTCATCGTCAAGCGGATGATCTCCGAGAGTCCCAGCGTCACGATCGCGAGGTAGTCGGCCTCGAGCCGGAGCGCCGGGAGCGCGGCGATCAACCCGACGAGTCCCGCGGCGATCATCCCCCCGAGGACCCCGACCGGAAGCGGAAGTCCAAGCCCCATTCCGGACGTGGCGTCCGGCGGCGTCGAGAGCAGACCCATCGTGTAGACGCCGACCGCCATGAACCCGGCAACCCCGATGTTGAACAGGCCGGTGTATCCCCAATGGAGGTTCAACGCGAGCGCGAGCACCGCGTAGGAGGCAGCGAAGAACGTGAGAAGCCGGAGGGTACTGGCGATCGCGTTGATCGTGTTCGTCGTGAGCTCGAAGTCGTTGGCGACGAGCACGAACAGCGTAAACAGCCCGTATATCGAGGCGAGCGTGGCGAGAACGATCGCGAGATCGTGTCCGCCGAACGCCCGGGCGATCGCCTCTTGGAGGACGCCGGCGACCGATTCGGTCCGCGCCGATCCATCGTCGGCGTCGTCGACGTCGCCGCCGTCGACGCTACCGCCGTCGTCGACGCTACCGCCGTCGTCGACGCTACCGCCGCCATCCGGACGGGGACCGTCACGTATGCGGTCATCGTCGCTCATGCGGTCGTCACCCCACTGAAGAGCCCCTCCGGACGATACAACAGCACGATGACCATGATCAGAAACGCCGCTGCGGCGTTGAAATCGCCGGAGATCCACACGAGCGAGACCTCGTGCACGAGCCCGATGACGAGCCCGCCCGCGATCGCGCCGTAGATCGATCCGATCCCGCCGAGAATGACGGCGGCGAAGATGAAAAGCAGGAGGAACCAGCCGATGTTGAACTCGATGGTCCCACGCTCAAGCACGTACAGGTATCCCGCGACGCCGGCCAACGCGCCGCCGAGGATCCAGGTCGCGGTGACGACCCGTTCGGTCGGGATGCCGGTCACGAGCGCGAGGTCCTTGTTGTCGGCCATCGCCCTCATCGCGGTCCCCAGTTTCGTTCGCTGTAGAAGCAGGTGCATTCCCCCCATCAGGACGAGCGCGACGACGAACAGCGTCAGCTCGTGGAGGTTGACGCTGACGCCTGCGATCGTGGTTCGAACGCCGTCGGTGGCCGTCACGCCGCGGCTTCGGGAGCCGAAGACGAACTGTACGACGTACCGTAACCCGAGCGCGACGCCGATGCTGGCGATGAGCAGCGGGATCCCGCCCCGGTCCCGCATCGGTCGGTAGACGACCCGATCGATCGCGACGGTTACGAGCACCGTCGCGACGGCCGCGACGACGACACCGATCGCGATGGCAAGCGGTGCCTGGATGATCGAGGCCCCGATCTCGTTGGGGCTCGGGCCGCTGGCCGCCCGCACGAGGAGAAGCGTTCCCGCTTCGGCGAGTCCCCATCCCGAGACCAGCAACGCCGCCCCCCAGCCGGTGAACGCGCCCGTCGTGATGAGGTCTCCGTGTGAGAAGTTCGCGAAGTTGAGAATGCTGTACGTCATCGAGAGTCCGATCCCGGCAAGCCCGAAGATGAGTCCGACGATCACGCCGTTCCAGACCAGCCCGCCGAACTGCGCGACCGACATCGATCCACCGAAGGTGCGGCCCGCGGCAAGCGGTATCTCGACGCCGGCGAGGCGAGCACCGATATCCAAAACGAGAAGGATCCCCACGAGCCACGCGAGCAGAAGCGGAAGAGACCGGGACCCCCGACCCCGATCGAGGAGTTTAGTAGTGCCCATGCGTTAGGTTCACACGATTGTGGGAGCGGCGAACATAAATAACTCTTCGCTCTGAATCCCGAATCCCGAATGCACTCACGCCAGCCGCCTCCGACCCGGAGGAACGATCACGCCACGTCGATCCCGCCGTGCCGTGAATGGGTCGTCCGGAGACGCCTCGGATCCACGGCCCGGATCGAACGATGACCGGATCGAAAGCGGGATCGACGAACGGGGACGAGTCCTCCGACTCGATCGTCGCCGCGACGATGACCGACCTCGATGCGCTCGTCGATCTCTGGGTCGAACTCGCCGCCCACCAGCGCGGTGAGGGCTCCCACCTCCGGGCAGCCCCCAACGAGCCGGTCGTTCAGACCGTCCTCGCCGACCACATCGTCGCGGACGAAGCGTTCCTCGCGAGGGGGAGCCCCGAGGACCCACCGGTCGGATTCATCACGGTCTCCCGCGAACACGGGCCCTTCGAGCAGGACGTCGATCGGGGATTCGTGGACGCGTTGTTCGTTCGCCCCGCCGACCGCGGACGCGGCATCGGGTCACGACTGCTCGAACGCGGGGAGGAACGACTCGCCACGATGGGGGTAGAGGCCGTCGCGCTCGAGGTGTTGGCGAGCAACGTCGACGCGCGTCGGCTGTATCGCCGTCACGGATACCATCCACACCGGGTCGAACTCGAGAAGGATCTGTCCGACCGGTGATGACGATCTCCGTCGATCGACCCACGGGCCGGTGGAATCCGGCGACGGCGCCACCCGATCGGATCGAAAACCGATACTGACTCAAAGGAGGGTCGACAAGCCGGATCCGTGCCAGGGGAGCATGGGCGGTTCATGCACTCGACTTGTAATCGAGACTTCCGGGGTTCAAATCCCTGCCCTGGCTTCGTCCGGTGCGCGTTCGTTACTCCCTGCGATTCGTCCCCTTTCTGACGATCCGTTCGACGCGTTGGCCCTGATTCGTGAATTCGACCCGAGATCAGCGCCGTCGCTGCCCGGCGTTTCGGTTCGGTTGAACGCGGAACAGGTCCGTTCGGCCTTACAGCCGACCGACGTTCTCGACTGAGACGGATTCGACGCCCTCGACGCCGCTGAACGCCTCCTCGACGGCCTCCGTGCCGCCCGCGTCGTCGGGGACGATCACGGTCGGCAGCAGCGCGACGAGACCGAAGGCGACGTCGTCGCGTTCGAACCCGCGGATCTTCGCGCCCTGGGGCAGCGAGTCCTCGAGCAGCTCCTGGAGCTCGTCGAGGTCGACCTCGGGGCTGTTCGGCATTACCTTGACCTTGGCTGCGACGTCACCCATCGTTAGGGCCCCCGGAAGCCGCAGTCGGGACACTCATACAGGTTGCTCTGCTTGCGGCATTTCGCACACCGGCTGATGTTGGTGCCGCACTCGGGGCAATCGAACCGAGCGGCGTTCATTCCGGCGACCTGTATCCCACAGGAGACACACTGGTTGGCCGCCTGCTTCTGACTGTCGCTCATACTCTGATGAACCGGTGCGCGACTTTTAACCGTTGTTCTTTGCGTCCGCACCTCCATCACGAATTCACCGCCTTCGAGACGATCGGGGCCGATCACCGGAGGAAGCGAACCGAAGCGACTCTCTTAGGAGGCCACGAGCAACGGGCCGATCAACACCCCCATCAAGTGGACGCGGCGGGTCCCGAGCCGTGGCGGAACGAGTCCGAGAACGGTGGCCACCACGAGCGTGGCGACGCCGACGACGCCCGCAAACAGGAACGAGAGCTCGCCGATGAGCGCGAGCACGCCGATCGAGACCCGCGTGTAGTCGGCGTTTCCGACGACCCGAAGGTACGTGTCCCCGACCAGCAGCAGCACACAGAACCCGATCCCGGCGGCCATCGCGGTCGCCGCAAGCAGCACGGGCAGGGCGAGCGGGACGGCGATCTCCTCGAGCGCGACCATCACGCCGGTCCGGGGCGTGCCGAGCGCGAACAGCGCGAACAGCGCGAAGACGGTGTTGCTCGTCGACGCACCGCTCGTGGCGACCACGAAGCCCCGGTCGGCCTCGGACGGCGGGATCGCGGGGACCGCGGCCGTCGCGGCGATCGCCGCCGACACGCCCGGGAGGTAGCCGACGATCGCTCCCGCAACCGATCCAGCGGTGGCGGTGATGCCGAGGGAGCGGCGCTCCATGGCGATCCGGGCATCGGACTGCGGCGGCACGCCGGCCCCGTCGATCGCGTCGATGAGGACCGGCGCGCCGAACAGTCCGGTAAAAAGCGGCGCGAGCATCCCGCCGGCGGCAAGCGGCGCGTTGGGATCGATGTCGAGCGTCGCCATCCCGAGTGCGGCACTCGCGAGAAAGGTTCCGAACCCGGCGAGCGCGGCTCGACGCGAGGACTCGGTCACGAGGAGGAACCCGACGATCGCCGCGAGGACGAGACCGATGTGGGCCCGTATCGTCGGATACGCGTGCACCATCACCCAGGTGATCGGGACCGCGATCGGGACCGCAAGCAGGACCGCAAGCCCCGAACCGACGGCGGACAACCGGAGTGCTTCACGCCCCCGGCCGGCGATGACCAACCGGTGGCCGGGGAGGGACGCGATCGCCATCGCGGCATCGGGAACGCCGAGCGCGAGGGAGGGGACGATGTCGAGAAACGTGTGGACGACGCCCGCACCCAGCATCGCACAGCCCACGAGCAGCGGATCAGCGGGAATGCCGGGTGCGGCGCTGGCGAGAACCAACGCGAAGTTGTTCGCGTGAAGGCCGGGTATCAGCCCGCTCACCGTGCCGAGAACGGCGCCGCCGACCACGAACGCGAGCGCGGCGACGGCGAACGTCGGGTCGACGACCGGCCGAAACACGGGGTCCATCCCGACGAGATGGCCGCGGCTTCGGGGATAAACCCTCGGTGAGATACGGGTGGCTGAAGCGGAGCCCGGACCGGGACCGGGACTGGGACCGGATCGAGACGTCGATCAGGCCGCGCCGGCCGCCGACTGGGCCTTCTTGCGCGTGACGTAGCCGGCGATCCGGTTTCGAACGCCCTTGGACTCGACGGTCGTGAGCGCCTCGACGCTCTCCTTGTTCGTCTCGAAGTCGGTGTTGAACGAGTCGGGGTACTCCTGGATGAGGACGGTCCCCAGCTGTTTGATGTACTTGGGTTTGATGGCCATACCGTCGATATCGGCGGCGCGAACTAAAAGGGTTCGTTCCGCCACGAGCCCCTCGTTCGGCGCCACCGAGCCCGTTCAGCGCCGATCTCGAAGGGGTCCATCAGCGTCGGTCGCGCCATCCGGTTACGTCGTCGATGCGCTCGAACGCCGCCCGTTCACGCGGTCCGCCGCAGCGGTCGACCGTGTCGGAGAAATACCGCAGCCGATCAAGCAGTTCGTCCTCGTCGAACCCCTCGACGTCGAGGCGCGAGGCGGCCACGGTTGCGTCGATGACCGCACCGTAGCCGCGGTTCGTCCGCGGGACCCGCTCGTCGAGGATCCGTCCCGCAACCGGGGCAAGCGCCCACGTGTGAATCTCGGTTCCGGCGTCGGTGGTGCGGTCGATCCGCGTGAACTCGACCTCGACGTACGCGTCCGTATTCGCCAGGATGGGGTCCGATCGTTCGTCGATCGTGAGCGCCGCGTCCACGAACGCCAGCGGGTCGCTCGTGAACTGGATCACGCCGCGTCCGGTTCGCTCGACGTTTCGGCGCGTCCGGGTGCGGCCGTAGGTTTGGGCAGTCGCCATCGGCTCGGTCGTCGCCGACGGCGTCGAGTCGTCCGCCGCCGCGTCCGCCGTCGCGTCCGCCGCCGCTTCAGCCACCGATTCAGCCGTCGCTCCGTCCTCCGTCCCGCCATCCGGCTCGTTCGGGTCCGGGGCGTGGACCCCGAGCGCAGCCATGTTCCACCGTCCGTTGGGGCCACGCGTCGCGACGATCGTCTCCGTCACCCCGCGGAGACCGACGGGCCAGGTAGGGCCGGTCGCTCGGGGCACCACGCGCGTGTGCTGGTCCCCGAATCGGTCGGGATCGACGAGCCGCGGTTCCGACCGGGCGTCGTCATCATCATTATCATCATCGGTCCGTATCCCGTCAGCAACGTCCCGATCGCGTTCGTCGTCGGAACGGGTCATACCGATAGCCCCCGTTCGAGCGCGACGAAGAGCCCGGCCGCGACCGTGTCGGCCGTCGTCCCGGGATTGATCCCCTCCTCAACGAGCGCGTCCGCGAGCGCGTCCGCGGCCTCGAGATCCCCTCGAACGTCGGCCGCGCGTTCGGAGACCTCATACGCGACCGCCGGTCCGTGGGAGGTTGCAACCAGGGTGTCCGGCCGATCGGCGAGGACCTCCAGGAACGCACGGGCGGTCCGGTCGCCGATGGGTCCGGTATCGTCACGGATCGATGCGGCGACCGCGAACGGTCGTTCGAACCCGGTCGTCCAGTCGACCGCGTTCCAGTCGGGGATTCCCCCTTCGGCCTTCGTCCCTCTCCCTCCCTCTTCCTCCATCCCGCCCTCTTCCTCCATCCCTCCCCCTGC
>NZ_JARANU010000020.1:0-49958 GCF_029889855.1 Halopenitus sp. POP-27 | reverse complement strand
CACCCCCCACACCAGGACGACCGCATACGAGATGAACCACAGCGTGAACGTCATGAACGCCACGTAGAGCGTATCCTTCACGCCGAAGTCGGTGACGTCGACGCCGACAACCTTCAGGATCGGGAACTGAACGGCCACGAACCCGGCCAGAACGAACAATGCCGTCGTCGATCCGGCGTCGGCTGGGGCCGTCCCGACGTAGCTGGCCGACGCGATTCCGGCACCGATTCCGGCCAGACAGGCGATGGTCGTGACGACCACGCTGCGAGCGTGGCCCGTGATCCCCGAGTCGTCGCTCATACGTACGCGTCCGCTGGCGGCGGTGAAAAGGCGTTCGTTCCCGTACGACTGCCGATCGCCGGTCGGTGTCGGCGGGTCACCCGGACTCGCCCGCCGACGTCCCGGTGGTTCCGACGGTTCTCGGGACGACATCTCGAGCGCGCGCGAGCCATATCGCTGACTGGCCGGTCAGTTTACGTCCGGATCCACGCCATCGTACCAGCAACAATATCCGGTTTATCCGTCGAATCCCACCCCAATATCCGCCCACATCCCCCCGAAATCGGGGTTCCGCATCAACCTTTATCACGATGTGCTTTTTCGAGACGAACAATGGCTGAAACAGAACAGGACGCGCTCGACGATGCCGAAACCCTCGAGGACCTACCGCCGAGCGCGAAGCTCGTGTTCAAGGTGCTCGAGTACAACGGAGCGCTCACACAGAAGGGGATCGTCGAGGAATCGATGCTTTCGGCACGGACGGTTCGATACGCTCTCGAACGTCTCGAACGGATCGGGGTCGTCGACGAGGACGTCTACTTTGCGGACGCCAGACAGAACCTCTATGAACTCACCGAGCCCGGGATCGAGGCCACCGCCGAGGAGGGTGAGGCCTGCTGTCACGCGGATTGACGCCGCTCGGCATCACGACTCCGATCCCGTCCCCGCCGACCCCGACAACCCCACCGACCACGCCGGTGTTCGTCGACGCGTCACCCGTCTTCGCTGTGGTTCTCGGTTGGCTCGCGGAGTCGTGTGATCGCCGACCGAACGGTCAACCCGATCGTGGTGAGCAGTCCGCTCGTCACCGCCAGCACGAACGCGAGCAACAGAAACCACCCGTCCGGCCCGAACACCGGATACTCGCGCGTGCCCGCCACGGGGCCGAACAGCTCGAGTACCCGGACCGCGTATGCGCCACCCCCAACCACGAGGCCGACGATCCCGCCGATCGCGGCGTTCCGGCGGACGCCGAGGGCGACGAAGAAGGCCGATAGCGACGCGTCATCGGGATGATCCTCGCTCACGATCGGATCCACCGGTTGCTCGAGTATAGGGCCGTCGACATCTCGTTCCACAGCCACGACCGGAGTCGGTTCCCAGCAGCAACCGGTTCCCACAACCGGTTCCCACAACCGGTTCCGTCCGATGACTGCGTCGATCGGATCCACTCAAGTGGTCGTCTCCCGAACCGACGGCCGTATGGATCGCCGGCCATCGCCTGCTTCGGTCTACGCCGACCTCCGGGATCGCCTCCGTGACGGTCCGTCCGACGTCTCGATCACGTCACTACCGGACGGATCGATCGACGTCCGCTGCCGCGTCGAGTTCGGTTCCGGGGGCGTGGTACGATCCCGGAAACGGTTCGGCGAGGCGATCGCCTCGGGTGCTCACAAATCGGCTCGTCTCATCCCGACTGCCCGTGAGCCCGGCGGACAGGCGGTGAACCTCGCGATCGGTGCCGACGCACTCGGCGCGGAGGTGTGTCTCCTCGGCCACCTCGACGCCGACGAACTGTCCTCGTTTCCGTTCCCGACCTACTCCTTTGGTGAGCCCGCGACCGTCCGCCTGCTCGAGTTCGCGGACGAAACCGTGATGCTTGCCGAGGAGGCGCCGACGCTCCGCTCGTGGGGACGGACCGATCTATCCGCCGCCGTCGAGGCGATGGATGAACCGCTGTGTGCCGACGTCGTCTGTTGGGGCAACTGGGTGTCGATTCCAGGAACCACCGCAATGCTTCGGCACGTCGCCGAGCGGCGTGACTCGGTTCCCGGGATCGTCCTCGTCGATCCCGGCGACCTCGTCGACAGCGATCCCGACGCGATTCGGGACCTGTTCGATGCACTGTCGGCGCTCGAGTCGGTTGCGGACGTCGTGTTCAACGCCAACCGACGCGAGATCCGTGCGTGCACCTCGGTCCTCGACCCGCCGGTGAAACCACCCGGAGACGAACCCCGTGCCGATCCCGAGTCGGTCGAGATCAGCACGGCCGACGACGACACACGGCTTCGGTCCCTTCGTGCAGCGGTCGGGCTCTCCGGCGTCGTGATGCACGCGGCCGACCGGAGCGCGATGGCGACTGCCGACCGTGGCGCGGTCGTTTCGGTCCGGAACCTCGAAACGACCTCGCCGATCCGATGGACCGGCGGCGGAGACCGGTTCGGCGCCGGTCTCGCGGTCGGCCTCGGCGCCGGCTGGCCGGCTGAGACCGCGCTCGCTTGCGGCAACACGGCCGCGTCCTACTACCTCACGCACGATCGGACCGGTGACGCCGCCGATCTCGCCGACTTCATCGAGGAGACGATCGAGGAGACGATCGATGAGTTCGATCGATCGGACTCTCACGACGACGTCGACCGTCGCTGAACACTCGGGCGTGTCCTTCGATTCGGCGTGTCTTACAGCGGTGACTCGACGTCGCCGCCGGTGCGGTCGTCACCGTCCTCATCTCCGCCATCGCCGCCGGTGTGGCCGTCGCCGGCGTCGCTCTCGGACGTCCGGACCCTCCCTTCGTCGGCCGCATAGACGCCGGTCTCGTCGGCGGCGTGCTCGAGGCGATCGGCCAACGCCGATCCCATATCGTAGGTATCCCGGACGGTCCGGGCGAGGATCCCGTCGTCGTCGAAGGCGACGAGCACCGCGACGTAGGGGTCGGCCGTCGGCCGCAGCAGAAACACTGCCCTGTCGCGATCGTCGTCGAGCCGGTCGTTGACCCGCGCTATCAGCGGTTCGATCGGGATCCGTCCGCTCCGGAGCTCGGCCAGGGTGTCCCGGTCGGATGCATCGGGGAACAGGTACAACGCCCCGTTCGGATCGCCGTCCTGGCCGCGGGTGGTCGTCGACACCACCGATTCCCCAGCGGCGCGGGCCCCGTTCCACGCCTCCCGTGCGGCCTCGAACATCCCGGTGACCTCGTCGGCGACGTACAGACGCGTCCGGGAGACGATCTCGAACTCGATGAACCGGGCGGTTCCGTCCGTCCAGCCGACCGTCGCGTCGACGACGTACCCCGGTTCGAGGGGAGCCGTCGGGACCGCGTGCGGGCCGTCGATGTGCAGCGGTGCGTACGCCTCGGCCGCGTCCGGATCGTCCGGGGCGACCGGTTCCGACGGAAGCTCGACGACCGTGAACGAGGGCGACTGGTCATCCTCTGCCGACTCGTCATCATCCCCCCCGACACGTCGCTCCTGTATCCGAAACCGTCCCGACGTCGTCGGTTCCATACGGCGATCCAGTCGGTCCTGCCGGATAAGCCGGCTGATCCGGGCTACAGGTGTGAACACGTTTCGTCGTCCGGATCCGCATCGTTATGGGGGCGCGGCCCCAACGCCACGCCACGAATGGGATTTCTGGAGGACAAGGGCCGCGCGCGGCTCTTCTACAAGTATCTCTCGACGGTGTATGACCGGATCAACCCCTTCGTGTGGGACGAACGAATGCGCGCGGAGGCGCTCGACTGGCTCGACGTCGAGGCCGGTGATCGCGTGCTCGACGTCGGCTGCGGGACCGGGTTCGGCACCGAGGGATTGCTCGAGCACACCGACGACGTACACGCGCTCGACCAGAGCGTCCACCAGATGGAGAAGGCGTTCGCCAAGTTCGGCACACGCGATCGCGTTGCCTTCTACCGCGGAGACGCCGAACGGCTGCCCTTCGCCGACGACACCTTCGACGCCGTGTGGTCCTCCGGCTCCATCGAGTACTGGCCACATCCCGTGGCGGGGCTTCGTGAGATCCGCCGCGTCGCCAAGCCCGGCGCGTCGGTCCTCGTCGTGGGGCCGGACTACCCCAACTCCCACCTGCTACAGCGGCTGGCCGACGCGATCATGCTCTTTTATGACGCCGAGGAAGCCGACCGGATGTTCGAACGGGCCGGGTACGAGACCTACGAGC
This sequence comes from Halopenitus sp. POP-27, assembly GCF_029889855.1. NCBI lineage: Archaea > Methanobacteriati > Methanobacteriota > Halobacteria > Halobacteriales > Haloferacaceae > Halopenitus > Halopenitus sp. POP-27. The sequence continues at coordinate 45,785 of NZ_JARANU010000020.1, read as the reverse complement.
ACCACATTCAGCAGGCCAAACCCGGGAGCCCGAAGGCGATCACGACGGTTGCGACCGTCCCCGACAGCTGAGCCCTCGCTCCCGACAGCTGATCCGTCGCCACCGTCTTCGGGACCGTCGTCCCGCTCCCGACCGCGTTCCTTCGGCTCCCGACCGCTTCCTTCTGGCCCCGATCACGTCGCCGTCGTCGTCAGCTTCGCCACCGGCTGGTCGCCGTCGAAGATGCGTAGTTCCACGGTCGTTCCCGGCGTAGGAACCGGATCGTTGGTCCCGGCGACGCGAAACGACGCGCTCTCTCCGGTGGAGAGCGTGGTGGTTCCGGCGCTGTTGAACGCCCCGGTCGGCCCCGGATCGAATCCGGCGGCCGAGAAGAAGGGAACGGGCGGTTGGTCGGCCAGCGGCTCCCCGTCGACACGCAGCCGGATCCGGAGGTCCGGGATGGAGAGCGCGTCGCCGCCGCGGTGTCTCAGGGTGACCGTCCGGTCCTCGACGGACAGCGATACCGACGCCGTTGGTGCTGGCTCCATCGGGTCGACGGCGCTCGTGACGAGCACCGCCGATCCGCCGGCAAGGACCGTGACGAGCAGGATCAACAGCACGGCCCCGATCGGGGCGAACCCACGTGACGATCGGTTAGGCCGACCAGTTGACGAGTCGGCGTCCGCGGTCGGTTTCATACTCCGCCTGCGTCGACTTCCGGTTAAAACCCTCGGCCGGTCATTCACTCTCGGATGACGGTTCCGGGACCCGCGGCAGATCCGTCGGCCTGATCTCGGAGATCCACGCGACGCGTGGGTCGTCAACGACCGTCACCCGGTGTGGTCGATCGGGAGACAGCAGCCAGAGCTCACCGTCGCGATCGGTCGTTCCGACTTCGCGACTGTCGTTGTCAGCGATCGCGACCGTCACGGTAGCGTTAGCGATCGGGTCGCCGCCCGTTCGGTCGATCGCCTGCACCCGAACCGGTCCGGCAGGATACGTCCGCTCGACGACGAGATCGATGCCGTCCTGCGTCGTCGTGACCGTGTCGCCGTCGTCGAACGCCTCGAGGTCCCGTTGCTGGTGCTCGATGAAGATATCGCCGTCCCCGGCGCTGACGAACGTCCGGAGCCGCCCTCCGTCGAACGGGACGGTCACCCGCGTCACGCCGCCGGTCCCGAGCGTGTCGGCCGACCCGCTCCGCTCGTCGATCCGTGGATACGCCGAGAGGGTCCGGTCGAGCGCTCGTTGGCTGTCACGGCCGCTCCCCTCGGCGGCTCGGTCCCAGCGGTCGCCGCGATACACCTCTCGAAGGTACTGGTCCCCGTCGATCGCCGCGAGGACCATCCCGTCCGCGTGCGTCTCGACGGCGATCCGATCGGGGGACGCCCCGCCGCGAAGCGTTTCGACGGCGTAGTCTCGAACTGGCCCGGAGTAGACGGTGAGCCGGAACGCCAGCGATTCGGTTTGTAGGTCCGTCTCCGGTGTCTCCGATGCGAGCGCGTTCAGGACTTCGAGTCTCGTCCGGAGGACCTCCGCCGTCGACGAGATCCGAGCCAGCTCGATCACGAACTCCTGGTCGGTCAACTCCCCGTTCGTGTGTGCCTCGATCGCTTGGTGTTGTCGCTTGTAGAGCGTCGTTTCCGCCTCCCGGATCGCGTTTTCGGCGGCGACGAGGCGACGCTCCCGCTCGCGTTCGGTCTCGGCGGCGCTGACGCGTTCGATGATCTCCGCGGTGCCGATCTCGGCCGTCGTTTCCGCCGTTTCGAGTCGGCTCGCCGGACCGAGGCTCGCGCCGTGATGGTCGATCGAGACCGTCGTCGCACGGTTTCTCGGCGGACCGAGGACGTGAATACGGGTGTCGTTTTCGTCGGTCCCGTTCGATTCGGCCTGTGGAATTCCCCCGTTCCGGTCGATTCGCGCTGCGGGATTCCCTGCCGATTCCGAACTGCGATCGCTGCCGATCGTGACTTCGCCATCGATCGTGGGTTGGTCTATGGACTCGCCCGGGTCGGCAGATCCACCGGTGCCGACACCCCCGCCCCAGCCGACGACACCGGCCGGTCCCAGCACGGCCGCAACCACCAGCGCTGCCGCACACAGGACAGGGAGGGCCCTCATCGAGCGGAGATCCGTCGGCATCGAATAAAAAGCCCCGTATCGCTTCGTCGTCGCGTCTCGGCCATTGGCCCCGTCGTCACGTGCCGGTGCTGCTTCGGACGTCGCGTGCCGGTGCTGCTTCGCCGTCGGCGCTCGATCGATGCCATCGCGTACCGGTCGTGGCACGGAAATCAACCGATGAAAAGGATTTTGCCACCCGCACGTGAGTGAACGCCTGTATGCGGTCGTCCGCCCTCCCTATCGTTCTCGCCTTCCTGCTCCTCCTCTCCGGAGGGCCCATCGCCGCCGTCGCCGGGGCCCAGTCGGGTGGCCCGACACCACTCGACTCCGATGACGTCGCCTCCGTCGGCGGCGGTCCGACGGAACCGGGCGACAGCGCCGCCGCCGTCGGATCACGACCGCGACAGATAGCCGAACTCGACGCCCGTTCTCGGACGGTCTTCGAGATCGACCTCCAGTCGGATCGTGATGCGCGCTGGACGGTCACCGTTCGATACGTCCTCACGGACGACAACGAGACCGCGGCCTTCGAGCGCATCGCCGGTCGATTCGAGTCTGGTGACGTCGGCCCCTCGGCTGACCTCTATCGAAACCTCGCCGCCGGCGCCTCCGCGGCCGCGGGTCGGGAGATGTCCATCGATGACGTCGACCGTGAGACGGCCCTCGATCGCGGCGTCGATCCGGCTGACGTCGACGGGATCGACTCCCTCGAGGGTCTCGAGGACGGCGAGACGGTCGCGGTCGGTGAGCTCCGCCTCACGTTCACGTGGACGGCGTTCCTCAGAGCTGACGGCGATCAGCTCGTCCTCGACGACGCCTTTCGAACGGCCGATGGCGGCACGTGGCTGCCGTCGCTCGATGCCACCCAGCGAATGGTGATCCATCCGCCGGATGGCTATCAGGCCGATTCCTTCCCCGGGATCGGGCTCTCGCTGTCGGACCGCGCGGTGGTCATCGATGGGCCGCGAACCTTCGGTCCGGACGACCACATCGAGGTGGTCTACTCGCCTGCGCCGGGTGCAATCTCCGGACCGCCGTGGCTGCTTTTGGCGGGTGCGATCGTCCTCGCGGCGACGGTGATCGCGATCGGCTTGGTTCGGTATCGTCGCCACGAGGGACCTGCACCCGAGCCGACCGCCGGCACGGACCAGTCCACGGTCAGCGAGTCCGGCGAGACGGAGTCGGGAATGGCCGTCGAATCCACCGAACCGACCGGTGGAGCGGCTGATGTCGAGGACGCCGAAGCTCCCGATACCGCTCCCGGAGCCGAGTCGACGGATGCGTCCCTCGAATCCGGGGCAGGAGACGGGACGGTGGCCGGATCTGGCGAGACGGTTGACGAACCGGACGAACCGGACGAACCGGAAGATGCGGACGGAACGGAGGGAACGGGTGAAGCGGAGACGGCGGACGGAACGGAACCAGCGGACGAAGCGGGCGACGCGGACGAGGCCGGCGATGAGGGTGCTGCGACGGCGCCGGATCCCTCCCTGCTCTCCGACGAGGAGCGCGTGGAGGCGCTGCTCGAACGCAACGGTGGCCGAATGCGGCAGGCCGACATCGTCTCTGAAACCGGCTGGTCGGACGCGAAGGTGTCCCAGCTCCTCTCCGCGATGGCCGACGAGGAGCGTGTCGAGAAGCTTCGCCTCGGTCGTGAGAACCTCATCTCCCTTCCGGACCACACGCCCGAGGACGTCGAGGAATAGCGCGCTCCGGGCTCCGACGACGTGGAGGGCCCATACCGTGTGTGGTCCGATGACGGCGCGGGGAGAACGGTTTCGAAAGTCCTTACAGGGGGTGCTGGTAGGTATTCACTATGAAGGTGCTGGTAACCGTCAAGGAGGTAGCCGAAGTCGGGGACGACTTCGCGATCGAGGGAACCGACATCGCCGAGGGCGACCTCGAGTACGACCTCAACGAGTGGGACGATTACGCGATCGAGGCGGGCGTCCAACTCGCCGAGGCCGGGGTCGCCGACGAGGTCGTCGCGCTCACGATCGGACCCGAGCGGTCCGAGGAAACGATCCGGATGGCGCTCGCGAAAGGTGCCGACCGCGCCGTCCGTGTCTGGGATGACGCGATCGAGGACGCCTTCCTCGACGTCGAGACCAAGGTCGACCTGCTCGAGGCGATCGTCGACGAGGAGGAGCCGGACCTCGTGCTCTCGGGCGTCCAGGCCGCCGACGACGCCTTCGGTGCGACCGGCGTCGCGCTCGCCGACCGGATCGGCTTCGAACACGCCGCCGTCGTCAACGACCTCGACCTCGACGCCGATGCGGGCGTCGCGAACGTCCGCCGCGAGCTCGAGGGCGGCGTCGAGGAGCTGACCGAGGTCGATATGCCGGCCGTCCTCACCGTCCAGACCGGGCTCAACGAGCCCCGGTACGCGAGCCTTCGCGGGATCCGGCAGGCACAGCGCAAGGAGATCGCGACCCGGAATCTCGCCGATATCGGACTCTCGCCGGCCGACGTCGAGGGCGCGTTGACCGTCACCGAGATGTACGAGCCCGAAAGCGAGTCCGACGCGGAGATCATCGAGGGCGACGCCGGCGAGGCCGCCGGGCGCCTTACCGAGGTCCTGCGTGAGAAGGGGGTCGATGCCTGATGGCCGACCCAGCCGTTCTCGCCGTCGCCGAACACCGTCGCGGGGAGCTTCGCGACGTCTCCTTCGAGCTGCTCACCGCAGGTCGAGAACTCGCGGACGCCATCGGCGGCGAGTTACACGTTGCGGTGATATCCGGCGACGTCGAGACACACGCGGACGCGCTGAACCGTGAGGGCGTCGACGCGATCCACACGGTCCCGGTGGGCGAGGAGTTCGACCACACCGTCTACCAGGGCGCCGTCGAGGAACTGGTGGACGCTCACGACCCGGCGACCGTCCTGTTCCCCAACTCGGTCAACGGGCTCGATTACGCACCCGCGGTCGCGGAGAGTCTCGGCGTCCCGCTCGTCACCGACGCCATCGACGTCGCCTACGACGACGAGCTGACCGTGACCCGCGAACAGTATGGCTCGAAGGTCGAGACCATACTCGCGGTCGAGGGCGACCGATACGCGCTCACGGTTCGTGGCGGCGAGTGGCCGGCTGCAAACGGTTCCGGGAACGCAGTCGTCGAGACGTTCGACGTCGACGTGGATCCCGCCGACTCGGGTGCCCGCGTGCAGGGGTACGAGGAGGTCGGCGGCGGCGACGTCGACATCGCGGACGCGGACGTCCTCGTGTCGGTCGGCCGCGGGATCGAGGAGGAGGACAACCTGGATCTGATATTCGATCTCGCGGAGGCGATGGACGCGACCGTCTCCTCCTCGCGACCGATCGTCGACAACGGCTGGCTGCCGAAGAACCGGCAGGTCGGCCAGTCGGGGAAGGTCGTGACGCCCGACGTGTACCTCGCGATCGGGATCTCCGGCGCCGTCCAGCACGTCGCCGGGATGAAGGGGGCCGAGACGATCATCGCGATCAACACGGACCCGAACGCGCCCATCTTCGACATTGCTGATTACGGCATCGTCGGCGACCTCTTCGACGTGGTTCCCGAACTCATCGACGACTTCGAGTAGCGCGTTGGCTGGGGACGACCGGCCGTGGTGCGGCGGTCCCGTCTCACTCCGTTTCTCCCTTCGTGTGTCCCGCGGGGCAGGTCGTTCGCTCCGTCCACCGTGCCGTATCGCGACGCGTCTCCCTCTCGTCACCGATATGTGATAAGACTGTAGACGACGAACACGAACCCGAGCGCGGTGAGTCCGTTGTTGACGGTCAACAGCGACGGCGTCGCGGTGAACTGCGTGAGGAACGCGCTGATGGAGGTGGCGACCGCGGCGGCGACGACGAGCGAAAAGCCGATCGAGAGGTGGATCATCGCGTACCGCTCGGTGTGTCGGTACGCCTGGAGGGCGAGCGTGACCATCGTGAGGCCGGCGACGACGAGTGCGAGGGTCACGAACAGGTAGAGGCCCTCTGCGAGTTCCATATCTCCCCTGAAACCGGGCGGGAAATAAAACCACGGATCGGGATATCAATAGTGATAATATGGGAGGCGCGGGATCGCCGACGAAACGCGATTCGAGCGACGCCACGTTGGAGGAAAGAGTATATACCCACAGGGCCGCAGAATCAACACGAAGAATCGGATGTCGGGGGAAGACTTGATCGAGGTACTCGGAAACAAGTACAACACGGAGATCCTTGCGGCGGCCGACGACCCGAAGTCGGCCCAGGAGCTGAGCGACGAGCTCGACGTCCCGATCGCGACGTGTTATCGCCGGATCGACGAACTGGAGGAGGCTAACCTGATCGAACTCCACGACCGGCCGCTCTCGGACGATCACCGGCGGGTGAAGGTCTACCGACGGCGGATCGACAGCGTCGCCGTGGAGTTTCACGACGGCGTCTCGATCGAACGCACCGAGCGGACGACCGCGGCGAACCGACTCGATGAGGTCTGGCGGAACCTCTCGAACGCGTGAGTCTGCCCCCCGGGATCGAGAGTCTCAAAACGGCGATTCAGACCGTTCCATCATCGCGAACCCGCCGGCCTGGTCGTGGACGGTGAGTCCTCCCGGCCCGATCTCCAGCGGGAAGATGTCGGTGTCGATGTCCTGTTTCCGCATCTTGGCCACCCAGACGTACCGGTTGACACCCGATTCCGTCGGCGTCTGAATGAGGTAGACGTTTCCGTCGGTGAGGAAGTTCTCCAGGCCGATCTCCGTGTCGGGGAAGACGGCACCCTGTTCGTTGATCAAAAGCGACGTCAGCCCGCTCTCCTTGAGGATATCGGAGAACTTCAGCAGGGAGGTTCGCTTTTCGTGTTCGTCCTCGAAGAACAGCTGAAACATCGACAGCGAGTCGAGCACTAGCCGGTCGAACTCGCCCTCGGCGACCGTCTCGAGGAGCCGGTCGATCGTCTCGGTGAAGTCCTCGATGCGGAGCATCTCGCGTTTATCCAGGATCACGATCTCGCCGTCGTCGACGAGGTCGCCAAACTCCTCGAACCCGACGGATTCGGCGGCCTCCCGGATGTCCTCCTCGTTCTCCTCGAAGGAGACGTACACCCCGCGGTCGCCGTGTTCGGTCACCCCGGTATAGAGGTACTGAATGCCGAAGATGCTCTTCCCGGTTCCCGGGTTTCCGGAGACGAGCACCGTCGACCGTTCGGTGATCCCGCCGCCCAGGATCGAGTCGAGGCCGTCGACGCCGGTGGAGACGAGGTGTGGCATACCGTCTCTCCCTCCGGCAGCGATGGATAAAGTCCTCCCGGTCGATCCGGGCACACGGCGGATCAATCGGACCGCTCCGTGGCCGATCGGGCTGTCCGATGTCCGTCTGGATACGCACGACAACCCCTATAGGTGTTCGTCCCGAACGTCCCGAGAATGACCGAGGAGTTCGACCTGCTCGAGTCCGATGGCCAGCCGGGCGACGAGTGGGAGGAACTCGACGTCTCCGACACGGAGGCCGACCGTATCGCCCGCCGGCAGGACCGGGAGTTCAACGAGTTTCGCAAGCGGCTGAAGGACGCCGACCAGTTCAAACTCGACGGCTCCGTCTTCGACGACGCCACGCTCGCGGCGATCTACAAGCTCGTGCAGGACGGCTACATCACCGCCTTCGGCGGGCCGGTCTCGACGGGCAAGGAGGCCAACGTCTTCGAGGCGTTCGGCGAGGACGAAGACCAGGAGGTCGCCGTGAAGATCTACCGGATCAACTCCTCGAACTTCACCCAGATGCGTGAGTACCTCGAGGGCGACCCGCGCTTTGAGGGCATCGCCTCCGACAAGAAGGCGACCGTGCTGGCCTGGACCAAAAAGGAATTCGCGAACCTCCGTCGTGCTCGCGACGCCGGCGTGCGCGTCCCCGAGCCGATCGCCGTCCAGCGGAACGCGCTCGTGATGGAGCTCGTTGGCCACGCCGACGACCGCGCGCGGCGGCTCTCGGAGGTGACCGTCGAGAACCCCGAAACGGCCTACGAGGTCGTTCGCGAGTATATGCGCCGGCTCTATCGGGCCGGGTTGATCCACGGCGACCTCTCGGAGTACAACCTGATCATTCACGATGGGGAGCTCGTCGTCATCGACCTCGGTCAGGCGGCCACCGTTCACCACCCGAACGCCCGGACGTTCCTCGAGCGGGACTGCCGGAACGTGGCGGCCTTCTTTTCCAGACTGGGGATCGACGTCGACGATGGCGATCTGTGGGATTACGTGACCGAACCGGAGCCGGATCCCGAAGCCGGTCGTGACGACGACTCGGGAGTCGACGACGCGATCATCGACTCGTAGCATCGTCGCGGACGTAGCGCCGTCGCGGAACGCTTTTCGCCGGGCGCACGAAGGGACGGTATGGCGCTTGCATCGATCGTCGCCGGGTCCGGACTGTTGCTCGCCGCGGCGGCCGCGATCGCGGTCTACTGGGACGCCGACCGGCTCGGGATCGCGCGGGCTCCGCTGTGGGCGGCGTTCGTCTTCTCCACGGTCGCGGTCGGACTGACGCTGCCGGTTCTCATCCCGACGGTCCCGATCGCCGGCACGCTCGTGGTTCTGGTGATGGGCCCCGCGATCTACGCCTTCGAGCGCGACGACACGCTTCACGGCGGCGACGCCGACCCGTCCTCGCTACCGGACGAGGCTGACGGAAACGATCGCGACTGACCGCTTGTCTCCGAGACGGTCGGCCGCTACCGGCCACCACGTGGGTACGTGCGGCCGAGGTCGACCGGTGAGTCAGTCCCTCCTTCGGGAGCGTCGCCCCCGTTGACTCGGTCGCCCCCGTCGATCTCGTCATCCTCGTCGATCTCGTCAATCTCGTCGTCCCCGTCAGGGCTGACGCTCCCGGTTCGGTACCCCTCCAGATCGAGCGTGACGTGGTCGAAGCCGATCTCCCGAAGCCGGTCGGCGACCGCGTCAGCGAAGTCCGGATCGAGCGCAGCCGGAAGTTCGTCGGGGGAGACCTCGATGCGGGCCAGCCCGTCGTGGTCGCGGACGCGAAACTGGCTAAAGCCCCGCTCTCGAAGCGCCTGCTCCGCCCGCTCGACGCGCGTCAACCGTTCCTCGGTCACCTCGAGGCCGGTCGGGATCCGCGAGGAGAGACACGCCATCGACGGTTTATCCGAAACCGAGAGGTCGTAGGCGTCGGCGATCTCGCGGACCTCGGCCTTGTCGATGTCGTGGGTCAAAAGCGGCGATCGAACCGACAGCTCCTCGACGGCGCGGAGCCCGGGGCGATGTCCCTCGCCGGGATCGGAGGCGTTCGTCCCGTCACAGACCGTCTCGATGCCCAGATCCGCGGCCGTCTCGTACATCCGCCCCAGCCGCATCGTCCGGCAGTGGTAACATCGGTCCCCGTCGTTGGCGACGAACGCGGGGTCATCGAGCTCGGAGAACTCGACGATCTGGTGGGAGATCCCGATCTCCTCGGCGACCCGGGTCGCATCGTGCAGCTCGGCTGCCGGGAGCGTTTCGCTTTTCGCGGTGCAGGCCACCGCGTCCTCCCCGAGTGCGTCGTGGGCGAGGGCGGCGACGACCGAGGAGTCAACGCCGCCGGAGAAGGCGATCACGGCGCCGTCGAGGTCGGCAAGCGACTCCCGAACGAGGTCGACCTTCCGGGCGAGCGGGGGCGCGAGCGCGTCGCGATCGAGGCCGTCGGTCATCGCGTCCGCCGGCGTCCCGGGCGTGTCCGTAGCCGGATCCATACTCGACGCTTGGGCACTGTGCAGGAAAAAGGGCGTCGTCGCGGTCGTGGTGACGGACCCGCACCCTTTTGATGGTTCCCGCGATACCCCGGAGTGAATGGAGCTGGAGGCGATCCCCGGCGTCGGGGCGAAGACGGCCGACGCCCTGCGGGAACTCGACGATCCGGAGGTGGCGCTACACAACGGCGACGTCGCCGCGATCGCACGGGCACCCGGAGTCACCCACGGTCGTGCCGTCCAGGTCGCTCGGGGAGCGATCCGGAAGCGGCACGACGACGACGGTCGCGTGGTGGCCACCGATCGCGCCCGCGAGATCTACCGCGACGCGGTCGGCCTCCTGCAGGATCGGACGGTCACCGACTACGCGGCACAGCGGCTCGAGACCTTCTACCCCTCGGCGTCGCCGTCACGGATCGAGTCGGTCCAGTCGCTCGTCGAAACCGCGATGGACCGCGATCCGGACCCCGAGACCCTCGAGGCACTCGCGGACGTCGAACCGCTCGTGTCGCCATCTACGGTCCGGGTCCGGGAGCGCTGTCTCGCGACGGCCGACGCGGAGCGATACGCCGAGGCCGAGGACGCGGTGCCCGAGCTCTCGGTGGAGATCGTCGAGGACGGCCGCGACGTCGCGGAGCTCGCGCGCTCGTACGCGACGGTCGTCGTGCTCGACGAGTCGTTTGCGGGACTCGACGTCGAGGGGGACGTTCGGGTTCGCCCGGACGCCCTCGAGACGCCGGGTGAGACGGTTCCCGAACGCCTCCTCGCGTTCTTCGCCGAGAACCGTGACCGGCTGATCGCGGCGGCGACCGTCCACGAGACGGCCGGGATGGACCCGGCCTGTGACCTCGCGGCGCTCCGGGACGCGCTCTCACGACTCGACGACGACGGCACCGTGATCGGGGACGACGAGCACGAGCGGCTGGCGGTCGCAGTCGACGACCTCGACGCGGCGGTCGGCACCGCCGAATCGGTCGCCAACGACCACCTCCGGGATGCGATCCGCGAACAGGACGTGACGATCGAGGGACAGGACTTCCTCTCGCTCGTCGAGCAGGGCGCCCGCGTCGATTCGCTGCTCTCGCGGGAACTCGCCGACGAATACGACGCGGCCCTCGAGGCCGCCACCGACCACGTGGTCGACAGCCTGCGACTTGCGCCCGGCGAGGCGGAGATCGCCGACCGGATCTTCCGCGGCGACCCGACGTTTCCGGTCGAACACGACGAGGACGCCGTCTCCAGGCTCCGAACGGAGCTGACGGCGGCTCGCGACCAGCGCGCGACGAGCCTCAAGGAGACGCTCGCCGCCGACCTCGCCGACCTCCGCGAGCCCGCCGCCGATCTCGTCCACGACGCGCTCGAGCGCGACGTCGAGCTGGCTATCGCCCGCTTCGCCCGCGACTTCGAGTGCACGCTGCCGACGTTCGTCGACGGTGACGGGTTCGCCATCGTCGGCGGCCGGTCGCCGCTGCTCGACGTCGAGTTTGCGGCCGTCGAACCGGTCGACTACGCGGTCGAGGGGGCAACCCTACTCTCGGGCGTCAACTCCGGCGGAAAGACGTCGACGCTTGACCTGGTCGCGCTCGTGACGATCCTCGCCCAGATGGGACTGCCGGTCCCGGCCGAGCGGGCGCGCCTCGAGCGGTTCGAGGAGATCCACTACTACGCGAAGTCACAAGGGACCCTCGACGCGGGCGCCTTCGAGGCCACCATCAGTGAGTTCGGCGACCTCGTGGCGGGGGCCAGCGGTCGGCTCGTGTTGGTCGACGAGCTCGAGTCGATCACCGAGCCCGGCGCCTCCGCGAAGATCATCGCCGGCATCCTGGAGGCGCTCGAGGGTCAGGACGCGACCGCCGTGTTCGTCTCTCACCTCGCCAGGGAGATCCGCGACGCCGCCGACTTCGACGTCGCCGTCGACGGCATCGAGGCAGTCGGACTCGTCGACGGCGAGCTCCGCGTGAACCGCTCGCCACAGAAGGACCACCTCGCCAGATCCACTCCCGAACTCATCGTCGAGAAGCTCGCCGACGAACGGGGCGAGACGTTCTACGACGACCTGTTGGAGAAGTTCTGATGGTGGTCGCCATCTCCCTCCCCGTCTTCCCCCTCGTCGTTGCGACCGATCCGGTCCTCCTCCTCGCCGGGTCCTCTCTCCCCCTCGTCGCTGCGATCGATCCGGTCCTCGTCGTCGTCGCACTCGTCCCGATCCTCGCCGTCCTCGCGGTCACCGTCGGGCCGCTGTACGTCGCCGACAGGTACCGAACGACCCGCGACCCGACACGGGCCGAGCGCGCTCAGCTCGATGAGTTGCGGTCGGCCGCCGGGCTCGACGTCGATCCGGTCGCGATCCTCGAACCGGACGGAACGAGCGGCGACGCCGACGACCGCGGAACGACTCCCGTCGAGGTCGCGGTTCGAGGACCGCCAGGACGACGCGTGCTGTTCGTCTCCGAGGCCGTGCTCTCGTCGCTCGAGGAGGACACCGCGGTCGCCCTCCTGGCCGCCGAGGCAGGGCGCGTCGAGACGCGCTACACCGAGGTGCGTGCGTTCGGGATCGCCGGCGTGACCACGATCCTCGCGGCGATCGTCACGACGCTCGTGCCCTTCGATGCGGGATTTACCGCCCTCGCCGTCGTCGGCGTCGTCTCACTGTGGGCCGGCAGACGGGTGCAGTACGCCGCCGACGAGCGGGCGGCCGACCGCGTGGGAGCTTCACGGGTGGCCGACGCCTTCGAGCAAATGGCCGACCGCAGGGGCGTCGTGCCCGAACGCGGGGACTGGCGGACCTGGTTCGAGGTCCAGCCCCCGCTTGGAGACCGGATCGACCGGCTTCGGGGCCGGGGCGGAACGTGATCGCCCCGCGGACGCCACCGTGGATCGGCGGGCTTTAGGTCCGGATGCTCGCAACGATCACACGAGCGATCGATCCGCGCTCCACGGGACGCGCTCCACGGGGCGCGACCCAGGAGCCGCGATCCACAACGCGCGATCACGAGATCACACCCGACACATACCTATGAGCCACGAAGACTTCCCCACGGACGACCCCGCGGTGGTGACCTGCGGGTTGCCCTACGCCAACGGCGACCTCCACGTGGGTCACCTCCGCACCTACGTGGGCGGCGACGTCTACGCCCGCGCACTCGAACGACTCGGCCAGCAAACCGCCTTCGTCAGCGGTTCGGACATGCACGGCACGCCCGTCGCCGTCAACGCCGAACAGGAAGGCGTCTCCCCCGAGAACTTCGCCCTCGAGTGGCACGAGCGGTACGCCGAGACGTTCCCGAAGTTCAACGTCGACTTCGACAACTACGGGCACACCCACGACGAGACGAACACGGAACTCACACGCGATCTCGTCCGGGATCTCGACGAGCGCGGCCACGTCTACGAGAAGGAGATCATGGTCGCGTACGACCCCGTCGACGACCAGTACCTTCCGGACCGGTACGTCGAGGGGACCTGCCCCTACTGCGGGGCCCACGCACGCGGCGACGAGTGCGACGAGGGCTGTCAGCGCCACCTCGAGCCCGGCGAGATCGAGGACCCCGTCTCGACGATCACCGGGAACCCCGCCGAATACCGCGAGCGGACCCACAAGTTCTTCGCGGTCTCCGAGTTCGCCGACTACCTCTCGGACTTTCTCGACCGGCTCGAAGGGACCTCGAACGCCCGCAACCAGCCTCGAGAGTGGATCGAGCAGGGCCTGCAGGACTGGTGTATCACCCGCGATATGGACTGGGGGATCGACTATCCCGACGCCGACGGGGAGGAGACCGACCTCGTCCTCTACGTCTGGGTCGACGCCCCGATCGAGTACGTCTCCTCGACGAAGCAGTACGCCGACCGAGCCGGCGCCGACGTCTTCGACTGGGAGGCCGCCTGGCGGGACGACGCCGACCACGACGGCGGCCAGATCGTCCACGTGATCGGCCGCGACATCATCCAGCATCACACGATCTTCTGGCCCGCGATGTTGCACGCCACCGACCACGTCGAGCCCCGCGCCGTGATGGCCTCCGGGTTCGTCACCCTTGGCGGGAAGGGCTTCTCGACGAGCCGCGACCGGGCCGTCTGGGCCGACGAATATCTCGAGGAGGGGTTCCACCCCGACCTGCTGCGGTACTACCTCGCGACGAACGGCGGCTTCCAGCAGGACGTCGACTTCTCCTGGGAGCGGTTCCGCGAGCGCGTGAACACCGAGCTGGTGGGGACGATCGGCAACTTCCTCTACCGGTCGCTGCTGTTCGCCCACCGCAACTACGACGGGACGCCCGAAGGCGTCGAGACCGCCAGCGAGGAGGTCACGGCGGCGATCGACGAGGCCGTCGCCGACGTCACCGACGCGGTCAACGACTACTCGGTCCGCGATCTGGGCGACGCCGTCACCGACCTCGCCGGGTTCGGGAACGAGTACATCCAGCGCAACGAGCCGTGGGCGCTCGTCGACGACGATCCGGATGCCGCCGCGCAGGTCATCTACGACTGTGTCCAGATCGCGAAGGCGATCGCGGTCCTCTTCGAGCCGATCGCCCCCGACACATGCGAGCGGCTCTGGAACCAGCTCGGCGAGGACGGCTCCGTCCACGACGTCACCGTGGATGCGGCGACGGAACCGCCCGCGGGCGCCTTCGAGGAACCCGGCGAGCTGTTCGAGAAGATCCCCGAAGAGCGCGTCGAGGAGCTGAACGAGAAGCTCGAGGAGCGTGTCGCCGAAGCGAGCGACGCGGACACGGCGGACGCCGTCGAGGACGCGGACACGACGGACGCCGAGGACGACGGGACCGCCGATAAGTCCGGCGAGTCAGCAGCGAGCGACCTCGAGCCGCTCGCCGAGGAGCGCATCGGCTTCGAGGAGTTCGAGGACCTCGACCTCCGAGTCGGCCGAATCGTCTCCGCAGAGGGGATCGAGGGCGCCGACAAGCTCGCCCGCCTCGAGGTCGATTTGGGGGTCGAAACGCGCCAGATCGTCGCCGGGATCAAGCAGCTCCACGACCTCGAGTCGCTGCCGGAAACGCGCGTGATCGTGCTCGCGAACCTGGAACGCGCGGAGCTGTTCGGCGTCGAGTCGAACGGGATGGTGCTCGCCGCGGGCGAGGAGGCCGACCTCCTCACGACCCACGGCGACGCCGAGCCCGGGACGCAGGTCAAGTAGTCGTCCCGGTCACGGACCGTTGCGTTTTGGGTTATAACGCGTCGGGAAGCGCCTCGAGCGACACCGTCTCCGTCCGGACGTCGGTCGGGTCGCCGACGGACTCCTTGAACCCCGATCCGGTGGCGATGCAGATGACGTCCTCGTCGGGACCGATCTCCCCGTCCCGAGCGAGCCGACGGGCACCGGCCAGCGATGTCGCCGAGGCGGCCTCGACGGTGAGGCCGGCCGCGGTCGCGAGTCGCCGTTTCGCCTCGCGGATGGCGTCGTCGGCGACGGCGATCGCCGTGCCGCCGGTCTCGCGAGCGCCGTACAGGGCACGGGTTCCGCTCGGCGGCTCGGGGTTCGCGATGGAGTAGGCGATCGTCTCGCCGGGGTCGACGGGATCGACCGTTTCCGCCCCGCGTGTGGCCGCTTCGGCGATCGGCGCGCACGCAGCCGCCTGGACGAGGTAGAGCCGGGGCATCGCGTTCGCCGCGCCCGGTTCCGAATCCGCATCGATCAACCCGGCCGCTCGGAGCTCCGCGAGACCCTTATATGCGCCGCTGGCGTGGCCGCCGGAGGAGGTCGGAAGGACGATCGCGTCCGGCAGCGCCCCGGTTCGTCGGCGGTGCTGGGCGAGCGCCTCCAGCACCGTCGTCTTCTGGCCGGCGACGCGGCCCGGCGAGTCGGAGTTGATGAACCGGATCCCCCGCTCGGCACCGGCCTCGATCGCGTCGTAGTAGAGTCGGCCGTACTCGCCGTCGATCCGAAGGATCCGTGGGTCGTATCGGCCGATGTTTCGGATCCGCTCGTCCGAGATGTCGTTCGGAACGCAGACGGTACACTCGAGGTCGGCGGCCGCGGCGTGTGCGGCGACGGACATCGCCATATTGCCGTGTGAGACCGTTCCGACCGCATCGTTCCCCTCCGCCAACGCGATCTCGATCCCGACCGCGGTGCCACGGTCCTTGAACGAGCCGGTCGGATTCCGGCCCTCATCCGCGATCGAGACCGCTGCACCCGCGTAGTCGTCGAGCGCCGGCGTTCTGACGAGCGGCGTTCCCCCGCTTGCGGTTGCGAGCCCGTCCGTCGGTGGGTCGACCGGCAACAGGTCCGCGAACGCCCACGTACCGGCATCGAGATCGGACGGCCACTCGATGTCGGCGACGTCGCCGACGGCGGTCGACTCCGTCTCATACCACCGCGGTTCGCCACAGGAACAGCGGGGCGACGCGGGCGCTTCGACCGTCTCGCCGCAGGCGTAACACGCGAGCCTTGCCATGGTTCGGGTCATCTCGGCGGCGAGAAAAACACGGCGGTCGGCGGCGCAGTCCCGTACATCACCGGTTCACGGAGGGGTTTTGAGGGGCCCTCGACAACGGGAACTATGCGAAACGCCAAGATCGTCTGTACGCTCGGACCAGCGTCGGACGACGTCGAAACGATCCGTGCGCTCGCGGACGCCGGAATGTCGGTCGTCCGGCTCAACGCGAGCCACGGGACCACGGACCACCGTCGGGACGTGATCAACCGCGTTCGGTCCGTCGACGACGCCACCGACTCCCCCATCGCGGTGATGGTCGACCTGCAGGGACCGGAGATCCGCACCGCCGAGACGGACGAATCGGTGACCCTCGAAGCCGGGACCGATGTCCGGTTCGCCGTCGGCGAGACCGTGACACCAACCGCGGTCGGGCTCTCCCACTCGATCGCCGCTGCCGAGATCGGGGATACGGTCCTGCTCGATGACGGGCGGATCGAGGCGACCGTTGCACGCGTCGAATCCGACGGCACCGTCGTCGCCACCGTCGACTCCGGGGGCGAGCTCGGATCCCGAAAGGGCGTCAACCTTCCGGGCGTCGCGATCGACGTCGACCTCGTCACCCCGAGCGATGAACGTGAACTCGAACTCGCGGCGGAGACGAACGCGGACTTCGTTGCCGCCTCGTTCGTCCGCAACGCTGCCGACATCTACACGATCGCGGATCGTTTGGACGCGTTCGGCGGTGGGGACATCCCGATCCTCGCGAAGATCGAGCGAGCCGGCGCCGTCGAGAACCTCACCGAGATCGTCGACGCCGCCGACGGCGTGATGGTCGCACGCGGCGACCTCGGCGTCGAGTGTCCCCTCGAGGACGTGCCGATGATACAGAAGCGGATCATCAGAATCTGCGTCGATGCCGGCGTGCCGGTGATCACCGCGACCGAGATGCTCGACTCGATGGTGCACTCCCGGCGACCGACGCGGGCGGAGGCCTCAGACGTCGCCAACGCCGTCCTCGACGGCACCGACGCGGTGATGCTCTCGGGAGAGACGGCCGTCGGTGATCATCCGATCCGCGTGGTCGAGACGATGGACCGGATCGTTCGACAGGTCGAGCGGAGCGACGAATACGCCGAGACCCGCGACCAGCGCGTGCCCACGGCGGACGAGGATTCACGGACCGAGGCGCTTGCACGTTCGGCCCGGTACCTCGCGCGTGACGTCGGCGCGAGCGCGATCGTCGCCGTCTCCGAGTCGGGATATACGGCCCGCAAGACGGCGATGTTCCGTCCTGGGGTCCCCGTCGTCGCGACGACCCCGACCGATCGGGTTCGCCGGCAGTTGGCGCTCTCGTGGGGCGTCTCCCCACAGTACGCCGACTACGCTGCCGACATCGAACACGTGCTCGACAACGCCGTGGACGCCGCGATCGATGCCGGCGTCGCGAGCTCGGGCGACACGCTGGTCGTGCTCTCGGGGATGATGACCGAGATCGAGGGAACCGACACGACGAACACCCTGAAGGTCCACGTCGCCGCCGAGACGATCGCCACGGGCAAGGCGGTCGTGAGCGGTCGCGTCGCCGCGCCGATCGTTCGCCTCCCGGATGGTGACCTCTCGGCCCTGACGACCGACTCGATCGTCGCCCTGCCGGCGTCGTTCGACGGAGAGTTCACCGGCGACCTCTCGCGGATCGCCGGTGTCGTCGGGGAGCGGCCGGGAATGACCGGCTATCCGGCGGTCATCGCCCGCGAACTCGGCGTTCCGATGGTGTCGGGCGTCACGCTCCCGCGTACCGTCACCGACGGTGACACCGTGACCGTCGACGGCGAGCGTGGCGTCCTCTATGAGGGCGACGTCACCCTTCAGACTCGCCGTCGGTGAGTCCTCGCCGGCCCTCTCC
Source organism: Halopenitus sp. POP-27 (assembly GCF_029889855.1). Lineage (NCBI taxonomy): Archaea > Methanobacteriati > Methanobacteriota > Halobacteria > Halobacteriales > Haloferacaceae > Halopenitus > Halopenitus sp. POP-27. The sequence continues at coordinate 27,696 of NZ_JARANU010000020.1, read as the reverse complement.
ACCCAGCCGCGTGGAATCGGATCGGCCGACCCCACCAGCCATTTAGCCGTCGCCCGCGAAGCAACGGGTATGAGTCGGAGTGACGACGGGCGCGAACGCGCGAACACGGCGGCCGGGGATGGAACGGACACCGAGACGGAGGCCGAGTGGCGGTTCGGCATCGACGACGTCGGTCCCGACGGCATCGTCGAGGAGACGAGCCCGGGTGAGGGCCCCATCGAACCCGAGGCGATCGAACCGATGCACGCCGTGTTCGTCGCTCTCGGGGTCGTCCTGACGGTCGGCCTTCTCGCGACCGCGCTGTAAGACCCGGCGGGATCCGGCTCGCCCGCCCACGACCGTCCGTGCCGTGGGATCACTTGTGCCGTGGATCTCTTGTGCCGTGGGATCACTTAATCGGCTGGAACCCGTACGTCGCGTATGGTGCTTCCCTTTCAGGCCGGCGTTCTCGACCCGGGAACCCTGCCGATGCTGCTCGTGGTCGCGGGGCTCCTCCTGTCGCTCGCCGAGGCGATCGCCCCCGGCGCGAACTTCATCGTGGTCGGGGTCTCCCTGCTCGGGGCGGGGATCGTCGGACTGGCGTTCACGCCGCTCGCCAGCCCGTTCGCTCTCGGCCTGTTCGTGCTCGTGTTCGGCGCGATCGCCTTCTACGGCTACCACGAGCTCGACGTCTACGGCGGGAAGGGCCAACCACAGACGCGCGACAGCGAGTCGCTCACCGGGGTAACCGGTCGTGTGACCGAGCGCGTGACCGAGACCGACGGACAGGTCAAACTCGACGAGGGCGGGTTCAACCCGTACTACTCGGCCCGCACCATGGACGGCGAGATCCCGGAGGGAACCGAGGTGTTCGTCGTCGACCCGGGGGGCGGAAACGTGCTCACCGTCGAGTCGGTTGCGGCGGTCGAGGACGACATCGATCGCCAGCTGGCCGTCGACCGGGAGCAAACACTCGCCGCCAATGACGCCGGGACGGCGGCTGGAGACGACAACGTCGGGACGGCTGGGGACGATGACACCGGGACAGCTGGAGATGACGACACCGGGACGGTAGTCCAGGACGACGACGCGACCGAACGCGAGCACGCGTGATCGATCAACTGGCGGACCGAACGCTTATGATTGTCCTGTGGTAACGATCGGTATGGATACACTGGTCCTCCAAGCGCTGTTCGGCCTCGCGCCGATCGGCTTTTTGTTCCTTCTGTTGGTGGTGGTGGTCGTCTGGCAATCCGTCGAGATCGTCGACGCCTACGAGAAGAAGGCCCTCACCGTCTTCGGGGAGTACAGACAGCTGTTGGAGCCGGGAATCAACGTCGTTCCGCCGTTCGTCTCGCGGACGTATCCCTTCGATATGCGGACACAGACCCTCGACGTTCCGCGTCAGGAGGCGATCACCCGCGATAACTCCCCGGTGACCGCCGACGCCGTCGTCTACATCAAGGTGATGGACGCCAAGAAGGCCTTCCTCGAGGTCGATAACTACAAGAAGGCCGTCTCGAATCTCGCCCAGACGACGCTTCGCGCCGTCCTCGGCGATATGGAACTCGACGATACCCTGAACAAACGCCAGGAGATCAACGCGAAGATCCGCAAGGAGCTCGACGAGCCGACCGACGAATGGGGGATCCGCGTCGAGAGCGTCGAGGTCCGGGAGGTCAACCCCTCCAAGGACGTCCAGCAGGCGATGGAGCAGCAGACCTCCGCCGAGCGCCGTCGCCGCGCGATGATCCTCGAGGCGCAGGGTGAACGCCGGTCCGCCGTCGAGCAGGCGGAAGGTGACAAGCAGTCGAACATCATCCGGGCACAGGGTGAAAAGCAAAGCCAGATCCTTGAGGCGCAGGGTGACGCGATCTCGACGGTTCTCCGCGCGAAGTCCTCCGAGGCGATGGGCGAGCGTGCGATCATCGAACGCGGGATGGAGACGCTCGAGGCGATCGGACAGGGAGAATCGACGACGTTCGTCCTCCCGCAGGAGCTCACGAGCCTCGTCGGTCGGTACGGCAAGCACCTGACCGGCTCCGACGCCGCAACCGACACCGAACCCCTCGACGGGCTGGAGTTCGACGACGAGACCCGACAGCTGCTCGGCCTCGACGACATCGACGAGATCCTCGGCCAGATCGACGCGGCCGCCGAGATGGACGTCGAGGAACTCGAGCAGGAGGCTGAAGCGATCAAGTCCGGTGACACGAGCGGCATCAAGTCGGCCGACGAGCTCATTCAGGAGATGGACGAGGAAGCACCCGCGACCGACGTCGAAACCGAACCCGAGTAGTTCGGTTCACCGCCTCGGCCGGTATGAATCACGTTCCTTCCGGGCGATCGAAACGAGCGACGTGTTTTTAGCCCCCGGCCGACACCCTTCGACAATGAGTGACGGCGTCGACGAACGGAAACGGCGGACGCTCCGACGCTTTGCAGCCCTCGGAGCGGCCGGCTCGTTCGTCGGCGGCGCACGTGCGGCCACCGACGCGGAGGGGGAGACGGATGCGGACGCCGGAACGCCGTCCCCGGCCGGTGACCGCTCGGAGACGAACGAGACCCGCGAGGCGATCCGCGGGTACGTCGCCACGACGCCCGGCGCACACTTCTCGAAGCTTCGCGACGACCTCCGGCTTGGAACCGGTGAGACGCAGTACCACCTCCGGAAGCTCGTCGACGCCGCAACCATCGAAACGGCGAAGGACGGGGAGTTTCGCCGGTACTTCCCGGCCGGGCGATTCGACGCCGCCGACAAGCGAGCCCTCGGTGCGCTTCGACGCGAGACGCCCCGCGGCGTCGTCCTCCATCTCCTCAGGGAGCCGGACGCGACCGGCTCCCGGATCGCCGACGCGCTCGACGTATCCCGGCCGACGATCAGCGCGGCCGCCGGCGAGCTTGAGGACGCCGGCCTCCTCGATCGAACCGACGGTTACACGCTCCGTACCCCGGAGCGGCTCATCACGCTCGTCGTTCGATACGCGGACTCGTTCGGCCCCGATGCGCGGGCGTTCGCCGACGACGCGGCCGCGTACGTGCGGTACGACCCGGAGTAGGGTGGTCAGCCGTCGATCACGGCCTCGATCCCGTACAGGGAATCGACGACGTGGTCGGGGGCGATCGCGAATCCGTCGGGGTCGGCGTGTGGTCTATCGATCACGATCGACTCGATCCCGGCTCGCTGGGCAGCGATCACGTCGGTTTCCCGGTCGCCGATGTAGTATCCCGGCATTGACGCTGAGTCCGACCATACCTCCGTCTCCGACGTTGCCTTCGAGTCCGACCCCGATGTGGTCCCCAGCGCCGCGAGGCCACGCTTCAGGAACTCCGGTTCCGGCTTTCGTCGCCGGTACGACTCGATCGTCGGCTTTCGGCCGACGACGGCGTCGAACCGGCCCGGGAGGCAGTAGGTCGCGACGAACTCGGCGGTCGCCGTCCGGTTGTTCGTCACCAGCGCGAGCGGCCGATCGGCCGAGAGCGTCGAGAGCGCGTCGACGTCCGGGTACGTCGGCCGTTCACCGGACCGAACGCGGGCGTTCGTTCGTCGCGATGCGTGTCGTTCACGCGCCCGCCACCACGCGTCCCGATCCACGCCCAATCGCGAGCACGCCTCGTCGATGGCCGGCGAGTAACGGACCGCCTCGAGCGCATCGAGGACCCCGGGATCGGGCGGCTCTGCAGTCGTCGGATCACCCGGAAGTCCCGTTCGAGTCCGGGTGTCCACGCCCGAGTCACGGAGTGCATCGTGTGCGGCCGCTCGGTAGACGCCGGAATGGGTCCCCCGGCCAGACAGGATCACGCCGTCCATATCGAACAGCAACGCAGGTGTCACGGGTTCCACTCGGCCGTCTTTGGTGGAAAACCCATCGCTCGATCCGGGGCGTTGGCGCGGATCGACACGCGGCGTTGGCGCCGATCGGCACTCGCCTCGATCAGCGCTCGACCATCCACGTGGTCCCCGAGGAATACCCCCATTTTTCGATCGATAGATCCGTGTCCGCTTGACGGACCGTTCGGAGGTTCGCACCCACCTCCTTCGCCGACAGACCCAGCTCGTCGGCGATGAGCCGCGATTTGAAGTACGTCTGCGTGTCAGCTCGTGCCCGGAGGTACGTGAGGATGCGCCGCTGTTTCTCCGTCAGCGTCGCGTCGCCGGACTGTGAGGTCGTCGCGCTCATGGACGATCCTACGGTGTGACCCCATAAGCACCGTTTGGTAGGATCGGTTAACACGGTGCAGTCCGTCGATTTCTCCGTCTTGGAGGGCTCGATCCGACGCCGATCGCACCGGCGTGGGTACGATCCGCAAATCCTCGCTGCCACCGTCGAGACCACGCGTGTCGATCGTCGAACCCACGAACGTCGATCGACTCTCAGCATCCCTGAACGGTTCGATCCACGACGTCTCCGAACCGTCCCATGCTTCAGAAGGTACTTACCTCGCCCGGAGCGAAGTGGCGGTGATGACGGACTCCGACGGTGCTCGTGTGAGCGTGGTTCTTCCCGCGTACAACGAGGCGGCCACGATCGAGGACACCGTCGGGCAAACGATCGCCGCACTCGAGGGGTTCCTCCCGCGAAACGGTTTCGAGGTGATCGTCGCCGAGGACGGCTGTGAGGACCGGACTCCCGAGATCGCCGACCGGCTCGCGGCCGCCGACGATCGGGTTCGGCACGTCCACAGCGACGAGCGACTCGGACGCGGCGGGGCGCTCGAACGCGCCTTCAGGGACGCCGAGGGCGACGTTCTCGTCTACTTCGACACCGATCTGGCGACCGACCTCGACCACCTCGAGGAGCTGGTCGAATCGATCCGGTCCGGCGAGTACGACGTCGCGACCGGATCGCGATGGATGCCGGGCCGTGAGGCCGACCGGCCGGCCAAACGGGGTGTCCCCTCCCGCGTGTTCAACCTGCTCGTCCGAGGAGTCCTCCGGTCGGACGTTCGGGATCACCAGTGTGGGTTCAAGGCGATGTCGCGGGACGCGTTCCGGGCGCTCGTCGACGACGTCGAGGACGACCACTGGTTCTGGGACACCGAGCTGCTGGTTCGGGCACAGCGGTCGGGGCTCGCGGTCACGGAGTTCCCCGTCAACTGGGAGCCGAAGGGCGACACGAAGGTCGACCTCGTCCGTGACGTCTTCGGGATGGGTTCACAGCTGCTGCGGCTCTGGTGGCAACTGTCGGTCCAACCACGGATCACCCCGCGTGCGAGCTTCACGGCCGGGCTCCTGCTCGTTGCAGTCGCGGTCGCGTTGATGTCGACGTACATCGACTTCGGCGCCGTGATCGCGGAGATGCGCCGTGCTGACACGACGCTTCTTGCGGTCGCGACCGTCGTGTATCTCCTGTCGTGGCCGCTCCGGGGCTATCGGTACCGGGACATCCTTCGGGAACTCGGGTTCACCGAACGGATCGGGTTCCTGACCGGTGCGGTCTTCGTCTCGCAGACGGGCAACCTCGTGTTGCCGGCCCGGGGTGGCGACGCGATCCGCGCGTACATCGTGAAGGTCCGCCGCGGGATCCCGTATCCGTCGGGATTCGCCTCGTTGGCGGCCGAGCGCGTCTTCGACCTGTTGACCCTCGCGGGACTTTCCGGCGCCGTCCTCGTCGGGTACGCCGCCTCCGGTCGGCTCGGTGAGGTGATCGCCGCGCTCACCGATAGCGAGACGGCGGGCAACGCCGGTTGGACTGCCGCACTCGTCGCGATGGGCGTCGGTCTCGTCGCGGTCGGCACCGTGATCGGGATCGTGTTGTCGGCGCGGTCGGACTCGAATCACGTTCGGTCCCTGGTTTCACGGGTGAGTACCGACTCCTACGGGACGGCGGTCGCCGACGTCCTCGAGCGGTTCGTCGGCGACGTGCAACAGGTGGGCGGCGACCCGATCGCCTTCTCCCGGGTCGGTGCCGTAAGCGTGGTCATCTGGGTGCTCGACGTGCTCGTCGCGGCGATCGTTCTCGCCGCCTTTGCGGTCGAGTTGGACCCGATCACGCTGCTTGCCGTCTGTTTCTTCGCGGTCAGCGTTGGCAACCTCGCGAAGGTGATCCCGATCTCCCCCGGCGGGATCGGCCTCTATGAGGGCGCCTTCACCGCGATCATGGTCGGGTTGACGCCGATCGGCGTCTCAACGGCCCTCGGCGCGGCGGTCCTCGATCACGCACTGAAGAACGTGGTCACGCTCGTCGGCGGCGTCGGATCGATGCTTGCGCTCAACGTTTCGCTGACGACGGCGGTCGAGGAGACCGCGGATGTGAACGAGACCGAGGCGCTCCAGGAATGAGTTCGCGTTCGACGGGACTCGATCCGGCGGTATGACTCCACCCGGGAAGCCCCCGATCGGCCGATCGGGGGCTGTGTGTGGCGAACAGGCGACACGGGCCCCGAACCGGGCCATCGACCCGACGGCGGAGCCAGTCCGCGAGTCCGTCCGACCGTGGGTCGTCGGTTCGATCACGTCGAAGACGCCGATCCCGGACCGTCCGTGTCGCACACCCGCGTTCCGTCCCGGGACGGAAATCACTGCACGGGCCGTCTGGCTCGTGATCGGTCAAAAAGGTCAGGGGACGTCGAGTGCCACGTGCCGGATCAGTGCGAGGAATCGTACAGGTTCGTCTCGATGGGGCCGAGCGCGCCGTCGACGGCGGTTGCGAGCGCGTCGGTTCGATCGATCCGCCCGTTCGTGAACACCGCGATCGCTCCTTTCTCCCGTGCGAGACCGCGTTCTCCGGTAACGTCGTCCATTACCGGGCCGAGCTCCTCGCCGTCACGGACCCGTTCCGCGACGGGAGCGGGGAGCCGAACGCTCGGACCGGCGCCTCGCCCGACCGTGGCTCCGTCGTCGATCGCGGCCCACATGATCAGGTAGAGGCCGTCCGTTCCGTCGATCGGCGCGACGCCGCCTTCAAGCCCGACGCCGACATCGTAGCCCGCCTCGCGGGCGGCCGCGGCGCGCGTCTCGGCCCCGCGGACGGTCTCGGCGTGGCCCCACGGCTGCTCGGAGACGCCGCTGTCGACCGCCACGGCTTCGACGTTCCCGTCGAGGACCGTCGCGACCGCCGCGCGTTTCACCGGGTTCCCGCTTCCGACACCGATCTGCATAGCCGACGATCCGTCGCCGCCGAGGATACGGGTGTCGGTCGATCGGCCGACCGTCCGGTCCGTCGTTTCGGGCCGATCCGTGCCGTCTGTCCGGATCGTCGATCCCGAGTTGACCCGGGCCGTCAGTCTTCGGTCGTGCCGGGCGAGCCGACGACGTCGGAATGAAGGATCCGCGCTACTCGTTCAACCCCGTCGATCAGGGTGGGGCCGGGCTGGTTCAGGAGGTCGTCGTCGATGGCGTGGACCGATGCGTCGAGATCCCAGTCGCGGTCGTGGATCGTACTCGGGTCGGCGCGGTCGCCGTAGCCACAGGGGTGTAGAATCACGTGGTCGGGGTCGTGTCGTTCGACTTCCTCACGGGTGATCTCCCGGGAGCGCTCGCCGGGATCGACGAACGGGTATCGCCCGCCCGCGGTCTCGACCACGTCGGGGACCCAGTTCCCGGCAGCCATCGGTGGGTCTGACCATTCCTCACAGTAGACGACCGGTCGATCGGTCGTTCCGGCGGCGCGAGCCGAGTCGATGCTCGCCTCGACGGCGTCGAGCCTGGCGCGGAGATCGTCGGCAAACCGGGTCCCTGCGGTCGGTCGGCCGATCGCCTCGCCGATCGCCACGACGGATCCGATCACGTCGGGGAGCCGTTCGGGCTCGTGATGGGCGACCTGGTGGCCGCGGTTCCGGAGCGTCGTTGCGATCGCCGCTTGCAGCGCGTCGTTCGTGATCACGAGATCGGGAGCGAGTTCGTCGACACGGTCGAGATCGGGGGTCGTCCATCCTCCGACGCGGGCCGGTGGTGGGTCGGCGTCGCCGGGGTCACAGTGATGGCTCACCCCGACGAGCCGGTCGGCGGCCCCCAGCTCGCGGACGATCGCGGTCGCGCTCGGCGCGAGGGAAACGACGCGTGGCCCGTCCATAGCGATCGATCACGTGTCCACCCGCAATGGGTCTTCGGTATCTCTCCACATCCGTGTGGGTCGATACCATCGTATATCGTGATCATTCGTTCGGTTCGGTGGCTCCGGATTCCGGTCGATTTAAGTGTCGTTCCACCGTCTTTCGGGTAAGCACTTCCTTGGGATCTTATTGACCCACCCAGGGGGATGGCATCTATGAGTGAACGCACACATACGCGGGAGAGAACCTCCCAGCGCGAAACGGAATCCGACGAAGGGCTCACGTGCCCGGAGTGTAACGGCCACGTCGTCACCGACGAGGAGCACGGCGAGACGGTCTGTTCGGACTGTGGACTCGTCGTCGAGGCCGACTCGGTCGATCGAGGACCCGAATGGCGGGCCTTCGACTCACGCGAGAAGGACGAGAAGTCCCGCGTGGGCGCCCCGACCACGAACACGATGCACGACAAGGGGCTCTCGACGAACATCGACTGGCGCGACCAGGACGCTTACGGTCGGTCGCTGTCCGGCCGCCAGCGCCAGAAGATGCAGCGGCTCCGCAAGTGGAACGAGCGCTTCCGCACCCGTGACTCCAAGGAGCGCAACCTCAAGCAGGCGCTCGGCGAGATCGACCGGATGGCCTCCGCGCTCGGCCTCCCGGACAACGTCCGCGAGACCGCCTCCGTCATCTACCGGCGCGCGCTCGACGAGGATCTCCTTCCCGGCCGCTCGATCGAGGGCGTCTCGACGTCGTGTGTCTACGCCGCCGCCCGGATGGCCGGTGTCCCGCGCAGCCTCGACGAGATCTCCGACGTCTCCCGCGTCGAGAAGTCCGAGATCGCCCGGACGTACCGCTACGTCGTCCGCGAGCTCAAGCTCGAGGTCAAGCCCGCGGACCCCGAACAGTACGTCCCGCGGTTCGCCTCCGCACTCGAGCTCTCGGATGAGGCCGAGATGCGTGCCAAGCAGCTGCTGAAGAACGCAAAGGAGAAGGGCGTCCACTCCGGGAAATCGCCGGTCGGTCTCGCGGCCGCCGCCGTCTACGCCGCCGCGCTGCTCACCAACGAGAAGACGACGCAGGCCGCGGTCTCGGAGGTCGCCGACATCTCCGAAGTAACGATCCGGAACCGGTATCACGAACTGCTCGAGGCCGAGGAAGGCCTGATCGCCTGACCGCGATCGGTTCAGCTTTCCGCACCAGTTCCACCGGTGTCCCCCCGACTCGTTCATCGTCCCGCCGCCGAAGGGGATCGTCACTCGTCGCTCGAAGTCGCTCCCCTCGCCACCAGGGTCGACCGTGCCGACTCGTTTCTCTCGCGGGCCCGTGGACTGATGTTTCGTCGATCGATCCCCGACGAGTACGCGCTCGTGTTTCCGTTCGGGGAACCGAAATCGCGGACGCTGCATATGGCGTTCGTTCCGTTCGCGATCGACGCCGTCTGGGTCATCGACGGGGAGGTAACCGCAGTCACCCGGCTGCGTCCCTTCCTCGGGTTCGGCCGCGGCCGCGGCGACGCCGTCATCGAACTGCCTGCCGGCGCGGCCGCCGCCGTCGAGCCGGGCGACCGGATCGAACTCGTCCACCCGGACGGGACGACCGACGTTCCCGGGTGACGACGACGTAGACGTAGGCGGTCGTCTCCGAGACATCGTTTCGGCCCCTTCTCGGTGATCGATCGTTCGAAAACCCGATACCTTATTAGGATGGGCACCGTTCACACGAACACGAATGACACGAGATACTCGTGGTAATTCGGAGGATAGAGGAAGTCGCCACACGGCGGCTGGCCGTGAAATTCTCCGGTAACACCGACTACCCGGCTCGTCCTTCTCACGACGGGCCAGCAGACGATGCCGTTCTCACACCGCTTTCCGATCGCGATTCCGTTCGACTGCTCGACACCACGTTACGCGACGGCGAGCAGATGCCGGGCGTCTCGTTGACTCCCGAGCGGAAGCTCGAGATCGCGCGTGAACTCGACGCCACCGGCGTCCACGTGATCGAGGCGGGGTCGGCGTGCACCTCCGAGGGTGAACGCGAGGGGATCCGGCGGGTCGCCAACGCCGGGCTCGACGCGACGGTGACGAGCTTCGCCCGCGGCGTGCAGGCGGACATCGACCACGCCCTCGACTGTGACGTCGACGGCGTCAACCTCGTCGTGCCGGCCTCGGACCGACACGTCGAGACGAAGGTCGGGTCGACCCGCGAAGACGTACTGACGAACGTCGAGGAGCTCATCGCGTACGCCAAGGACCACGGCCTCTGGGTCGAGCTGCTCGGTGAGGACGGCTCCCGAGCGGACCGGTCGTACCTCCACCGAATGGCCGAGACGGGCCACGACGCCGGCGCTGACCGGTTCTGTTACTGTGACACCGTCGGCGCCGCCAGTCCCGAACGCACCTTCGAGATCGTCTCCGGCCTCGCCGACCTCGGCCCGACCGGCGTGCACACCCACGACGACCTCGGGTTCGGAATGGCGAACGTTCACGCCGGCCTCCGTGCGGGTGCGGACTTCGTCCACGCCACGGTCAACGGCGTGGGCGAGCGCGCAGGCAACGTCGCGCTCGAGGAGGTCGCCATCGCGCTGGACCGGTGTTACGACGTCGAGACCGTCGAGCTCGAGCGGCTGTACCGACTCGCCCGGCTCGTTTCGGAGGCGACGGGCGTGTCGCTGCCGCCGAACAAGGCGGTCTGCGGGGCGAACGCTTTCGCCCACGAGTCCGGCATCCACACGGACGGCACGCTCAAGGACGGCGCGATGTACGAGCCGTATCCGCCCGAGGTCGTCGGGCGTGAGCGCCGGCTCGTGCTCGGCAAACACGCCGGTCGCGCCGGCGTGGCGGCCGCGCTGTCGGAACACGACGTCGACGTCGACGAGGACGAGCTCTCGGCGATCGTCGAGCACGTCAAGGATCTCGGCGACCGCGGCAAGCGCGTCACCGACGCCGACCTGTTGGCGATCGCCGACGACGTCCAGGAACGCGATCGCGACCGCCAGGTCGAACTGCTCGATCTCACCGCGTCCTCCGGGTCCGGCCTCCCGACCGCTTCGGTCCGACTGCGCGTCGGCGGCGAGGAACGTGTGGCCTCCGGTCACGGTTCCGGGCCGGTCGATGCGGCCGTCACGGCGGTCCGCGAGGCGCTCGCCGACGAGAACGTCGAGTTCGAGCTCGACTCCTACCACGTCGACGCGATCACCGGCGGGACCGACGCCGTCGTCACCGTCGTCGTCGAGCTCTCGCGTGGCGATCGGACCGTCACCGTCGAGGCCGCCGAGGCCGACATCACCCGCGCGAGCGTGATCGCGATGGTTGACGCACTCGACCGGCTCTGTGGCGACGTGCTTGAGTCGGGCGCCGAACCCGCCCCGGCTGACGACTGACCACGGTTCCGCTCGTCGGTCGTCGGGTGCATGCGTCTCCGTTTCCGCGACCGCCGATCGCTGCCTGCACCGGACGTGCGTCTGACGGGGTTTTTATTCGATCGCCGTCCACGACCGCGTGTGAGCGTCGTCGTCGCGATCAAGCCGTCCGCACGCAAACGAAACGCGAAGGCCGGGACGCTCGTCTTCGAGGACGGCGTCCGCCATTCCTTCCCGAGTCGTGACGCCGCCGAGCGGTGGGCTGATGACCTGTCGGCCGGTGACGGCCACGTTTGGGTCGCGACGGCTCATCCCGCAGACGACAGCCCGGTCGACTGTTATCTCGTCTCGCGGGCGACGAACGCGAAGCTCGAGGCGGCCTACGACAAGCGTCGTCGACGAACACGCGGCGATCTGAAACCGGATCAACGGTCGCTGGACGGAGCGTGACCTCGGCGTTCGAGCACGAAGACGAAAAAGCGCCGAGGAAGGGATTTGAACCCTTGAGTCCGAACGGACAGCAGATTTCGAATCTGCCGCCTTGGCCAGGCTAGGCTACCTCGGCTCGTTCGGGCGTAATCGCGGTCCGATGAAAGGGGTTTCGATTCCGGCTCCGTCCCCTCGGTCGATCCCGCGGCGTCCCGTGTCACTTTTAGGACATCGCGGTTAGGTGCGATCAATGGTCGAAGCGTTCGCGGTCGCCAGCGGGAAGGGCGGGACCGGTAAGACGACGAGCACCCTCGCGCTCGGAATGGCGCTGGCTGCAGAACACGACGTGACCGTCATCGACGCCGACACCGGGATGGCGAACCTGCTGTTTCACGCGGGACTGGCGGACGTGGAGGTGACCCTCCACGACCTGCTCGTCGCCGAAACCGCAACGAGCGTGGCGGACGCGACCTACGACCGCTTCGGGATGTCGGTCGTCCCCTGTGGGACCTCGCTTGCGGGGTTCGACCGGGCCGATCCGGGGCGACTGCGGGACGTCGTCGCCGAGCTGGCGGCTGACGCCGACGTCATCCTGTTGGACTCGCCGGCTGCGCTCGGGTCGAAATCCGCGGTCCTCCCGGTCGTCCTGGCCGATCGCGTCATCATCGTGGTCCAGCCGACGATCCCCGCGCTCTCGGACGGCCTGAAGGTGCAGGAGTACGCCCGCTCGTACGGCACCGGAACCGCCGGCGTCCTGTTCAACAAGGTTCGCGAGGACATCGATCGGATCGCCGAGCAGGCCGACCGCCACTTCGGCGGACCGACCCTGGCACGGATCCCCGCCGCCGACGTCGTGCGGAGCGCGCGACAGGCGGGTGAACCGCTGCTGTCACACGCGCCCGACAGTCCCGCGGCGTCGGCGTTCCGGCGCGCGGCGTCGTCGATCACGGTTCGGGAGGGTGGCGGTGCGGATCTCGCCGACCGATTCCGGAGCGCCGTCGTTCCGGAGACGATATGACCGACGCCGAGCCGCCGCCCGACTCGGGCACTCTCGGCGCGGAGCCGTCCGAGTCGGGCTCCGTGAACGCGGAGCGTTCGCTCACGCTCGATCATCTTCCGGTTCCCAACGGCGATCTCCGCCGGTCACGGGTGCTCACCGATCCGGGCGTGGTGTTGCGCTCGGTCCTCGAGGCGGGAATGGACGGCTACCTCACGCTCGTCCCCCAGGAGACGCTGTTGCTCGGCGGGGACGCACGGGCGGTTATCACCTTCGCGGACGGCGTGCCGACGGTCGCGTACAACACGGAGACCGACCGGGGTGGAACCGCGGCGCTCGCCGACGTCGCGCTCACCGGTCCCTATCGGGTCGAGGTGTACGAGCTTCCGCCGGACGCGCTCCAAGCGGTCCACGACGACGAGACGCTTGCGGTTCCACCGGGGGCTCCCGCTCGGGAGCTGGCCGACGACGCGGCGTTGGCCGATCGAACGCGTGAGCACGCGCCCGCGGACCGGTCGGTCGGGAAAACGCCACGCGAGGAGCCGAGCGCCGTCGAGGCGTTTCTGGCCGACGAGGACCGGATCGCGGCCATCCGCGATCAGGCACGCGCGGAGGCGGCCGACCGGGCCGCCGAGTGGGGATTGGACGGACTCGCGACCGAGACGGACGCGACCGAGACCCCGACGGACGATCATCCCGCATCTCCCGGTGCCGATCGCGACGTCGAGACGCCCGCCCGACGTGACGACGTGGAGGGTGGTGACTCGGCGAGGGAGGGGCCGCCCGGCGCGGCGAACCCACGGAATCCGTAGACTTACGGGGATCGCGCCGGCCAGGGGCTCGTGTATGTCGACGACATCGATACGCGCGACGGTCGGCGGGCTGGGACGACGCGCCAACCCGGCCTTCGCCGGCGGCGTCGTGCTCTTTGCGGTGTGTGCGCTCGGCTACGCCGTGACGGCCGCGTCGCTGCAACACCACATCTACATCCACGTGATGGCGGGGATCCTCTGGACCGGCATCGACGTCTTCCTCGGCGCGGTCCTCGGCCCCGTGGTCGGTGGGCTCGACGAGGAGCAAAGCGCCGCGGTCTTCGAGCGATTGACCCCGAAAACCGCCTTTCTGTTGCCCTCGATGGCGCTCGTGACGATCGCCTCGGGGATCGTCCTCGCGCAGCGACTGGGGCTGTTCCCGAACGCCGAGCCCTGGCTTGCGGCGTTCACGGCCGTCACCCTCGTGCCGGTTCTGCTGTGTTTGGGTTGGCGGTTCGATGCCTTCGACGACCGCCGCTGGCAGGTTCCGTTCGCGGTCGTCGCCGTCGGATCGCTGGCGTGGGTCGCAACGACGATCGGGTCGCTGCAGCCGACGACTCCCGCGGTCGTCCTCGCGCTGGCGATCGTAACGGTGCTCTCGGTCCAGGGGTTCGGATTCCTGTTGCCCGGCGAGGTCCGGATGTATCAGGAGATGACCTCGCCGGACCCCGATCCGGGCGTCATCGCCGCGATCGGCCGACAGAACGCGAAACTCGGCGGCGTCCAGGGCGGCTTCCAGCTGGCGTTGATCCTCGTGATGGTCTCTCTCCGGTTCGGTGGCTTCTGAGCGGACGCCGGCCGTCAGATCGGTTCGGGCGTGAACGCACGGGTGCGTTCGGGACCACTACCGTCACCACCGTCACTCCCGATCCGCAGTGACGTCCGCCGAACACACGGCGGCGAGGGATCGGTCCGCGTCCGCCTCGATCGCGTCCGCCCGCTCGGCGAACGCCGCTGCCGGCTCGTCCTCGAGGTGATCGAGGTTGGCACGAACGGTCGCGACCGACGCGTGCACTGCGGCGTGTGCGAGGAACGCGCCGGTTACCCCGTCAGGAACGGCGTTCCGAGTACCGTGCTCGGTCACCGCGATCGCATCCACCAGCACGTCGCGGGCTGTGGCCGCCGTCTCGATCGGCACCTCGGTGGCTCGTTTCGCGGCCTCGTGCTGGCGATCCGGGCTGCCGTCGGCCGCGAAGGCCTCCCCGACGGCATCGACGGCGGCGACGTCCGCGTCCGCGAGATCGAGAAGCCGCTCGCGGCGGCTCTCGAAGGCGTTTCGGAGCACGATGAAGTCCGGGGGCGACGTCTCGGCGTTCGCCCGCCCCGGATTCGTGGCCGTTTCCGTGGCGTTCGCCGGAGCGCGGTCGTCCCCGTGTTCGATCGTGTGGATACAGACCATTCCACAGAGCGCAGCCCCCATCGCGCCGCCGATCGCTGCGACCGCGCCGCCGCTTGGCGTCACGCGGGCCGAGGCGACGTCCGAAAGGAACGCGCCGATGGGTTGGTCGGCGATCGTCATCGTGCGCCCGTCGCTTCAGTCGGTCCTGTTCGTGACGTCGTCGAGTCGTCCATATCGATCCCCTCCGGGGCGTCCCGAGTAAGCCTTTTCCCGACTTCATTCGGTGTGGTCGCGTAGCTCCGCGGCCGCCCGCTCGAAGCGCTCGGCGAGGAACGGCGTGCCGGACGTTGCCCGGTCCTCGAGGAACGAAACGGCGGTATCGACGGCGTCGTCGGTCGCTGCGGCCGCGACGCAGTCGACGTAGCCGTCGAGCGCCGCCGTGAACGCCCTCGTGAAGTGGTCGTACGAGCCGTCGACCAGTTCCATATGGTCGTCGAGCGATTCGGTCAGGCCACGGTACACCGTCGCCGCCGCCAGGTGGCGACCGTGGCTGCGGTGCGTCTCCGCAAGCTCCAGGAACTCGTCGAGGTCGACCGGCTCGAAGACGACGTCGTAGTCCGGGTTCGTCTCCTCGAACCGGCGGTCGATCTCGGCGCGGATCCCGTCGACTGATCGCGTCCCCTCCTCGTCGGACCGGGCGAGGAATCGGTCACGGAGGCCGGCATCGGTCGCGATCGCCTCGCGCAGGAACGCGCGGAGCGCTTCGGGATCGGCGGCCTCGAGGACGGGATCGATCCGGTCGGCCTCGTCCGGCGGGAGATCCTCGACGCACCGTAACAGCACGGCGACGACGTGTTTGCACGCACCGGGCCCGTCGTACGGACAGCTACATCTCGGGTCGAACCCGTCGGCCACGAGGTCGACGCGAACGTCGTAGTGCCGGCTGCCCCGTACGATCGCCGTCACCGCGTCGTCGAATCGGTGGATCTCGCGTATCCGGCCCTCTGCGTGGTAGTTCTCGCCGCGTTCGTAGACGGCATCCGTACAGATCCCATAGATCGCGTCCGTCGATACCGTCATTCCCGTGCTCGACATCGTCGTGGTGGCACCAAACGGTTACGCATACCCCGTCTCGGGCCGGGGCCAGGTCGACGTCCGGTTCGGTTCCTCAGTCGCGCCCCGAAAGCGTCGATCGGGGATACAGCGCGTCGTCGACGAGGAAGTCCTCGTGGAACGTGCGCAGTTCCGCCGCGGCCTCGGCGACGATCTCTGCCGGCGTCGATCCGGAACACTCGTGGACGACGATCGCCTTCTTGTACTCCGTCTCGTCAGCCCTCACGACGGTCCTCGCGCCGGTTTCGAGCCACTGCCGCATCTCGGCGGGACGGTCGGTTCGGGCGATCCCGTCCGTCCACTGATTGAAGCTGTTCATCGATGCCCACAGCTCCAGATCCCGGTCGGCGGCGTACGCGAGGAGGTCATCGAGCCGGTCGGCGACGTACTCCCGATGCACCTCGACTTCCCGGACGTTGAACACGACCCCGACGTGGACGTCGTGGGTCTCGGTGTCCACCGTGACCGTCAGGTACGACCGCTGGCGCTTCCAGTCGTCCTCGCGGGACGAGCGCACGAACGGGACGTCGAGGCGCTTGGGGACGAGCCGTTTCCAGGAGGTCGGCTCCGGGTCGGTCGTCGTGGAGGTGTGTATCTTCCCGGGCTGTTCGAGGTCCGTGTCGGTCAGTTCCTGTCTGAGGTCCCGGATGAAGTAGCGATACTGGAGCTTGTCGGCGTGGTCGAAGCCTGTAAACGGGTGCATTCCTTCCGCCTCGAAGAGGTCCTGCAGCATTTCGCAGATCGGGCGTTGTTCGGGCGTGAGATCGTCGACGTCGGTTCGGATGAGCTTCCGCGCGACCGTGTTCCATCCGACCCAGTACACCCGATCGTCGTCGATCCGTTCGACTGCGCTCGGCGGCGTCGTGTGTGGGGTCACCGCGACGAGGACGACGTCGCGTCCGTCCGCGTTCAGCTCCAGCTTCGCGAGTTCGTCCCGGAGCTGGGTCGTGCCCAGCGAGTCGCCGTACTTCGACTCGTACCCGATGAGCCGGTCCGGGTCGCGGACGACCCAGTCGATCTCCCGATCCGGGCCGTCGTCGGTGTACCGCGGAAGCGGCGCGTCCTGGGTCCCGACGACGCGGGCGCCCTCGGCGATCGAGAACGGCTGGTCCTCGTGGATCCGGTTCAACAGCTCCGGGCCGATCCGAAGGCTGTACGCGAGATAGCCGGCGAACTGCCGGTTGAGTCGTTCCTCGTACCCATTCGGCGCGGCGAACGGATAGCCCATTCGTGTGGTGAACGTTCCCGTGATGGGAGAAAAGTCGATCGGAAATCGGTCGGTTGCGGCGTCGAAACCCGGGCGTGTCGATCGTTACGGCGCTTCGCCGGTTTCGATGCTGAAGGAGTCGCGCGGATACGCGACGCAGGTGAGCGTGTAGCCGTCCTCGATCTCGGCCTCGCCGAGCATCTGCTGGTCGTCGTGGACGACGAAGTCCTCGGAGGGACCGTCGGTGATGTGGGCCGCACAGGAGACACACTGGCCCTGCCGGCAGGCGTAGGGCATGTCCCAGCCCTGGTCCTCGCCCTGGTCGAGGATCGGCTCGTCGTTCGCGATCTCGACCGTCTCGCCCTCCTTGACGAACTCGACCTCGTAGTACTCGACCTCGTCCTCGGGGATGTCGCCGGGGCCGGCGGACTCCTCGGCGCCGCCCTCCTCGAGCTCGCCGGTCTCGCCCTCGGCGCCGCCGCCGACCGCGACGGCGCCGCCACCGCCGCCGATCGCGCGGTTCATCGGCTCGGGGAAGTCGGTTTCGGGCACGGTGGCCGCGCGGCGCTCGAGCACCTCCTCGGAGATGTCCTCCGCCGGGCTCCAGCCGGTTCCCTCGAGGGAGGAGAAGAACACGACGACGAGCACGATCGCCGTCGCGACTCCGATCGCCAGTGGATCAACCATACGTGCGAGTACGAAGAGGTCCCATAAGGGGGTTTTGATCGGTCCGAGTCGCTGGGAGGCGGGCGATCCGATCGAGACCACGGCGACGATCGGAGGAGATAGCACGGATGAGCAGTGCCGCCGCTGGCCGGAGAATTCCGATAAAACGTGAGAACGAAACGGCGGTTCACGATCGGCGTGACCTCGCGGCCGGACGCGATCGGGGTGACGGCGGAGCAGCGATCGTCGAGTGAGCGGATGGGTATGACCTATCGGCCGACGCTTACATTGCGCCGCCCATACCGCCCATGCCGCCCATGCCGCCCATACCGCCGGCACCGCCGGGCGCGCCCGCGTCGTCGCCGCCGTCGTCGGAGCTGCCGCCCTTGAGGTCGCCAGCAGCGATGACGTCGTCGATGCGGAGGATCATCACGGCCGCCTCGGTGGCGGACTCGATGGCCTGGGTCTTCACGCCGAGGGGCTCGACGACGCCCTCCTCCTCCATGTCGATCACGTCGCCGGTGTAGGCGTCGAGGCCGGCGCCGAGCTCGCCACCGTCGTGGCGGGAACGGAGGTCGACAAGCGAGTCGATGGGGTCGAGACCGGCGTT
Organism: Halopenitus sp. POP-27; assembly: GCF_029889855.1. Lineage (NCBI taxonomy): Archaea > Methanobacteriati > Methanobacteriota > Halobacteria > Halobacteriales > Haloferacaceae > Halopenitus > Halopenitus sp. POP-27. The sequence goes on along the minus strand of NZ_JARANU010000020.1, from coordinate 9,188 downwards.
CTCGGCGAGGGTGCGCGGGATGACCTCCAGCGCGTCGGCGAACGCCTCGACGGCCAGCTGCTCGCGGCCGCCGACGGAGTCGGCGAAGTCACGCAGCTGGAGCGCCAGTTCCGTTTCGGGTGCGCCGCCGCCGGGCAGGACCGCGCCCTCGAGCAGCGTCGTCCGGACGACGCCGAGCGAGTCGTCGACCGCGCGCTCGACCTCGTCGACCACGTGCTCGGTGCCGCCGCGCAGGATGAGCGTGACCGAGCGGGCCTGCTCGACGTCCTCGACGAAGATGCGCTCGTCGCCGCCGACGTCCTTCTGGGCGACGGAGCCGGCGAAGCCGAGGTCGTCCTCCTCGAGGTCCTCGAGGGTGGCGACGATCTGGCCGCCGGTCGCGCGGGCAAGCCGATTGAGGTCGTCAGACTTGGCGCGACGGATCGCGAGGATGCCCTCCTTGGCGAGGTAGTGCTGGGCCATGTCGTCGATGCCGCCGTCCACGAAGACGACGTCGGCGCCGACGTCCACGAGCTGGTCGACCATCTCGCGCAGCTGTTTTTCTTCCTGGTCGAGGAACTGCTGGAGCTGGTCGGGGTCGGTGACGTTGACCTCGGTGTCGATCTCCGTCTCCTGGACCTCGATGGCGCCGTCGAAGAGCGCGACGTTCGCGTCCTCGACCGCGTAGGGCATGTTCTCGTTGACGCGCTCCTTGTCGACGATGACGCCCTCGACGAGCTCGGACTCATCGATGGAGCCGCCGACGACCTTCTCGACGGAGACGTTCTCCGTGTCGATGCCGTCGTCGTCGGCCACGGCGAGCACCGCGTCAACGACGAGGTCAGCGAGCTCGTCCTTGGCGGACTCGGCGCCCTTGCCGGTCATCGCCGTCGCGGCGATCTCGGTGAGCGTCTCGCGGTCGTCCTCGGTGACCTCGATGGCCTCGCCCTCGAGGATCTCCTTGGCCTTCGCGGCGGCCTGTCGGAATCCCTGTGCGAGCGTGGTCGCGTGGATGTCCTGGTCGAGAAGTTCCTCGGCCTGATCGAGGAGTTCTCCGGCCACGACGACGGCGGTAGTCGTTCCGTCCCCGACTTCCTCCTCCTGTGTCTCGGAGACTTCGACGATCATGTTCGCCGCCGGGTGGTCGATGTCCATCTCCTTGAGGATGGTCACGCCATCGTTCGTGACGACGACGCCGCCCGTCGAGTCGACGAGCATCTTGTCCATCCCCTTCGGGCCAAGCGTCGTTCGGACGGACTCGGCGACGGCCTTGCCGGCCGTGATGTTCATCGTCTGCGCGTCCTTGCCGGACGTGCGCTGTGATTCCTCGGAAAGTACGATCATCGGCTGGTTGCCCATTCGCTGTCGCTGACTCATAGTACAGAGTGTGATTGTCTGTAGTTCTATAAAAGGCTTATGCTACCGGTTGGACGAAGCGCCCAACGGGGGAGGGAAAAATCCGTGTGGTATACGTTCTCACAGTCCGATTTATAAGTGGTAGTTGCTGACGAACACACCCGCGTTTATCCGATCGACCCGACACCGAGCAGCTCGTGACCCAACGGCGGACCGGTCGGTTCCCGGTGCCGTGCTTCGTGGTTCCGGTCACGATGCGGACGAGGATGCGGCTCCGGTCACGGTGGAGGCCGGGAGGTGGCTCCGGTCACGGTGGAGGCCGGGAGGTGGCCCCGGTCACTGCGGAGCCGAGAAGTCGACGTCGTCATCGAGCTCGTTCGATTTGCGCTCGAGGAAGGAATAGACCGCACCGTGGGGGGCGCCGTCGAGCAGCATCCCGACCGCGCGCCGGACCGCCGAGACCTCCTCGGCGTCGCCGATGATGCCGACGGTCGAGCCGTAGACGACGACCTCGGCACCGGTCAGTTCCTCCATCAGCTCGCGCGTCCGGCCGTTTTCGCCGATGATCCGGCCCTTCTTCCGTTGCATATCGTTGTCGTTTCGCGTGTGGTCCGCCAGGTCGATCAGCTCGAACCGCCGCAAGTCGTGGTCAAAAAGCGAGAGCGCGACTTCCGGGGTGAACCCGCGGCCGATCGCCTTGACGATGTCCGGAGCCACCAGCGCCGTGACCGGATCGCCGGTCGAGTCGATCGCCACCGACCCCGTCTCGGAATCGACGTCGAGGCGGACGTCGGCACGATCCTCCACCTCGCGCAGCGTCTCGCCGCCCTCGCCGATGAGGACGCCGATACGGTCTTGCGGAACCGTTACGTGTCTCATACCCTCGATTATTCGCGGATGGTTTTAAGGGTGTTCTCGTCGGCGTCCCCGTGAGGACCGCTGGCGCGGCTCGCGTCGATCCACACGAGTAAACCACCCTCCGGCAGGAGCGTCGTTCCGCGGGATCGTCACACCGCCAGCAGGTCGCCGACCAACGCGCGCGTGCCGATCGCGGTCAGACAGCCCAACCAGGTCAGCACCACGAAGTGGATGTAGCCGTTCGCGGGGTTGCCGCCGTCGATCGTTCGGATCATCATCGCCGAGAGCACGGCGTTGAACAGCACGATGGTCAACAAGAGAAACTCGATGAGCGGAAGGTCGTAGACGCCGGCGTAGATGATCTGCCCGATCTCCATCGAATCCAAGGAGAGATCGGCCGAGAGATCCGTGAGGATCGCGACGATCTCGAGCCCGATGAAGAACGCGAACGTCGCCGCCGCCGTGATCCCGTAGATCAGCCCGATCAGCGTCACGGCCGACTGGCGCCGCTGTTCGCGCAGTTGGATGACGACGTTCATGTTCGCCGAGATGAGCTCGCCGAGCTGTTTGGGGTCGCCACCCATTCGCCGCCCGACCAGGTACATCTCCGAGAACTTCTGAATGAGGTACGACCGCGTGTCGATCGCGAACCGTCGCCAGGCACCCTCCGGCTCGATCCGCATCTGTAATCGGCGGTAGAGGCGCTCGATCGACGGCGAGAGCGCGCCGAAGTCCTTCTCACGGAGCGACTCGAGCACCTTCGACGTCGTCGACTGCTTGGCGCTCTCGGTCGCCCCAAGCGCCCGGATGAACGACGGAAACTCCTCGTCGCGGGCGGTGATCGCCGACTCCTCACGCCGAAGGATCACCCCGGTGAAGAACAGCGGCGTCAGCGGGACACAGATGTACAGCGGAAGCGGCGTCGAATCGAGGAACCACAACAGTCCTGGAAGCCCAGGGCCGATGCCGTTCATCCCGAGACCGGTGATCGCGATGAGCACGATCGACCCGACTGCTCCAACGCCGAGGGCGGTATAGAGCCGACGATCGCCGGGCGCACCGCCCTCCGGATGGTACCAGATCGGGTCGTACGGCGCCATCATCCGGATCACGACGTAAAAGCCCGACTGAACCAGCACGAACAGGACGATCACGGCGATCACCGTGAGCGTGGGATCGGTCCCGGTCAGGATCGGCAACACGACCGCGAACACGAGCGCGAAGGTCATGGAGAGGATCATCGACATGTACAGGTCCTTCATCACCTCCAGGTTCGCGAGCGCGGATTCATAGAGCGTCTCGTAGTTCGACAGCATCACGTCCTGTTCGGACAGCAGGAACTCCTCGAGCGGCTGGCCGGCCCCGATCGTGTAGCCGAGTCGCTCGAAGAAGTCGGCCATCGTCTTCGAGGGGACCTCCTTGGCGCGGCGGCGACACGCGTCGTCGAGACTCTGGTTCCACGTGTCGACGAGGTGGACGACGCGACCGATCTCCTCGGCGGCGACGCCGTACTCCTCCTCCCGGGAGAGCGTCCGAAACACCTCCATCCGGTCGATGTTCGTCGTCGACAGAACCGTCATGTGCGTCATCACCAGGTGGAGCTGGTTCTCGATGTGCGCCTTTCGGCTGTTGATGTAGAGTTTCGGGTACACCGCCGCCGCCGAAAAGACCACGAGCCCGATGCCGATCACGGGCAGCGTCACCGTCAGCGGCAGCGACACCGTGACGGCGACGACGGTCGAAAGGAGGAGAAACAGCGTCGCCGGGAGGAGGATGTAGCCGACGTACTCCCGCCTGTCGACGTCGAGTTTGTCGTACGACTCCAGCAGGTCCGAGACGAACTCCAGGGCGTTCGAGATTCCGGTTCCGGCCTTATCGACGGACATCCCTGACTCGATCCTCCTAGCGGCGGCTCATATCGAACGGGAGTCCCTCGATCCCGTCGCGCTGGAACGCGGTGATCGCCTCGTTCACCTCGTGGTAGCCGACGATCCCCTCCTGGATCATTCGTTCCGTGAGCGACGCACGGAACTGGAGATCGTCGTAGATGTCGCGGGTGTCGGCGTAGCCGAGCAGCGTCGCGATCTGCTCTTCGAGGACGTAGGAGTTGTTCATCCCCTGGAAGACGATCTGGTCCTCAACGGGGTCCCAGCTGAACACCTCACGCGTGATGACGCCGTCCATCTCCTTGGAGTACCCCTCGATCTCCTGAACACTCGTCACCCGGCGTAACACCTCATCGCCCTGCTTGACCCGGTTCTGGAACAGTGCGACGTCGGCGTTGTCCATGAACGTCTCGGGGACGTTGATCGGGTCGGAGGTGAACCGCTGGATCATCGAGACGATGTCGCTCGCGTGGAAGGTCAACATCACGGGGTGACCCGTCTGGGCGGCCTGGAACGCCATCCGCCCCTCGGCGCCGCGGACCTCGCCGACGATGATGTAGTCGGGCCGCGACCGCAGCGCCGCCGCGACCAGGTCGAACATATCGACGTCGACGGAGCCTTCGCCGCCGCCCTCGCGGGTCAACAGCTGCTGCCAGGTGTTGTGCGGCGGGATCACCTCCGCCGTGTCCTCTGCGGTGTAGATCTTCGAGTCCCGCGGGATGTACGAGAGGACGGCGTTGAGCGTGGTCGTCTTCCCCGATGCGGTTTCCCCGACGACGAACACCGTCTGTTCGTTCTCCAGACACAACCAGAGATACGCCGCAAGCTCCGGCGAGAGCGTCCCCCACTCCGTGATCTGGTTGATCGACAGCGGCGTCTCGCTGCCCTGCCGGATCGTCAGCGAGGACCCCTTGATCGAGATGTCGTCCGAGTAGATGATGTTGATGCGTGACCCGTCGGGTAGCGTCGAGTCGACGATCGGGTCCGCATCGGAAACCGGATCGCCGATCCGTTCGCCCATGTTTCGCAGCCAGTTGTCGAAGTTCGATCGGCTCCCGAAATCGACCGTGGTCTCCAACATCCCGAAGACGCTGTGGTCGACGTGACACTCGTGGGGACCGATGACGTGGATGTCCTCGTTGGCCGAGTCACGCATCACCGGTTCGAGCGGCCCGTAGCCGACGATGTCGCGTGCAAGCCGGTAACGGATGCTCTCGTAGGTCTCCGGCGTCACGGTGAGCGAGCCCCAGTCGAGCGCATGTCGGATCCGGCCGAGTCGGCCGGTTTCACCAGTCTTCACCGTGGTGACCTCCGCCAACAGCGTGTCGATTAGCTCGTTGTACTCGGCCTCCGTTTCGGGGGCTCGGTAGCCGCCGGAGACCGTCAGCAGGCGGTCCTTGACGTCGGTGAGGGTCTGTTCCTCCGCACCGGTGAGCTCCGGCTCGATGGCGTAGTACTTCGTGTCCTGTCCGAGGTCGCCGTAGATGTGACAGAATATCGGTCCCCCGACCGGGTAGAGGACGTTCGGTCGGTCGGTCTCGTACTCGTCTTTCGCCTCCTCGATCAGCGTCGGGAACTCCCCCGTGATCTGCCGGAACTTCCGGAGGTGCTGCATCAGGTGTGGCCGACGCTGTGCCACCTGCCGGAGTTCCTTCGACGGCCTGACGGTACCCTGTTCTGTCATACTGCGTTCTTCCTAGGCGACGTTCCGGCTCTCGACGACGACGCCGGTTCCGGACCGGACCGAGTAACCGATCGTGTCTCCCACCTGCTCGCCCATTCCGGCGAACCGCTTGACGCTTATCTGTCGCCGCACTTCGCTGCCGACCTCTATCATCTCGAGCTGGAGGAAGACGTCCGCGATCGCGCGGAACGGTCCGATCGCGTCCTCGTCGATCGCCGAGGGGTCGATCGTCAACACGATCACTTTCCCCTGGGAGATGACGTCCCGGAAGAACGAGATGATCTCGAGGGCGGCCTGTCGCTCCTCGTTCTTCCGGATCAGTGACTCGAAGGTCGGATCGTTCCGGAGGATCGAATCGAACGTGTCGATGAAGATCACGTCCGTGTTCCACATCACCTCCGCGTTCATCAGCCGGGTCAACAGCTGCATCCGTTCGCCGGCTTCCTCCGAAAACGCCCCGCCGGAGTTGAAATCGGCGTGGAGGAACAGCAGCTGTTCGTTCAACAACGGGCGGACGACGTCGTAGGACAGCGAGTGCATCTGGTCGAGGAACCCTCGGATCGTCAGCTCCGTCGACAGCATCGTCACCGTCGCTCCCTCCTCGAGCAGCCCGTAGGCGAACCGCTGGGAGAGCGCCGACTTCCCGGCGCCGTAATCGCCCTCCATCAGGACGATGCTCCCGCGGGGGATCCCGCCGCCGAGCTCCATGTTCACCCGGTCGTGGCTCTCGAGCCCCAACGACAGCAGGTTATCTCGGGGCATCGGTTTCCTCCGTTTCGGTAGTCCCTGTTTCGATGTCCTTCATCTCGGTGTCCTCCGTCTCGGCATCCTCATTCGTGTCTGAACTCGAATACTTCCTCGTCGCCGTTCACCGTCAGGTGGATCCGGTGGTCGCCCGTGTCGATCGACCCGACGTCGATCGTGTACTCGAGGACGTCCCCCCGTCCCCAGGAGTCCCCGGAACCGCCGTGCAGCGTCGTCTCCATACTTCCGGAGCCGACGAACACGCCGTCGAAGACGACCACCGCCTCCGAACCGTCCGGGGCGAGCCGCTGTGTTCCCGTGTTCTTTACGAGCAGGGTCACCGTATCGTTCCCCGAGTCGTAGACGTTCGAGCTGCCCGCATCCGAGACGATCGTCACGTCGGTTCGGATGTCCTCGGAGACATCCATACTGGTCGCCTCGATCGCCGCGTTGACCCGGTCGACCTCGGTGGTCACCGTCCCGACGACGCCGGCGGCGATGACGAGGCTCGCGATGAAGAGGATCATGTGTGAGATGGAGACGCTCGCCATCTAGGCGGCCACCACCGTTCCGCGGACCTGGATCCCGGATTCGGTCGCAACGAGCACCGCGTTCTCTCCATCGCTCGGCACCGAGAACCGGAGCCGTTCGCCCGGCAGCCACAGCTCCGTTTCCGTATCGCCGGTCGAGGGATCCGCGTCCGCGTCGTAGACGGTCGTCTCGCTCGGATCCACGCTCACGTACTCGTTGTCCGCGACGAGCGTCGTTCGCGGGACCGGGATCGACTCCGCCCCCGTGTTCTCGACCGTGACGTTCAGCGTCGTCCCGTCGTCGGTGGCGTTCACGAACGTCACGTCGACGTTCTCCCGCTCGAGCGCGCGGTCGTGGGACGTCTCCTGTGCGCTCGTCACCCGGTCGAATCCGTTCTCGGCGACGGGGTACATCGCCCCGAACGCGATGAACAGCCCGGCGGCGATGATGGCCGCCGACGCGGAGACGCTAATTCCCATCCGGCTCCCTCCGCGATGTCGGTCGTGTCGCGTCGCGATCGACGTTGCTGGGGGCCCGTTTCGGGTCCCGTTTCCGCTCCCGCTCCGTCTTCCGATCCGGGTCCCGCTCCCGTCCCTGGCGCGGCTGCGACGGTCGGTCGTCCTCCGACGATGCCGACGGGGTCGACGGGGACGGATGGTGGCCGTTTCCGAGGCGTTCGTCCCCGGACCGGCCGTCGCCGGGCCACTCGTTCCCCAGTTCCCCGACGAGGTCCGCCGGCAGCCCCTCCATCCCGCGTTCGTCGCCCGATCTCGCCTCGTCGATCGAGGTCGGACCGTCGCCTGCAGCCGATCCATCCCCGTCCGGCTGCGCCCCCGGAAGCAGCACTCGGTCGGTCAGATCGTCCCACCGCTCGACGAGCACGTCCCGCGTGGTCGCCTCGTTGAGCTGGATGATGTACCGGAGGCTCCGCGTGTGGTGGTCCCGATCGAGCTCGTCGGTTCCCGGCCGGACCACGACGTTCCGGTCGACCTGTCCGAACCCCGCGAGGAAGTCCCGCAGTCGCTCGGCGACCGACGGCGACACCCAGTCGATCCGCTCGTAATACCGGATCGCGCGCGCAGCATCCGTCACCGTCGCCGTCTCGACGAGGTACTCGAGCCACTCCATCACGAGGAGGTCACCGACGTACCCCTCGGGCAGCGACCGCAGGTACGGGTCCCGCCGGGCGGGCTCGAGGTCCTCGTCATCGACGTACTCGAAGCCGTCGTCGACCCCGTTTTCGGGTCGCGTGTCCTCGACCTCGCGTCGCGTCCGCTCCGTCTCGACGCGGTCGGCGGGTGGGTTGGTGACCTCAGGCTCCGGTTCCGATTTCGGTTTCGGTTCCGAGTCCGGATCCGTCTCGGGCTTGTTCGGTCGCTCGGACTCCGTGACCGGAACCGATCCGGTACTCATCCGTACCGGGCCGGGGTTCCTCGTCGACGTCGCCGTCGTGTCAGCACCGCCGCGGTCGTATTCGGCCTTGAGGTCGCTGAAGCTCTTCGACCCATCGGTCGTTGCGTCCGGTTCCGAACGCCTCGTCGTTGGCTCCGAGTCCGCCGTTGTTTCCGGTTCCGAACGCCTCGTCGTTGGCTCCGAGTCCGCCGTTGTTTCCGGTTCCGAACGCCTCGTCGTTGGCTCCGAGTTCGCCGTTGTTTCCGGTTCCGATGCCGGTTCCGGATCGATCGAATCGGCGGAGTCCGTCTCCAGCTCCTGCTCCGGTTCGATCTCGTCGTTCGTCGGCTCGCCGGGGTCCTCCACTGGCGATCCCTCGTCGGTCGGGTCCGCGTTACCACTCCCCTCGAACTCGAGATCCTGCCCCGGGTCCGTCGTCGCGTCGTTTCCCCCCTGTTCGAACAGTCCGAGCGTGGTCTCATTCCCCCCCGAATTGAACCCGTTGCCGTCGAAGCCGTCCACCTCGTCGGCAAACGGGTTGACGCCCTGGGTCACCATCTCGTAGATCCCGAGCAGGTTTCGGATGTCCTCCTCGATCTCCTCGACGGTTCCCTGGACCGATTCGTTCTCCGACCGGACCGTCGAGACGGTGGCGTCGATCGCGTCGACGTCGTTCTCGAGCTCCTCGACGCGGCGCTCGAGCTCGAGCGTGTCGACCCCGCCGCCGCCGCCGTCGAGACTGTCCCCCCAGTCCCCAC
>NZ_JARANU010000002.1:0-191506 GCF_029889855.1 Halopenitus sp. POP-27 | reverse complement strand
CCACCTCCCTCCTCCCCCTATCTCGTTTCGTATTTTGATTCATTCTTTGTTATAGCATTTGTTTATGAGGATGATGACGACGATGATGACGACGATGATGACGACGATGACGACGACGATGATGACGACTGATCGGACCGGTGCGTGTGAATCAGTCATCTAACTCGTAATCCCACGACGGACGTCCATCGACCGTCCTGGAGTTCGACGGACGACGTACCATCCTATCGACAGGCCCTTATGGGCGGTTCCCGAACCCCTGGCTATGACTGCCGTCGGCATCGACGCGATCGAGATCCGCACGGGCAAGCTACAGCTCGACCTGCCGAACACCTTCGCCCCCAAAAAGGGCGAGGACCCCGAGAAGTACACGAAGGGGCTCGGCCTCGAGACCTCCTCGTTCCCGGACGTCTACGAGGACATCGTCACGATGGGGGCCAACGCGGCCAAGTCGTTGCTCGACCGGAAGGGACTGGCACCCGACGAGATCGGTCGGATCGACGTCGCGACCGAGTCGGCGTTCGACCACTCGAAGCCGGTCTCGACCTACATCGCCGGCTGTCTCGAACAGGTCTACGACGGCGACTTCCGACACGCCAACAAGGGCGAACGGAAGTTCGCCTGCGTCTCGGGCACCCAGGCGATCGACGACGCATACAACTGGATCCGCGCCGGCCGCAACCGCGGTCGCGCGGCGCTGGTGATCGCGACCGACACGGCGCTGTACGAGCGGGGCGACCCCGGCGAGGCCACCCAGGGCGCCGGCGCCGTCGCGATGCTCGTCACCGAGGACCCCTCGATCGTCGAGCTATCGACCGAACAGGGCTACGGAAGCATGGACGAGACGGACTTCCTCAAGCCGAACCAGCAGTTCCCCAGCGTCGACGGCAAGCGTTCGATGCAGGTGTATCTCTCCCGAATGCGCGAGGCGCTCGAGGACTACGAGTCGATCGTCGGTCCCGTCGAGCCCGACACCGTCGCGTACGCTCCGTTCCACACCCCGTTCCCGGGAATGGTCCGGAAGGCGGGGCTGTTCGCCTACCGACACATCACCCGAAACACCTCGATCGAGGACGATCTGGCCGAGTCGATCGGCCGTCAGCCCCGCGAGGACGACTACGAGTCCCGGGAGGCCTACGAGGAGGCGATCAGCGAGTATATGGACGCGCTCAAGGGGACCGACCGGTATCAGGAGTGGTACGCCGAGACGATCGAGCCGACCCTCGGGCTCTCGCGGGTAGTCGGCAACTGGTACACCGGATCGGTCCACCTGGCTCGCGCGAGCGCGCTCCGTGACGCCGCCGAGCGCGGCCTCGACGACGCGTTCGTCGGCGAGCGCCTGTTGGTCGGTTCGTACGGCTCCGGCGCCCAGGCGGAGATCCACTCCGAGACGGTCCGGCCCGGCTGGCGCGAGGAGATCGAGGCGCTCGACATCGACGAGCAGCTCGCGTCGCGGTACGACCTCTCCTTCGAGGAGTACACGCAGGTCCACGAGGTCCACGACTACGACAAGTCGGTCGACGTCGAGGAGTTCACCGTCCCCGACGGCGAGTTCGTCTTCACCGGCTGGGGCCGGATGAACGAGCGCACCTACGACTACGTCGAGTAGGTCCCGTATTCGCCCACCGCGGGACGCACGATTCCGCGTCGATCAGGCGTCCGGGTCGATCGGCACCCCGTCCTCGGTCCGCGGGGCGATATGGTCGATGAACGATTCGACGTCGGGCTCCCGGACCGTCACCGAGACGTCGATGTCGCCGAGTTCGTCCGGCGAGCCGACCGCGAAGGTCACGACGCCCTCGAAGGCGGGCTGTTTCTTGATCGCGAACTCGAACCCGTCCTCGTCGGCAGTCTCGAAGAACACGCGGCGAGCCGTATCGAGGATCTCCTGCTCGTGGAGCACGTCCGAGAACGGATCCAGCGTGTGCGTCTCTGCGACGAGTCGGCCGTCGCGGAACGTCAGCTCCGCCTCCGGGAAGACGTGTCTGACGGCGTCGGCGACCCGGTCGGTGACCTCCGTGTCGTTGACCGGAGCCTCGATCCGCACGTCGATACTGTAGATCACGATCCGTCACCCCGTTCGGCCCGGACGGCATCGCCCCCGGTCGTGTCGTCGGACTCCGCGTCGATCCCGAGAAGGTCCCGGATCCGGTCGCGAAACGCCGACAGCGAGTCGGTGTTGTCGATCTCGACGTCGGCCGCGTCGATCACCTCGCCAAGCCCGAGATCGAGCTCCCGTTCGTCGCGCTCCCGGAGGGCCTCGATGTCCGCGTCGGCCGCGTCGCGGCCCCGTTCGGCGAGTCGGTCGGCGCGAACGTTGAACGGCGCCCGGATCGCCACGAGCGTGAAGTCGTCGTCGAACGCCTCCCGGAACCGCTCGAGCTCGACCGGTGACCGGAGCCCGTCGACGAGCACCGTTTCCACGTCCGACCCCGCCGTCTCGATCGCCTCCCGGATCCGGGGGACGGTCCGGGCCGCGATGGCGTCGGGTCCCTCCTCCTCGCGAAGCTCGCCGGCGACTCGACCGTGGTGCTCGGCCGGATCGAGCCCGCGGTTTCGACACGCCTCGCGGATCACGTCGCCCATCACGACGACCGGAATCCCCGCTTCCGTCGCGACCGTCGCCGCTTCCCCCTTTCCGCTTCCGGGAAGCCCGACGGTACCGATAACGCGCATTACTCCGTCGTCGGCCGCGACCGCCATTAAGCGCTGCGGAGCGACCCCGATCCGGTCGGTCGCGCCGGCGACGACGTCGATCGACGATGATCGACGGTCGCGAACCTCATCCCTTATAAGCGATCGACCGTACGTTCCGATGAGGGCACGTAGCTCAGCCAGGAGAGAGCGTCGGACTTCTAATCCGATGGTCGTGGGTTCGAATCCCACCGTGCTCGTTCACTTCGTTCACTCGCACGGTGTACCCCCGTTCGCGTTGCTCACGGGGATCCCACCGTGCCCGTACACCTCATTCACTCGCGCGGTTGACCCCCGTTCGCGTTGCTCACGGGGATCCCACCGTGCCTGTACGTCGGCGTCGTCGATTCCGTGACCACACGTCGTCGTCGTGCTCGTCCGTTGGCGTACGCGGGTTTATAAACCGCCGGCGGCCCTAGAGCCCCTCGCCCTGATACTCGCCGTCGTAGGTGTCCTCGTGGTCCGCCGCGGCGAGGACGAGCTGGGCGATCCGTGCGTCGCGTTCGATCGTGATCGGTCGGCCGACCTGCAGGAGTCCCTCGCCGACCCCCTCATAGCCCGCGTCCCAGACCGCGGTGTTGAGCATACAGGAGTTCCGCAACAGCGAGGAGCGTGGGTAGACGAACCCGACGTGCCCCTCGGGGATCCGGACCGGTTCGCCGTACTCGACGACGTAGGCACCGGGTTCGAACCGATAGACGTCCTCGTCGTCTGCATCCCCGTCCGCGATCGGTACCGGCGTTCGGTCGCCGACCGTCTTTCCGTCGCGGCCGATGTGTCCCTGGGTGGTCTGCTCGTAGGCGGTTCCGAGGGTGAGATCGACGCCGTTCGGCTGTCGCTGTGCGGCCGTGAGGTCGGCGCCGGCCGCCTCGAGCGCGGCGGCGACGCGGGCTCCGGATTCGAACATACCCAGCGATCGATCCCCAGCCGGCAAAACCGTATCGACGGGTTATGCCGGAGCCACACGACGGGCCCACGTCGGAGTCACGCGACGACATTCAACGGCGCCGTCGAGACCGATCGGCGTCGATCGCCGTCGATCGCCGTCCGTGTCCTATGTTCTCACTGACCAGTTTTGTTGCGTGTTACCGCGATCTCGATCACCCCAAAATTGCCGGACACAGCGATCCTACACGGTCGTATAGGCGAAAAACTCGCGGGATTTATATCCGAGGCGACTCGACTTACGGTCGATATGGGACAAACGATAACTGAGAAAATCCTCGATGACCATCTCGTCGACGGCGAGCTGACGCCCGGCGAGGAGATCGGCATCGATATCGATCAGGTACTCACGCAGGACACCACGGGGACGATGGTCTGGCTCCAGTTCGAGGCGCTGGACATGGACGAGGTCCAGACGGAGCTGGCCGCGCAGTACTGTGACCACCAGACCTACCAGTTCGACTTTAAGAACACCGACGACCACCGCTTCCTCCGTTCGGCCGCGGGCACCTATGGCGCATACTTCTCCCGCCCCGGCAACGGCATCTGTCACCAGGTTCACAAGGAGAACTTCGCGGCGCCCGGCAAGACCCTCCTCGGCTCCGACTCGCACACGCCGACCCCCGGCGGGCTCGGCCAGTTCGCGATCGGCGCCGGCGGGCTCGACATCGCCGTCGCGATGGGCGGCGGCGCCTACTACGTCGAGATGCCCGAGGTCGTCAACGTCCACCTCGAGGGCGAGCTGCCCGAGTGGGCGACGGCGAAGGACATCGCGCTGCACCTGCTCGGCGAGCTGACCGTCAAGGGCGGCGTCGGCAAGGTCTTCGAGTACACCGGCCCCGGCGCGGAGTCGCTCACCATCCCCGAGCGGACGACGATCACGAACCTCGGCACCGAGCTCGGCGCCACCTCCTCCATCTTCCCGACCGACGAGAAGACGAAGAGCTGGCTCGCCCGACAGGGCCGCGAGGACGAATACGTCGAGCTGCAGCCCGACGACGACGCCGAGTACGCCGAGGAGATCACGGTGAACCTCGACGACCTCGAGCCGCTCATCGCGTGCCCGTCGATGCCCGACAAGGTCGTCCCGGTCGACGAGGTCGCCGGGACCGAGGTCGAGCAGACGATCATCGGATCCTGTACGAACGGCGCCTACGAGGACATCCTCCCGGCCGCGAAGATGCTCGAGGACCGCGAGGTCGCCAAACACACCGAGATGATCATCGCGCCCGGCTCCAAGCAGGCCTCCGAGATGCTGGCCCGTGAGGGCTGGACCGCCGAGCTGATGGCCGCCGGCGTCAACTTCTCCGAGGCGACGTGTGGTGCCTGTATCGGCATCGGGCACGTGCCCGCCTCCGACTCCGTCTCCCTGCGGACGTTCAACCGCAACTTCGAGGGTCGTTCCGGAATCGAGGACGACTCCGTCTACCTCTGTTCGCCCGAGGTGGCCACCGCGGCCGCGATCAAGGGCGAGATCGTCGACCCACGTGATCTGGCCGACGACCTCGGCGACCTCGAGGCCCCCGGCCTCGAGATGGGCGACACCTACACCGACGGAATGGGCCAGGACGACGCCGACATCATCACGCCCGAGGAGGCCATCGACGACGAGCTGATCAAGGGCCCGAACATCGGCGACGTCCCCCTCCGGGACGGCATCGACTCCGAGGTCGACGGCGAAGCCCTCCTCAAGATGGAGGACAACATCACGACCGACCACATCATCCCGGCGACGGCGGACATCCTCAAGTTCCGCTCGAACATCGACCGGCTCTCGGACTTCACGCTCTCGCGCATCGACGACACCTTCGCCGACCGCGCCCGCGAGGCCGACGGCGGCGTGCTCGTGGCCGGCGAGAACTACGGTCAGGGCTCCTCGCGTGAGCACGCGGCCCTGTGTCCGATGTACCTCGGCATCGAGGCGGTCTTCGCACAGAGCTTTGCCCGCATCCACAAGGCGAACCTCTTCAACTTCGGGATCGTCCCGCTCGAGATCGACGCCGAGACCTACGACCGGATCGACCAGGGTGACGACCTCGATATCCTCGAGGACGTCGACGCCGCGGTCCGCGCGGGCCAGGAGGAGTTCCAGGTCAGCGTGAACGGCGACTGGGAGTTCACCGCGACGCTTGACGCCTCCGACCGCGAGCTCGACATCCTCGCGGCCGGCGGCAAGCTCTCCTGGACGAAACGGCAGCACCAGTCCGACGGCGCCGCGCCCGCCGACGACTGATCACGGTCGAACCGCTCGGCCGACCCGAGCACGACTCTCACGTTCTTTGCCACGTTCGGCGGAACCGAGCACCGACCGGCGTCGGCCATAGCCTTACAAGACGGGACGACGAACGGGGCGGGTATGGACGACCTCCCCGATGATGCAGACGTCGTCATCGTCGGCGGCGGGGTGATGGGAACGAGCACGGCGTTCTTTCTCGCCCGGGAGACCGACCGCGACGTGCTGCTTCTCGAGAAGGACGCGATCGCCGCGGGGTCGACGGGCGACTCCTCGGCGATCCTCCGACACCACTACGGAGACCAAGCGATCTACAGCCGGATGGCCTGGTGGAGCCACGAGTTCTACCGGCGCTTCGAGGCGGAGACGGGTCAGCCGCTCTCACACGCCGAAAACCCGCTCGTCCGATTCGGCGTCGAGGGGACGCCGAGCGGCGAGTACGCCCAGGACGGGTACGAGGTCCTCTCGGAGTTGGACGTTCCGGTCACGCGGTACGAACGCGAGTCGCTCCCCGACCGATATCCGATGGTCGCGGACGCCGAGCGGTACGACTTCGCGGTCTCCGACGACGCGGCCGGGTACTCGGACGGCTCCGACGCCGCGAGGGGGTTCGAGCGCGCCGCGCGGGAGCAGGGGGCGACCGTCGTCACCGGCACCGCCGTCGAGTCGATCGTGACCGACGAGAACGGGAGCACGGTCGTCGGCGTCGACGTCGACGGGACGCGGATCGCGTGTTCGGAAGTCGTAATCGCCGCGGGTCCCTGGACGCCGCGGCTCGCGGAGACGGTGGGCGTGGAGCTGCCGATCGTCCCCACCAGGGAACAGGTCCTGCTCCTCGACCCGCCCGCGGAGTACGCCGAGCGGTATTCGTCGCTCGTGCCCACGACCGCGCTGCCCGGCGGGGAGTGGTACGTCCGACCCGACGTCGGCGGCGGAATCCTCGTCGGAACCCATCACACCGGGGAAGCGGTCGACCCCAACGAGTACGACGCGACGCCGGACGAGTCGACGATCCTCGAGCTGGTCGACCAGCTCGGCGACCTGATCCCCGAGCTGCGCGATGCGGGGATCCAAGGCCGCTACTGCGGCATCTACTCGAACACGCCCGACCACGACTTCATCATCGACGCGGTCGGCCCGGCAGGCTGTTACGTCGCCTGCGGCTTCTCGGGACACGGCTTCAAACAGGCGCCCGCGGTGGGCCGGATCGTGACCGACCTGGTCACCGAGGGCACGAGCGAGTTCGTCGACCTCGAGTACTTCTCGCTGAGCCGGTTCGAGGGGTCCCCGGAGGGGCACGGTGCGCCTGCCGACAACGTGTGACCAACGTCGAACTGGGGGAGCAAACTCGGATCGAGAAACGCGGATCCAAAGCCTCGAAGCGATCCGTCTACTCGACGAGCTCGATCTCGTCGTCGCCGTGGGGAACCACGCAGATGAACGCCCCGCGCTCGGGGCCGTCGTTGTGGTAGGCGTGCTCGGTACCGGCCGGAATGAACAGCGAGTCGCCGTGTGAGACCGTCCGCTCCTCGTCGTCGAGGGTCACGGTGTACTCGCCGGCGAGGACGTACTGGACGTGCTCGACCGCGTTCGTGTGCAGCGGGACGGTCGCGTCCGGTTCGAGGATGAATCGGCGCATCGCGACGTTCGGCGCGCCGTCGGTCTCGTCGATCAACACGCCGCGGCCCAGTCCGTCGGCGGCCTCGACGACCTCGTAGTCGACCTCCGAATCGCGGGTTATCGTCGGCGTCGGGTCGGACATACGATCGGGGTCGGGGCGACGGGATAAAGACGTGCGGATCGAGCAGTCGAAATCGGACGATCGTGATGGCGTGAGCCGTACGCGACGGGGTCGCGCTACAGGAAGTCCTCGACGTGGTCGGCGACTTCCTCGGGGGTATCGCCGACGGGAACGCCTGCGTCGTTGAGCGCGTTGATCTTGGACTCGGCGGTGCCGGTGCCGGAGCCGGAGACGATGGCGCCGGCGTGGCCCATCCGCTTGCCCGGCGGCGCGGTGCGGCCGGCGATGAAGCCGGCGACCGGCGTGTCCATGTGTTCGCCGATGAACTTGGCGGCCTGCTCCTCGTCCTCGCCGCCGATCTCGCCGCACATCACGACGGCGTCGGTCTCCTCGTCGGCCTCGAACGCCTCGAGCGCGTCGATGAAGGAGGTGCCGATGATCGGGTCGCCGCCGATGCCGACCGCGGTCGTCTGGCCGATGCCGCGGTTGGTGAGGTTATCGACGACCTGGTAGGTGAGCGTGCCCGACCGCGAGACGAGCCCGACGTTGCCGTCGGTGAAGATGTTGCCCGGCAGGATGCCGAGTTTCGACTCGCCCGGCGTGATGATCCCGGGACAGTTGGGGCCGAGCAGTCGCGTGTCGACCTCCGAAAGGCGCTTGTTCACCTTGGCCATGTCCTGGGTCGGGACGCCCTCGGTGATCGCCACCACGAGGTCGAGGCTGGTGTCGAGCGCCTCGAAGATCGCGTCCGCGGCGAACGCCGGCGGCACGAAGATCACGGAGGCGTCCGCGTCCTCGGCCTCGACGGCCTCGTCGACGGTGTCGTAGACGGGGACGCCGGCGACTTCCTCGCCACCCTTGCCGGGGACTGCGCCCCCGACGACGTTCGTCCCGTATTCGATCATCTGTTCGGCGTGGAACTTCCCCTCCCCGCCGGTGATGCCCTGTACCACGACTCGTGTGTCATCGTCCACGAATACACTCATTGTTCTACCTCCGCGGCATTGGCGACCGCACGCTGGACGGCGTCCTCCAGCGTCTCCTCGACCTCGACGAGGTCGGCGTTCAGGATCTCCATCCCCTCCTCGGCGTTCGTTCCGGCGAGCCGGACGACCACCTTCTTGGGGATCTCGTCGAACTGCTCGAGGGCCTCGTTGATCCCCTTGGCGACCTCGTCGCCGCGAGTGATCCCGCCGAAGATGTTGAAGACGACGGCGTCGACGTTCTCGTCGGAGAAGACCATGTCCAGCGCGTTCGTGACGCGCTCGGCCTTCGCCCCGCCGCCGATGTCGAGGAAGTTCGCGGGCGACCCACCGTAGTGGTCGACGAGGTCGAGCGTCGTCATCACGAGCCCGGCGCCGTTGCCGATGATGCCGACGTTGCCCGACAGGCGGACGTAATCGAAGCCGTACTCGCCGGCCTTGCGCTCGAGGTCGTCCTCGTAGGACTCCTCGGCCATCTCGGAGAGTTCGGGCTGGCGGAACAGCGCGTCCTCGTCGATGTTCATCACGGCGTCGGCCGCGATCACGTCGCGGTCGCTCGTGATCATCACCGGGTTCACCTCGATCTCGGAGGCGTCGCTGTCCTCGTAGAGGTCGTACAGCGTCGAGAGGATGGAGGCGACGTCACCGGCGACGTCGGCGTCGACGCCGGCGTCGTAGACGACCTTGCGGGCCTGGTAGGGATGCAGGCCGAAGGCCGGGTCGACGTGCTCGCGGGCGATCGCGTCGGGGTTCTCGGCGGCGACCTCCTCGATGTCGACGCCGCCCTCGGTCGAGACCATCAGGACGGGCTGGCCCTCGCCGCGGTCCATCGTCACGCCGACGTAGAGCTCATCGACGAAGTCGACGCCGGCCTCGACGAGGACGCGGTCGACGGTGTAGCCCTTCAGATCCATCCCCAGGATCTCCTCGGCGTACCGTTCGGCCTCCTCGCGGTCGGTCGCGATCTTGATGCCGCCGGCCTTGCCGCGGCCGCCGACGTGTACCTGTGCCTTGATGGCGGCCGGGTACCCGATCTCGTCGACCGCGTCGAGGACCTCCTCGACGGATTCGGCCAGCTGCGAGTCGGGAACCGGGATCCCGGAATCGGCGAAGATTCCCTTCGCCTGATACTCGTGAAGTTTCATTGGCGTCCGAAAAGGGGGTCGTCGGGCGCTTAAATCCCGCTCTTTCGACTCGCGAACCGGGCCCCCGTTCGATCCGGAACGACAACGGTTTTGCCGGTGGTGAACGCGCTCCTCGGACGATGGATCGGGAGTTTCTCCGCCGTCTTCCTCGTCGGCGTCTCCGTCCCGGTCTGGTACAATCCGTTCGTGACGGCCGAGGAA
This sequence comes from Halopenitus sp. POP-27, assembly GCF_029889855.1. Lineage (NCBI taxonomy): Archaea > Methanobacteriati > Methanobacteriota > Halobacteria > Halobacteriales > Haloferacaceae > Halopenitus > Halopenitus sp. POP-27. The sequence goes on along the minus strand of NZ_JARANU010000002.1, from coordinate 181,564 downwards.
GTTCTCACGACGTGGCTCCGACGGATCGAGCAGAAGACGGAGCGGCGCCGGTGAGGGTCGTCGTCTGGGCGTCGATCGTCGTGGTCGCGCTGCTCGCCGTTCGGCGCGCCCCGATCACACCGTGGGGTCCCCACCCGTCCCGTTTCCGGGGTCGTGTTCGTCTATGAAGGCGTCGATCCGGTCCCACGTGAGCCTCGTTCGGGCGCCGTACTCCTGGGTCGCGAGGGCGCCGGCGGCGTTGCCGATCCGGAGCGCGTACCCGAGGTCGGCGGTCCGGAGATGGGGCGCTGTGGCTCCCGGGATCCCGCGGCTCGAACCCGCGTGATCGGCCGAATCACCGGCATCCGCGTCCGCCGCGAGTTCGGGCCCGAGTTCGTTCCCGATCTCGGGTTCGCGGCCGCGCGCGGACTCGAAACACGCGGCGATGAAGCCGGCGGCGAACGCGTCGCCGGCGCCGGTCGTATCGACCGGATCGGCCGGGAAGGCGGGCACACGACACCGATCTCGCTCGGCTGTGTCGACGGTGCCGGCAGTGTCGCCGGTGCCGGTGGTGTCGCCGGTGCCGGTGGTGTCGACGGCATCGGCAGCGTCGGCGATGTCGGTGGCGCCGGCGGTGGGGTCCCGGACCGCGGCGCCCTCGCTGCCGAGCTTGACGACGAGGGTCGGCGCCCCCGTCGCCGCCGGGTCGAAGCCGGCCTCCTCGAGCGTCGCCGCCTCGCGACGGTTCACCAACAGGACGTCGACGTACTCGAACGCGCTCGTGTAGCCGCGGTCGCCGATCCGCCGACCGGGGTCGAAACTCACCGCGGCGCCGTGGTCGGCCGCCGCCCGAGCGAGTTCCGTCGCCACCTCCGGGTCCTGTCCGGTCAGATGCAGGTGGTCGAGGTCGGCGAGTCGAGCCGCGGGGAGGTCGGCGGCGGTATACGCCTCGTTGGCGCCCGACGCGGACAGCACCATCACCTCGCCGGCGGCGTCCACGATGAGGTACTTCACCGACGTGCGGCGGTCCTCACGGACCGACACGGGATCGCAGTCGACGCCGGATCGGTCGAGTTCGCGCAGTGTTAACGTACCCGGATCGTCGTCTCCGACGCTGCCGAACAGCTCGGCACGAACCCCGAACCCCGACAGGCCCGTGGCGACGTTCGCCGCGCTTCCGCCGCCGGCCTGCCGGAGGTGGTCGATCGGTCGTTCACCGTCCGGCTCGGGAAGCTGCTCGACCTGCATCGTGACGTCCCAGTTGACGTGGCCCGCACACACCACTCGCGGCGTCTCGTGGACGTCGTCGGCCGGCCCGTCGGCGTTCCGGGTCACGGTTCCGCCCACGGGGTCTGAGCCCCGTCGCCGAACAGCTCGCGCATCAGCGTGACGATGCTTTCGGGCGGGAACTGGCCGCTTTCGGTGACGATCGCGTCCATGTATCGCGGTGGCGTCACGTCGAAGGCGGGATTCTCGACGGCGATGTCGCCGATCCCGGCACGCGTTTCGGGATCGATCACTTCGTCCTCGTCGCGGGTCTCGATCTCGACGGTGTGGCCCGTCAGCGTCTCCGGGTGGAGCTTGATCGTCTGGGCCGCCGTCATGATCGGGACGCCGCGCTCCCGGGCGTTGACCGCGAGTCCGGAGGTGCCGATCTTGTTGATGACGGAGCCGTCGGCGGCGATCGAGTCCGCTCCGACGAGTACGTGGTCGGCCTCGTCGAGGTACCGACGCGCCGCGGAGTCGACGATGAGGGTGACCGGCACGTCCAGTTCCCGGAGCGCCTCGGCGGTGATGTGGCCCTGCTTTCGGGGACGGGTCTCCTTGACGATCGCCGACAGGGATTTCCCCTGGTCCAGGGCGGCCTCGATGCAGGCCAGCGCGTCCGTGGAGTGACAATGCGTCATCACCACGTCGCCGTCCTGGAGTCGGTTCGCGCCGACCTCCCCGAGTCGGTCGCGGGCCTCCCCGAGCCGGCGCGTGAATCGGGCGCTCGCTCGGACCACGCGTCGCCGGAGCGCCTCGACGTCCTCGCCCTCCATCCGCTGGAGCACGTACCGGAGCGCATTGGGCAGCGAGACCGCCGTGGGACGGGTCTCGTGGAGTCGGCGGGCGGCGGCCCGCATCGTCGCCCGGAACCGCGCGGGGTCATCGACGTCCGTTCCCCGGGCCTGTTCGGCAAGCGCCTCCGCGGCGGCACCGGCGATCGTCGCGGCGCCCCGGATCTCCATCGACGCGATCGACTCGGCGGTGTCCTCGACGGCCGGCACGAGGTCGGCGGCTCCGCGGTCGTCGGTCATTCCGTGAGTGTTCGTGCCCTGACCACTTATACGACCAGCCCGGATCCGGGCTCGACGCCCCCGATAGTTCGACGATCGTCGATCTCGGAATCGTCGCATAACAGAACCCTTTTGCCCCGTCTGGCGGACTCACACACAATGAGTCAGGGTGGTCCGACGTGACGATGGACGACCGGATCGACGACCTCCGAGAGCGCCGGGAGCGGGCGCAAAAGGGCGGCGGCGAGGACCGCATCGCGTCCCAACACGAGAAGGGCAAGATGACCGCTCGCGAGCGGATCGACTACTTCCTCGACGACGGGACGTTCCACGAGTTCGACCAGTTCCGGACCCACCGTAACCACTCCTTCGGGATGGAGGAGACGAAGATTCCCGGCGACGGCGTCGTGACGGGATACGGCGACGTGAACGGCCGCAAGACGTTCGTCTTCGCGCACGACTTCACCGTCTTCGGCGGATCGCTCGGCGAGGTGTTCGCCGAGAAGATCTGCAAGCTGATGGACACGGCGATGGAGGTCGGCGCGCCCGTCGTCGGCCTGAACGACTCGGCCGGCGCCCGGATCCAGGAGGGCGTCGGCGCCCTCGGCGGGTTCGCGGAGATCTTCCGGCGAAACACCGAGGCCTCCGGCGTGATCCCACAGATCTCCGGGATCATGGGCCCCTGTGCCGGCGGCGCCGTCTACTCCCCGGCGATCACCGACTTCACCGTGATGGTGAAGGACACCTCCCACATGTTCATCACCGGGCCGGACGTGATCGAGACGGTGACCGGCGAGGAGGTGACCTTCGAGGAGCTCGGCGGCGCGGTCACCCACTCCTCGCGGACCGGCGTCGCCCACTTCGCCGAGGAGTCCGAGGAGGCGGCGCTCGACCGGATCGCTCGCCTGCTGTCGTACCTCCCGCAGAACAACGTCGAGGACCCGCCGCGAGTCGATCCCTGGGACGATCCCGAACGCGCCGACGAGGAGCTCGAGACGATCGTTCCGGACGCGCCGCGAAAACCCTACGACATGACCGAGGTGATCGAGCGCATCGTCGACGAGGGATCGTTCCTTGAGGTGCAGGCGAACTTCGCGAAGAACCTCGTGATCGGCTTCGCCAGGCTCGACGGTCGGTCGGTCGGGATCGTCGCGAACAACCCGCGGGTCAACGCCGGCACGCTCGACATCGAGGCCAGCCAGAAGGGCGCTCGCTTCATCCGGCTGTGTGACGCGTTCAACGTCCCGATCCTCACCTTCGAGGACGTGCCGGGCTTCATGCCCGGCACCGACCAGGAGCACAACGGGATCATCCGCCACGGCGCGAAGCTGCTGTACGCCTACTCGGAGGCGACCGTCCCGCTGCTCACCGTCATCACCCGCAAGGCCTACGGCGGCGCCTACTGCGTGATGGCCTCGAAACACGTCGGTGGCGACGTCAACTACGCCTGGCCGACCGCTGAGATCGCGGTGATGGGCCCGAAGGGCGCGGTGAACGTCCTCTATCGCGAGGAGCTGGCCAACGCCGAGGACCCCGAGGCACGCCGGCAGGAGCTGATCGAGGAGTATCGCGAGGAGTTCGCGAACCCCTACACCGCCGCCGACCGCGGCTACATCGACGACGTGATCGAACCGACCGAGACCCGGGCGCGGCTCGTCGACGATCTCGATCTGCTGGCGAGCAAGCGAGCCGATCTCCCCGAGAAGAAACACGGTAACCTCCCGATCTAACCAGATGCCGACGAACACGACCGGGACGGACTCCTCCGACGCGGACTCCTCAGACGCGGACGTCCGCGACCGACTCTCGATCCCCGCCGACGCCGACGACGAGGAGGCCGCCGCCATCGTCGCCGCCATCGCGGCCCATCTGCGGGATCGGGATCGCGCTCGCGCCGTCGCGGTGGCGGCTGCACACGCTCACGGCGAGACGGACGACGACTGGAACGGCGATCGATGGGCGTTCGCGGGACGAACGGCCGCGCTCGGGGGGCGGACCGGCCGTGTTCCCGACGGGGCACCCCGTGACGCCTGGACCGCGGCCGGCCGGCGTGACCGCTTTTAAACCTATCAGTCGTCGTCGCCGTCGCCGCCGTCGCCGCCGTCGTCGCCGCCATCGTGTCGTGCCGCGGTCGGGTTCACGCGCGCGAACTCGACCCCGGCCCGGCGTGCCGTGCGCGCGTCGCGGTCGGAATCCCCGACGAATATCGACCGCTTCGGGTCGGCCGAGAGCGCCTCGATCGTCGCCCGAAGCGGCTCGGGATCGGGTTTGTACGTCCCGATCGTGTCGCGGCCGACGATCGCGCTCACTCGATCGTCGATCCCATGGGCCCGAAGGGCGATCCGGCAGGCCTCCTCGGCGTTGAGCGAGCAGACCCCAGTCCGGGACGCTCGATCGGTCGAGAGCGCGTCCGCGACCGCGAGCCGTCGCGACTCCCGGGCGCCGTCGTGTTCGTGGGCGGCGATGGCCGCCTCGACGGCGTCGGCGATGCCGTACTCGGGGGCCGCCTCGAGGAGGTCCCAGAGGCGGTCGCTCGGGGGTTTGACCGCGTGTTCGGTGTACACGGCGAGCACGTCCTCTGCGACGACGTTCCAGTCGACGGTCAGCCGGACGAGCGTCCCGTCGAGGTCGTAGATCACGGCGTCGTAGGCGTCGGGATCGAACCCGAGATCGAACTCGGTCATACCTCACGATTGGGAGGCAGTCACACTGTGTGTTTCGGTCCGCGTGATCGCCGCGGGGTCCCTCGCTCCCCGGCAGTTACTCCTCGTCGGCCGCCTCCCACAGGGCGTACATATCGTCACGCGGGGGCTCGGGAATCAGGGTCCCGTCGAGGACGACGGACCCGCCGGCGTCGGTCCCGCCGTGGTCGCCCGACCCGCCATCGGTCGGCAGTATCTCGCCGATCGTCGCCGCCGCGATGCTGACCGATTCGACGGCCTCGATGGCCTCCGCGGTCCGGTTCGGCGGAACGGCCGCAAGCAGCGCGCCGGAGCCGAACGTCCGAAGCGGGTCGACGCCGACCGCCGCACAGCACGCCCGGGTTTCCGGGCGGATCGGGACGTCCGAGCGGTGGATCTCCGCACGAACGCCGGCCGCGTTCGCCATCTCGTGGAGGGCGGTGAGCAGGCCGCCCTCCGTCGGGTCGTGCATCGCCGTGGCGAACTCCCGGATCGCGGCCGCCTCGGGCACGACGCTGACGTCGTCGAAGAAGCCGCGGGCGGCCTCGAGGGTCGCCTCCTCCACGCCGGCGGCCCGACACTCCTCGGCGAAGTCGCTCGCGAGGATCGCCGTCGCCTCGATGCCGGCGCCCGTCGTCAACACGAGCCGATCGCCGGGACGTGCGCCGCCGGACGGGAGGAACCGGTCCGTGGTTCCCATCGCGGTCATCGAGAGGAGCGGCCGGTCGATCGCGGGGAGGTATTCGGTGTGGCCGCCGACGATCGCGACGCCGAGGTCGCTCGCCGTCTCGTCCAGTTGTGTGGCGAGCGTCCGGCGCGTGTCGGGGTCCTCATCGGGGAGAAAGACGGTGCTCGTCACCCACCGTGGGTCCGCGCCGCTGACCGCGACGTCGTTGCACGCGACGTGGATCCCGAGCTGGCCGGCGCGTTCGGCCGCAAGCGAGATGGGATCGGCGCTCACCACGAGCGTCCGGTCGCCCAGATCGATCGCGGCCGCGTCCTCGCCGTAGGCGGCGCCCTGGATCACGGACGGGTCGTCAGCGCCCACGGCACCGAGGAAATCCGCGAGCCCCTCGGGATCGAGTTTGCCCGTCATCGCTCGGCGTCAGGAGTGACGAGGGCGGTTGCCTCGGACCGGAGAAACTCGACGACTGCCGCGGGTTCGGCGTCCAGTCCCCCGCCCTGGGCGAACGTCCGGCTTCCGCCGCCTCCGCCGCCGAACTCGTCGGTGACCGTGTCGACGATCCCGCCGGCGTCGAGGGACGCCTCCCCCGTCGTCGCGACGACCACGAACGGCGTGCCGTCCGCGCCGACGACGGCCACGACATCCGGGAATTCGGGGTCGGTCCCCACGGCGTCCTCGACCGGGTCCTGCAGATCGTTCGGGCCGACGTCGGCAAGCGGACCGTCATCGTCGATCGTCCCGACGGCCCAGGTCGCGGTGGCTGCGTCACCGTCGCCGTCGCCGTGGTCGGAGCCCGCATCGAGGGCGGAAGAACCGGACGCGTCGACCGTCTCGAGGTCCGCGATCCGGGCCGACAGGACCGCCTCCCGCAGCGATGCCACCTCGGCGGCCAACTCGTCGGTCTCCTCGCGGAGTCGGTCCACGGCCGCGGGAAGATCGGCCACGCTCGCGTCCGCCGCGCGACTCGCGGCCCGCGCGGCTCGATGGACGGTGGCGCGGTGGTCGATCCCGGTCGGGCCGACGGCGAACTCGATCCGGGTCCGGCCCTCGCCGGGGTTCGACCGGTCGATGAGTTCGATCGGCCCGATCTCGCGCGTGTTCGAGACGTGGGTGCCCCCGCAGGCGGCGGTGTCCCATCCTTCGATCGTCACGACGCGGACCGACGCCGCCCGGTCGGCCATCGCGCCCTCCTCGGTTCGCTCGTTGAACGCGATGTCGGGCAGCGCTCGCGCCTCCTCGGCCGGCATCGTCTCCCACGTGACGGGGAGGGCGTCCCACACCGCGCGGTTCGAGAGCCGCTCGAGCTCGATCAGGTCGTCCTCGTCGATCGGGTCGGCGGTCGTGAGGTCCACGCGTATCGTCTCGGTACCGATGTCGAAGCCGGCGTAGCCGAGATCGTCGAAACAACGCCGGGCAGCGCCGTAGAGCACGTGAGAGGCCGTATGTGCCCGCATACAGTAGGTTCGGAACGTGGGATCGATCGAACACGCGACCGTCTCTCCGACCGTGACCGGCGGTTCCTCGGCGAGATGGTGGACGACGTCGTCGTCGTCGACCGTCTCGACGTGGGTGACGGCGATGTCGGCGATCGTTCCCCGGTCCGCGGGCTGACCGCCCGACTCGGGGTAAAAGTACGTCTCCGCGAGCTCGACTGCGGTCCCGTCGATCCGCTCGACGGTCGTCTCGAACGCCAGCACGTCGGGATCGGCGGGTGCACGTGAGGCCGTCATACCCACCGGTGGGCGGCGATGATCCAAAAAGGTGCGCGCTTCGGCGGGCGTTACTGTGTGATCGCCGGCCGATGCGGAGACGCTACTCCGCCAACTCGAAGGCGATCTCAACTTCCGCCTGGTACTCCCGCTCGGGCGCGTTCTTCACCTCGACGCCGAACTCCTGTACCTCCGCCCAGTAGACGTTCTCGAGGGTGTCCTCGGCGCGGTCGATCGCGTCGTCGGCCGCGTCGTCGAAGCTCTCGGTGCTCGTTCCGATCAGGGAGATCTTCTTATATACCATACCGCGAGATAGCGCGCGCGGCAGCATAAAAGTACCCCGCGATCCGGTTCGGGCCGCCGCGTCGTTCGCCGGTCGATTCCGGGCTCCGTTCAGGGACTTCCGGGCCGCCCCTGCATCACATCGAACTCGCCGGCGTCGTCGACGCCGATGACCGCCCAGTCGAACGGCGGTTTGAGTTTCAGGAGGTGGTCACGGAGGTCCGTCGCCGCCCGCCGCCACGTCACGAAACATCGCAAGCGCGGCGTCTCGCCGCCATCGGCCAGATACGGCTCCGGATCGGTGGCGTCGTCGGCACACACCGGTGTGACGAGGACGCGTCGCCACTTCCGCTCGGCGACGAATTCGGACCCGTCCCCGTCGACGGTGTATCCTAGTTCACGAAAAACGTCTCTGGCCTCCGTCGTCGGTGGCATGCTAACAGGGGCCATCTACCCGAGGGTTCGGGCTCCTGTGTGATAAACTTTCTCACGACCCGCCGCTGACCGGCGGGAAGAGTGCGAGTTCGTCGCCGTCCTCCAGCTCGGTCGCGAGCCCGTCCTGGTGGAGGACGTTCCGGCCGTTCCGCAGGAGATTGATGTGGTCGGCAAGATCGCCGTCCTCGAGCACTCGATTGCGGAGATCCGGTCGCTCCGCGAGGAGCGCGTCGAGCGCGTCCTCGACCGTATCGCCGGGATCGGCCGCGACGGTCACGGTCCGGTCGCCGGCCAGTTCCGCGAGATCAGCGAACAGCTTCCACTCCATATCCGACACACCGGTTGCCGGGAGTATGAGGGTTGCGTCCCGACTCGCGATCAGCCGCCGTCTTGGGTTCGGTCAGCCGTGCCGTCCCCGCCACCATCGTTCCCGATCCCGTCCGTCGACTCGGCGTCGGCCCCGGCCGCAGCGTCGGACGCCGCCGGTGTCGTTGCCGCGGTTTCGAACCGACGGATGGCATCGAGCCGACCGACGAGGTAGACGGCGTCTCCGGGCTCGAAGACGTCGCTTCTGGGCGGAAGTGCTCGAACGGACCCTTCGGCGGGCCGGATCGCGGCAACGACGGCGGAGACGTCGCCGACCGCGGTGCCGACCAGCTCGCTTCCCGCAGCGACGGTGACGACGCTCATCGTCTCGTCGGCGCTCCGCAGCAGGCTCGCGAACTCGCGGTCGGCCTGCGGCTGGGCGGGAAGCGTCACCAGCCGGTACGCCGCCGCATCGTCGAGGCGCTCCGCGTCCGCGGCGTCGAGCGCGAGCGTCGCCACGTCGCCGGCCGTCGCGCGGAGCTCGGCGGTCGCGACCCGTTCGGGGGTCTCACCGCCGCGCCACACCTGTACGACGTCGCCGGGTGTCGCGGTGTTGGCGGGATCGGCGATGATCGCCACCGCGGCGGTACCCGGCGCGAGCGTCGGCCCGAGGCCGGCCGCCCGGGTTCCGACGGCGAAGTACTCGATCTCGCCGCGCTCGTCGACGTCGACGTCGACGTACGTGATCCCGAAATCCTCCTTCACGCGGGCGACGAGCCGGGTTCGAAGCTCCTCGACGGTCAGCCGCCGGGGGAACAGCAGCGTTTTCTCCGCCATCTCGGCCTTCCGATCGGGGGAGACGGCCTCATAGGACTCCATGTCCTCGATCTCCTCGGCCGGCGGGAGCGTGACTGGAGTCACGCGGCCGACCGTCCGCACGACTGCACCGACCTCTCCCTCGAGTCGCTTGCCGCCGGCCAGCGAGAAGACGTTCCGCGCAACCGTGTCGCCGACGCGGAGGCCTGCCGGGGAGACCGCCGCCGCGACGCCGACGGCGACGACGTTGAACAGGACGGCGTCGAGCCGCAGGAGTTCGAACTCTCCGCCGCCGATCAGCCCGCCCAGCGAGGTCGTGTTGAGGTACAACACGACCACCGCGACGCCGAACAGGATCGCGACGCCCTCCGGGGCCCGCTGACGGAAATACCACCGGTAGAGCGCGGCGATCGCCCCCGTGATCAGCAGTGCCAGACACGCGAACAGCAGGAGGGTCGCGGCCGCCCGCAGGGGCTCGCTGAAGGTGACCACCGAGGCGAGCGGTACGGCGTCGATCGCGGCCGAGAGACCCGCCTCGAGAGCCGATGCTCCGGTTCCGGTCACGCCGCCACCTCCGTGAACCGGTCGAGCGCGTCGCGGGTTCCCACGACGAACAGCTCGTCGCCGGCCGACAGCTCCTGTCCCCCGCGCGGGGCGATCACCCACGATCCGTGCTTCGCGGCCACGATCGCGACGTCGTACCGATCGCGGACGTCGACGTCCCCGATCGTGGTCCCGTCGAGCGGGCCGCCGGCGACGACCGAGACGCGCCGGAAGCGCTTGCCGGCACGGCGGATCAGGGCGGTCAGCTCGAACTCCCGCCGCGTCCCGCGCGAACGGACCAGGACGCTCCCTCGGTCGGCCTCGAGCAACGGACGCGCGTCGGACCGCGTCACTGCGACCGTGATCCGCCCCTCTCCGCCCGTGGTGACGGGAACCGAGAGGGACGGCGCGTCGGCGTCGGTTTCGGAATCGGCTCCCCCGTCGGTGGCGAGGTCGTCATCGGTGGGGTTCCGAGCAGCGGGGGCGCCGTCCACGCGGTCGGCGTCCGGGCTCGATCGTGCCGAGACGACGGTGCCGTCGACGGCGCTGCCGGGCGTGAAAACCGTTACCTCGTCGCCGCGGGCGATGCCGGTCGGCATCAACGCGGCGATCGAGACCGCCCGTCGACCGTCCGGAACCCGCCGCGAAAGGCCACCCGTCGGGGGCGCAGCCTGGACGGTCGCCCGTGCGTGTTCATCGATGCCCACGGAGACGTCCGCGAGCTCGAACTCCGTCCGAAGCCGGTCGGCAAAGCGGGTCTCGAGCTCCGCGATCGGGAGGTCCGCCGGGAACGTCCACTCCCCGTCGGCGATCGATTGACGGGTTTCGGCCGACAGCGGCGGGTAGCCCTCCAGATCGCCGACCTCGCCGACGATCTCGACGCGTGCCCGGCCGCGACCGCCGACGAGTTCGACGACGTCCGCCGAGAGGGTTCGGTTCCGCAGCGAGCGCAACGACAGGCGTTTGGGTGCGTTTGCGCCGAGTGTGTCTCCCTGTGCGTGCGCGTACAGCGCGAGCATCAGGACGACCACGATCGCCGTCAGGATCGCCGGCGCGCGCTCGGAGGCGCGAACCGAGGGATCGTTGAGCGCGAGCAGGCCGCCGTTGACCCCGGCGATCGCGAGCGCCAGGACGACGACACCGAATCCCGGGATCGTCACCCCGGTGAAGTATTTGAACAGGAACCCGAGGACGCCCGAAACGATCGCCGGAATGATCCCGGTGAGCAGTCCCAGATAGATCCCGTAGAGTATCTCGACCGGCAGTTCCATACCCGCCGGTCACACGGCTCACGTATACCGTTATCGGCGGCGTCACGTCGGGGACGACGCCGGCTCACTCGGACCCGGAACCGGTATCGGTATCGGAACCGGTATCGGAACCGCGTCCGGATCCAGCGTAGTCGCTCCCGACGACCTCGCGGATCCGCTCGGCGGTGACCGTCCCGACGCCGTCGACCTCCCGGAGGTCGTCCTCGCGGGCGGTCATCACGGCCTCGACGGTGCCGAAGTGCTCGAGCAGCGAGCGAGCGGTGACGGGGCCGATGTCCGCGATCGCGGAGACGACGTACTCCTGTTGTTCGGCCAGCGTCTTCGTCGTCTTCTCGCCGTGGACGCTCACTTCGCGGTCGCGTGTCTCCTGTTCGCGGCGGGCGATCGTTTCGAAGAGCTCGGTGGTGTCCGCCTCGTCGTCCGTGCGCAGCACGCTGAGTCCGAAGTCGACCGCGAGCGAGGCGATCGCGCCCCGGATCGCGTTCGGGTTCACGTTCCGCTGCGTGTAGAGGTCGCCGCCCTCGATGACGATCACGGGTCGGGCGTAGGCCCGCGAGAGCTCGCCGACCTGCTCGAAGACCGACCGGTCGCCGTCGAGGAGGGAGTCAACGAAGTCGGCCGCCGATTTACGCTCGACGGCGACCCGGTCCGAGAGCACGTAGTCGCCGACCGCGAGCGTCTCCAGGCGGGTGCGGATCCCCGATCGCGTCGAGAGGTCCTTGGCGATCCCGGCGTCGAGCTCGCGCTGGTCGATCACGACCTCGACGACGTCGTCAGCGTCGGCGACGCCAGCCGTGGCGACCACGCCGTCGTCGTCGATACCGTCCCCGATCGCGTCCGCCGTTGCCTCATCGGCGGTCGTCTCCGCCGCGAAGTCGGTCAGGCCTGGCTGTCCGTCGGCGTCGGGACTCGCAGCGTCGTCGGGGTCGGCGCCCCCGCGATCGACGTCCCCGGAGCCGGCAACCTCGGCGTCGGCAGCCTCGGAACCGGCGTCCTCGTGGTCGGTTGCGTTCCCCGTCTCGCCGTCCGGCTCCTCGAACGCGTCGAGGTTCGCCTGGTCCTCGTCGGCTATCTCGGCCTCGAGGTCGCCGGTCGCGGCCTTGAGGTCGCGAAGCTCCTGGCGCATCTGCTTCTCCCGGCGGCGGGAGATCCAAAAGAACGCCTCGTCGCGGGTGTCCTCGGCCATCAACACGACCACGCGCCCGCTGGCCTGCCGGCCGGTCCGACCCTTCCGCTGGATCGACCGGATCGCTGTCGGAACCGGCTCGTAGAACAACACGAGGTCGACCTCGGGAACGTCGAGCCCCTCCTCGGCGACCGACGTCGAGACGAGCACCTCGAACTCGCCGGCGCGGAAGGCGTCGAGCGTCTCCTGCTGTTCGGTCTGGCTCATTCCGTCCGAGCCCTCCTTGTCGCCCTGTCCGACGAACCGCTCGACGTCGACGCTCGCCTCGAGGAACTCCACGAGCGCCTCCGCGGTATCCCGTGATTCGGTGAAGACGATCGCACGGTCGCCGCCGTTGACGCCGAGCGTCTCCGCGAGCAACAGCCGCGTCTTCGAGAACTTCGGGTGGAGATCGTCGAACGCCTCGGCCTTGCGCATCGCCTCGCGGACCTTCGGCTCGGCGACGAGCCGCTGGCTCGCCTTGGAGGCACCCGAGGAGCGGGCCGCGTTCCGCTGGCGCTCGAAATATCGGCGCAGCGACTCGACCGACTGCGTCTCCACGAGTTCGACCGCGCGCCGGAGCTTCATCACCTCGGCGTGGGTCGACATTCCGGTGTACCCGTCCGAGTTCCCGGCGTCCATCATCCGCTTGAGCTCCCCGCGCATCGCGTTGAGCTGGCGCTGTGAGAGGTCGGGATCGGTCGTGTCCGAGACGCCGATGGACTTGAGCTTCTCGAGCCGGTCGGCGATCACCTCGTTCAGCGCGTCGCGGATCGCCAGCAGCTCATCGGGGAGTTCGATCTGCTCCCAGCGAACGTCGGTGTCGTGGGTGTACTCGTCGACGTCGGCGTCGTCCTCGGTCATCACCTCGACGTTGTCGATCCCGAGGTTCTCACAGACGATCTCGATCTCCTCGAGGTCGCCGCCCGGGGAGGCGGACATCCCGGTCACGAGCGGGTCGGCGGCGTCGGCGTGGTAGCGCTCGGCGATGTAGACGTACGAATAGTCCCCGGTGGCCCGGTGACACTCGTCGAAGGTGAGATGCGTGACGTCCCGCAGCGATATGCGGTTGCCGACGAGGTCGTTCTCGATCACCTGCGGGGTCGCGATCACGATCCGCGCCGACTCCCAGAGATCGCCGCGGTCGTCCGGCGAGACGTCGCCGGTGAACACGACGATCTCGTCGTCGGGGACCGACAGCGCCTCCCGGTAGAAGTCGGCGTGCTGTTGGACGAGCGGCTTGGTCGGCGCCAGAAACAGCGCCGTCCCGCCCGCCTCCGCGAGTCGGTCGGCGGTGACGAGCAGGCTCACCGTCGTCTTTCCGAGGCCCGTCGGGAGACACACGAGGGTGTGGCCCGCACGCGCCGCGGTCGCGAGCTCGATCTGGTAGCGGCGTCGCTGGAGAACGCCCTCGACGAGCAGGGGGTGGTCGATGCTCACCGCGTCGGCCTCGGTCGCCATCGGCGAGTCTTGGCCGGCATCGCGGAAAAGGGTTCGCGAAGCGAGGTGGAAGTGGTCGGCGGACTCGAGGTCGGATCCGTCGGCCGCTGACGCGAGCCAGCGGCCGAATCGAACCAGCGACCGGAGGCGGGTGACCTATCGGTCCGTGTCGTCGTCGGGGATGCGGTCCTCCGACAGCCGGTCCTCCGGGACGTCCTCGCCCACGAGCGCGGCCCACTCCGCGACCCGCGATCGGCTCGTTCCGGCCGGGGTGGTGGGTGTGTGACCGTTCATCACTTGTACCTGATCGAAGCCGTCGTCTTAATCGTTACTCCGGTTGCCGCCGCTCGGGAACCCGTTCGGCGTCGTTGTCGGCCCGAAGCACCCGATACCCCTCGAGTACGCGACCCAGTCGGGGCATCGAGGCGACGACGGCGTCACAGGACGGTCGAACCGCGTCTTTCGGGACGAATCCGATCGAGAGCCCGGCGACCTCGAGCATCGGGAGGTCGTTGGCGCCGTCGCCGATCGCCACCGTGTCGGCCATCGGGACGCCGACCTCCTCGGCCAGCGACTCGAGCGCATCGTCCTTGGTCCCCTCGATGAGCGGCCCCTCGGCGTCCCCGGTCAGGCGACCGCCGGACTGCGGTAGCCGGTTCGCGACGATCGTGTCGACGGAGACGCCCTCGCGTTCGAGGGCCGCCTCGACGCCGCGCTCGAACCCGCCGGTGAGGATCGCGACGTGATGGCCCGCCGCCTGTAGCCGTTCGATGAGAGCCGCCGATCCCGGTCGAACCCGGACGTCGTCGAAGGCGGCCCCGACGTCCGCCTCGGGGAGCCCCTCCAGCAGTTCCGCTCGCTGGTAGAGGCTCTCCGCGTAGCTGATCTCGTCGTTCATCGCCCGCTCGGTGATCGCCGCGACCTCGTCGGCGACGCCGGCGCGCTCGGCGAGCAACACCGTCATCTCGGAGTCGGAGAGCGTCCCGTCGAAGTCGAACGCGATGAGTCGCATACCCACGGTTGCGTGGCGATCGATTAAACGTCGATGATCCGTCGTCTGGACGGATCGCTCCCGAACACCAGACTTCCTCCCGAACACCAGACTTCCTCCCGGACACACGACTTTTTACCGGACAGGCCGTCAATGACGTATATGGGTATCCTCTCACGCGCCTCGTACGTCATCCGCTCGAAGGTGAACTCGATCCTGAACCGGGCGGAGGACCCGACCGAGACGCTCGACTACTCCTACGAACAGATGCGCGACGAGCTCCAGGACGTCAAACAGGGGATCGCCGACCTGACGACCCAGAAGAAACGGCTGGAGATCCAGAAGCGTCGCCTCGAGGAGAACGTCGAGAAGCACAACCGCCAGGCGCGGGAGGCCGTCCAACAGGACCGCGACGACCTGGCGCGGCAGGCCCTCGAGAAGAAGAACTCCAAGATGCAGCAGATCGAGGAGATCGAGGGCCAGATCGCCGAGCTCCAGTCCACACAGGACTCGCTGGTCGAGAAAAAGAACGAGCTCCAGAGCCGGATCGAGGAGTTCCGGACCAAAAAGGAGACGATGAAGGCGCGCTACGAGGCGGCGGAGGCGTCCACGCGCGTGTCGGAGGCGATGACCGGCGTCGGCGACGAGATGGACGACGTCGGGCGGGCGATCGAGCGCGCGGAGGACCGGACCGACGAGATGGAGGCGCGGTCGCAGGCGATGGACGAACTCCAGGACACCGGCGCCTTCGACGACGCCCTCTCGGACAAGGACAGCATCGACCGGGAGCTCGAGGAGGTCTCCTCGGACCGGGAGGTCGAGACCGAGCTGGAGACGCTCAAGTCCGAGGCCGGAACCGGTGCCGATGGCGATGGGTCGGGTTCCGCGGCGTCGACGGACGAGGTCGAGTCGGAACTCGCCGATCTCGAGGCGGAGGTCGACACGGCGGACGCGGACGAGGACGTCGATGTGGCCGACCTCGAGGCGGAGGACCTCGAGGCGGAGGACGTCGACGCAGAGAATCGGTAACCGCCCGTCAGAACGCCGACCTCACTCCGTCCGAACGCCGATCCCTTACTCCCGGACGCCGATCCCCTACTCCCGAACGCCCGTTCCGTTCGCGTCCGCATCGAGCCGGATCCGTCCACTCGAGAGGTCGGGGCCGGTGAAGGGATCGGCGGCAAGCAACAGTGAGCCGTCGAGGTCGGCGTAATCGACGAGCGGCGCGAGCTGTGCCGCGGCGGCGATCGACGCGTTCGTCTCGATCATACAGCCAAGCATCACCTCGAGCCCGTGCGCGCGGGCCGCCGCGATCATCCGCCGCGCCTCCCGGATCCCTCCCGTCTTCATCAGTTTCAGGTTCGCGATGTCACACCGGTCGGCGATCCGCGGGACGTCCGAGAGCGTGACGCAGGATTCGTCGGCGGCGATGGGCAGCGCGGACCGCTCGTAGGCCACGCGCAGCCCCTCGGGATTCTCCGCCGGCACGGGCTGTTCGATGAACTCGACTCCGTACTCCGCGAGCCACTCGCTTTTCCGGACGGTCTCGGACGGTGACCACGCCTCGTTGGCGTCGACCCGGATCGTCGCCTCCGGCGCGGCCGACCGGACGGTCTCGATCAGCTCGCGGTCGCGGTCGGTCCCGAGCTTGATCTTCAAGATCGGGTATCCGGCGTCCACGGCGGCCTCGGTCTTCTCGCGGACGCGCTCAGTCGTGTCGAGGCCGATCGTGTAGGAGGTCCGCGGGGCCGCCGCTGGGTCGAGCCCCCACAACCGGTGGAGGGGGACGCCGAGCCGGCGGGCCGCGAGATCGTGTACGGCGATCGAGACGGCCGTTCGGGCGGCGGGATTGCCGCGAACCGTGTCGGCCATTCGGGACTCGATCGCGGCGAGCGCGTGGGGGTCATCGATCTCCTCGACGACGGCGAGCAGGTCCGGCAACACCGCCGCGACGGTCTCCGGCGTGTCACCGTAGTGGGCCGCCGGCGCGGCGCCGCCGATGCCGGTCATTCCGCCGCCGTCGGTGACCCTGACGATCACGTTCTCGGCGTGGGTCTGTGTTCCCCTGGAGATGGAAAAGGGGGTCTCGAGCTCGGCGGAGACGCGCTCGAACGACGTCGAGAGGCTCATTCCTCGAGGACCTCCGCCTCGATCGCCTCGACGATCGGGCCGGCACCGAAGCGGACCGGGTCGCTGACGGGCGCCGCGAGGTCGGCGGCCAGCTCGTCGACGGCGCTCCGGGCTGTGGCGTCGTCCGCCACGTCCTTAGTGTTGAGCGCGCCCGCGATCACGTCCGCGTCCGCGACCGGGGCCGAGAGGCCCTCGTAGAGGTCGACGTACTCGGGGATCGGCGGCAGCTCGAAGGACTCGTAGCCGTGGATCGCCTCGCGGCCGGCCGCGTGACACAGCACGAGCGCGTCGGGCATCGACCCGTGAAGGATCCCGCAGGTGACCGCCGAGTAGGCCGGGTGGACGATGCTGCCCTGTCCCTCGACGACGAGCAGGTCGTGTTCGTCGCCCTTCTCGAGGATCATCTCCTCGACCGCGCCGGCGGTGAAATCGGATATCACGCGGTCGATCGGGTTGCCCCAGCCCTCGATCAGGATCCCCGTCTGGCCGGTCGGTATCGCGGCGGCGTCGATCCCGCGATCGCGAGCGGCCGCGACGATCTCCATCGTGGCCGTCATCTTCCCGACCGAGCAGTCGGTTCCGACGGTACAGATCACGTCCGCGTCCACGTCGCCGGCACGTCCCTCGGCGACGCCGAGCCCCTCGTGGGGATCGCGCACGTCGATCAGTTCGACGCCGTGCTCGGCTGCGAGCGTGGCGAACTCCTCGTCCTCGTTGAGGAAGTAATGAAGCCCTGCAACGACGTCACAGCCGGCCTCGATCGCCGCCCGGATGTCCGCGCGCCAGGAGTCGTCCAGGCCGCCGCCGATCGGCGCGATCCCGACGAGAAGGGCGTCGATATCGTGGTCATCCGCGCCACCGTCTCCCGCCCCCGCCTCCGTCTCCGCCTTCGCCTCCAGCGCCTCCGCGAAGGACGCCGTGATCGGCGCATCGTCGATCGTCGCCGCGTCGCTCTCGACGAGGTGGTCGTGAACGCGCGTGCCGGCGGTTTCGCGGTCGAGAACCGCAGCGACCTCCTGATCACCGTACCGCATCACGCCGAGGGCGGTCTTCGCTCGGTCCGGGAACTTCTCGTGGGCGAGGATCGCGATTCGCTGGTGGTCCATACCGGATACAGATCCGGGATGGATATAAAAACGAGCGACTGGTCCTCGTCGAGGGCGCCGTCGAACGAGGTTCGAAACGCCGATGGGCCGGCGATCAGTAGAGCAGGTCGTCGTTGTTCTCGATCATGTACAGTGATCGGGCCGCGATATTGACGCCGTGATCGCCGACGCGTTCGAGATCGCGGATCGTGAGTAGCAGCCGTGAGACGTCGCGCATCGTCCCCTCGATGTCCTCGTCGCTTCCGAGCTGATCGCGCTGGATCAGGTCGCGCACGACCAGTTCGCTGGCAGCCTCACACAGCTCATCCACCTCGTCGTCCATCTCCGAGACCGCATAACACGCCTCGGCCGTCTCCTCGCGATAGGCGTTCATCGCGGTCTCGAGCATCTCCAGCGTGGCGTCGCCGATACGCTGGATGTCGACGTCGGGGTAGAGCTCCTGGTGTGCCTCCCCGGCGTATCCGCCGAGATTGGTGGCGAGGTCTGCGATCCGCTCGAGGTCGGTGATTATCTTGAAGGAGGCGGCGATGAACCGGAGGTCACCGGCCACCGGCTGTTGGAGCGCGATGAGGTCGATACAGTCCTGTTCGAGATCGAGATAGAGCTCGTTGACCTCCGCGTCGCCGGTGATCACCTCTTCGCCGAGATCGCCGTCCTGCTGTTCGAGCGCGTCGAGCGCCAACCGCAGGCGCTCCGCGACGACCTCGCTCATGTAGAGCACGTCGTCGCGCAGTTCGTCGAGTGTGGTCTGGTATTCCTTGCGAACCATCGGTGAACCCGTATATCGGTGAATCCGTGTCGTCGTTCCGTGCGGAGCATAACGCCCCGCCTCCGCGCGTCGATCCGATCGCTTCCAGTCGAATGGTCGGGGATACTTAAATATGCCCCCCGCCGCCGGTCGTCGGGTGTCTCATTCCGTAGTCACAGTCGATCGTCAACTGCCGACCGCTGAGCGGCGAACGTCCACCGCTGAGCGGCGAACGTCAACCGTTGACTCCCCGAAGCGGCGTGTGGCTACCCGAACTTGCCGGTGATGTAGTCCTCCACGCGTTGGTTCTCGGGGTTCTCGAAGATCTGGTCCGTGTTACCGAACTCGACGAGCTGGCCGCCGGTGAGAAACACCGCGGTCTTATCGGAGATCCGGGCCGCCTGCTGCATGTTGTGCGTGACGATGATCACGGTGTACTGTTCGGAGAGGTCCGCGATCAGGTCCTCGACCTTCGCGGTCGCGATGGGATCGAGCGCCGAAGCCGGCTCGTCCATCAGGACGACCTCCGGATCGGGCGCGATCGCGCGGGCGATACAGAGCCGCTGTTGCTGGCCGCCGGAGAGGTCGAGTCCGGAGCTGTCCAGTTGGTCTTTCACCTCGTCCCACAGGGCGGCGTTGCGCAGCGCCTCCTCGACGCGAGCGTCCATGTCGCCCTCGAAGCCCTGGATCTTCAGTCCGTAGGCGACGTTGTCGTAGATCGACTTCGGGAACGGGTTCGGCTTCTGGAACACCATCCCGATCTTCCGCCGGAGTGCGACCGGATCGATGTCCTCGGCGTAGATGTCAGTGCCGCGGAACCGGACGGTTCCCGAGATCTCTGCGGCGTCGATCATATCGTTCATCCGGTTGAGACACCGGAGGTACGTCGATTTCCCACAGCCGGACGGACCGATGATCGCCGTCACTTCCCGTTCGGGGATGCCGACCGTGACCGGCTGCAGCGCCTGTTCGTCCCCGTAGTGGACGGTGAGCTCCTCCGATCGGATCACCGATTCCGATTCGGGAACGTTCTCGATCGTCGGGACGAGCTCCTCGGTCTCGCCGGGCCGAACCGTCCCAGCGGCGGACGATCCATCAGTGGACGGTTCGCCGGGTGACGACTCGTCGGTGGCTCGGTCGTCGGTGGACGGATCGGCCGGGGATGACGAGTCGGCGTCGGTCTCTTGGATGTGGTAACTGTCGCTCATTGGTTGGTCGATCGCGATCGGAACACGCGTGGAGACTGCGTCGGGACGTGGGGGAGCCGTCGACGGCGACCGGCGGCGATCGAGGGCCCCTCGCGCTCGTCCGTCATCACTGAGAGACAGTTCTCGAGCACGTAAATAACCTACTATAAGGACTATATAGATATATGTTCAGGTACGAATATCCGCGCTGATAGTGCGGGATGATCGTCGCCGTCTGTTGCGTAGTACGGCCCTCCACTCGGCCTCGTCCCCGAATCAGTTGATCGATACGTCTTCCGATCGAGACAATATATATACAGTTACATTTATACATAGCCTACGGTGAGATACACTATGGAAACGCGGAAGGTCCAGGTGACGGGTGGGTCCACGTACACGGTCTCGATCCCCAAGACGTGGGCGAACCGGAACGACGTCGAGGCCGGCAGCGAGGTCGAGTTCTACCCCGACGGGGACTCGCTGCTTTTGAGCCCGCGATCCGACGACGAGGGGACCACCGGAACCCTCGACATCACCGACCTCACTGATCGCGAGCTCACTCGGGCAGTGATGACGATGTACGTGAGCGGCTTCGACGTCATCGCGCTTGAGGGCTCGGAGATCACCACCGAGCAGCGGTCGACGATCCGGGACGCGACCCAGAGCCTCGTCGGGCTGGAGGTGCTCGAGGAGACCCGCGATCGAGTCGTGGTCCGGGACCTACTCGACTCCTCGGAGCTGTCGATCCACAACGCGGTCACCCGTATGCGGCTGATCTCGACGTCGATGCTTTCGGACGCGCTGACGGCGCTTCGCGACCTCGACGACGGTCTCGCGCGCGACGTCATCCAGCGTGACGACGATCTTGACCGGCTGTGGATGGTCGTCTCCCGCATCTTCCGGTCGACGCTGCGGACGCCGAAGGCGGCCGAGGAGCTCGGGTTGCCCCGTGAGGCGTGTTTCGATAACCACTCCAGCGCCCGCCAGCTCGAGCGGATCGGCGATCACGCGACCAAGATCGCCCATCTGACCCTCAACATCGACGAGCCGCTCCCCGACGACGTCCTCTCGGCGATCGATGACCTTCACGAGGACGCCGTCGAGGTGATCGACACCGCCATGGACGCCCTCTTCGAGGACGACACGGAGCAGGCGACGGCGATGGCGAACGACGCGCGCGAACACGTCCGCGACATCGACGACCGGGTTCGCCAGATCGACGAGCTGCTCCGCGATCTGGACCCGACGCGGGCACAACTGCTCGGGCTCGTCGTCGATTCGGTCCTCCGGAGCGCCGATTACGGCGGCAACATCGCCGAGACGGCGCTGCAGAAGGCCGCTCCGACGCCGTAGATCCGGTCGATCGGGTTCCTGGATCCGGGGCTGTCGGCCGGTCCCGCAACCTCTTTCCGCTCGCTCCGCGAACCGCTGGGTATGAGCGACGAGCCGTTCGATCCGGACGAGATCGAGAGCTACCGGGAGGCGGGAGCGATCCTCGCCGACGCGATGAACGAGGCACGGGAGATGGTCGATCCCGGCACGACCCATCTCGAGGTCGCCGAGTGGACCGAGGACTACGTCCGGGAGCAGGGCGCCGGGCTGGCGTTTCCCGTCAACATCAGCGTCGATGAGGAAGCCTCCCACGCGACGCCGGGCGCCGACGACGACGCGACGATCAGCGAGGAGATGGTGTGTCTGGACGTCGGCGTCCACGTCGACGGCTACATCGCCGATGCCGCCGTGACGGTCGACCACACCGGCTCGACCGAGCTCGTCGAGGCCTCGGAGATGGCCCTCGAGGCCGCGGTCGACGAGGCCGGTCCGGGCGTCCCGGTCGGCGAGATCGGGCAGGCGGTCGAGGACGTCATCCGCGGCTACGGCTACACCCCGGTGTTGAACCTCTCGGGCCACGGCGTCGAGCGGTACGACGCCCACACCGGCCCGAACGTCCCGAACCGCGGCGTCGACCGGTCGGTCACGCTCGAGCCCGGCCAGGCGGTGGCGATCGAGCCGTTCGCGACCGACGGCCGCGGCAAGGTCGGGGAGGGGCCGACCGAGGAGATCTTCGAGCTCAAACACGACCGGAGCGTGCGCGACCGTCGCTCCCGACAGGCTCTGGAGGCGATCCGGGAATTCGACGGGCTCCCGTTCGCCGCCAGATGGCTCGACGTCGACGGCGTCGAGATGGCGCTGCGCCGGCTCAAACAGCGGGACGTGATCACGGGCTACCCGGTGCTCAAGGAATCCGACGGGCAGCTCGTGAGCCAGGCCGAACACACGATCCTGGTCACCGAGGACGGCGTCGAGGTCACGACCGCGGGCATTCACCGGTTCGATTGAGGCTGAGGCTGCTACGGGGTCGAGTTCGGTACGGGATTCGGGTTCGGTGCGGGGCCGGGAGCGGGTTCGGTGCGGGGCCGGGAGCGGGTTCGGTACGGGATTCTGGTTTCGTGTGGGATGAAACGTCCCGAGCGTCGTCGCGTCAAACGTCGTTCATCCGGGTTACGGTCTCGCGACCACAGCGCGTACAGACCGCAACGCGGTACGGCTCCCGGGAGAAGGCGGCGTTCTCGGGGTCCTCGCTTTCGGTCCGGATCTCGACGCGGACGCGATGGTGGGTCTCCTCACCGCAATCGGCACAGCGCTCACGAACGTCGTCGGGACCGGCGGCGGGCATCGCCATACGGCTCCGCCTACTCGGGAGCTCCGCAAAAAGCCTCGCCTCCCGGCGGATTTCGATCGATCCCGACGGCAAGCGGCGCGTCGATCGGGACGACCGCGAGCGTCCCGAACGAGTGGATTCAAGTCCGCGCCCTCGCAACCGGAGAGTATGAACCCAGGGGATCGCGTCCGCGTCGAACGGGCGGACGTCACGAACGAGGGCGTGTTGATGCCCTCCTCGACGGCCGAACACCTCGTGATCAAACTCGATGGCGGATACAACGTCGGCGTCGACCGCGAGGCGGCGTCGGTCGACGTCCTCGAGTCGGACGTCCACGTGGTCGACGATGAGCCGGATCCCGAGGCCGGCGACGTCTCGGAGATCACCTTCGACGACGACCTGCCGACGATCTCGCTCATCTCGACCGGCGGGACGATCGCCTCGACGGTCGATTACCGGACCGGCGCGGTGACCGCGCGGTTCGACGCCGAGGACGTTCTCCGGGCGGTCCCCGATCTGGCCGGGCGGGCCAACTACCGCGGGCGGGTGGTCGCGAACATCCTCTCGGAGAACATGGATCCCGCCATCTGGCAGGACCTCGCGCAGGCGGTCCACGAGGAGATCGCGGCCGGAGCCGACGGCGTCGTCGTGATGCACGGCACCGACACGATGCAGTACTCCGCGGCCGCGCTCTCGTTCATCCTCGAGACGCCGGTCCCGATCGTTCTCACGGGCAGCCAGCGCTCCGCGGACCGCCCCTCCTCGGACAACGTGATGAACGCGGTCTGTGCGGTCGAGGCAGCCAAATCCGACTGCGCGGAGGTGCTCGTCTGTATGCACGCCGATGAGTCCGACGATGCGTGCGCGCTCCACCGCGGGACGCGCGTGCGGAAGAACCATACCTCCCGGCGGGACGCCTTCGAGACGGTCGGCGCGAAGCCGCTCGGGGAGATCGACTACGAAACCGCCACGGAGGACGGTTCGGACGGGGCGGTCGCAGACGAGGCGATTACGCTCCGCCGCGAGTACGCGAGCCGCGGAGAGACCCTCGACATTGAGCCCGACCTCGCCGCCGACGTCGAACTTGCCACCTTCGCTCCGGGAATGGACCCGGCCGCCTGGGAGTACCTCGAGGACGCGGCGGGCGTCGTGGTCGCGGGCACGGGGCTCGGACACGTCCACACCGATCTCATCCCGCGGATCGAGGCGCTCGTCGACGACGGGACGCCGGTCGTGATGACGAGTCAGTGTCTCGAGGGGCGCGTCTGTGACCGCGTCTACGACACCGGCCGGGACCTGCTCGATGCGGGCGTGATCGAGGGCGGCGATATGCTTCCCGAGACGGCGATGGTGAAGCTGATGTGGGCGGTCGCCAACGCCGACGACGTCGCGGGGACGATGCGAACGTCGCTTGCGGGCGAGCTCACCGCCGAGTCACGGCCCTGGCGATGACCCGTCGCGATCGATCCGGCTGCGATCGGCGGTTCGGGGGCCGTTGATGGCGCCACCCGCCGCCTCCGATCTCCTCGTCACGGTGGTTCCCCTCGCCGTCGACCTCGCGACGGTCCGGTCGCTCGTGTATTACGGCGCCATCTACGGCGTCGTCCTCGCGGTCGCGGTCTGGATCTATCGCGACGCACGCGACCGCGAGATCGGGTATCCAGCCGTCTGGGCGGTCGCGACGCTCGTGTTGACGATCGTGCCGGTGCTTGCGTACCTCTACGTTCGCGGCCAGCGAACCCGAGAGCACGCGACCGAGCCGGCCGATCGGGATCCGTAGGGAACGGAACCGCCCGATCGAGACTTCCCAGAACCGACGGGAACTTGCCTTATGCCGTCTCGGTGTCCGTCTCGGCCCCGTTTCGTGGGAGCACGATGACGGGTCGATCGCTGTTCGTTACGAGCTTCGTGCGAACGCTGCCAGAGAGGAAATCGAGGATCCGTCCGCCGCCGCGTGACCGAAAGGCGACCGTGGTCGCATCGTGCTCGGCGGCAGCGGCGGTGATCGTTTCGGCGACGTCGGTTCCGTAGTGAATCGCGGTCTCGATCGGGACGTCGTCGTTCTCGGCGAGCCCGCGGATCGCCTCGAAGGCCTCCTCGGCGACCTCGCGACGCTGTTCGACGCTCGCCTTGTCGATCCCGCCGCCGGCCTTTTCGATCACGTTGATGACGACGAGTGCGGTCTCCGTGTCGAGGTATCCCGAGAGGGCGTCGTAGGTGGCGACGGCGTCGGCCTCGCTCGAGATCGGGACGAGTATGCGGTCGGTGAGATCGGTCATACTAGACGGTTTGAACCCCGTCGGTATAGTGTTGTGCGCTTCAGATTTCGCTCGCCCACACCCGGTAGTCGTCGTCGAGCTCGAAGACGGTTCGGAAGGTCCGCTCGATGAAGTCGGCGATCCGGTTGGCGTCCGAACGAGCCGTGATCACGGCGTTCGTCCCCTCGGCGTCCTCGGGGCTGTGCAGCTCGTCGATCCGGAACTCGGGATAGTCGTCAAGCAGGGTTTTCAGTCGATCGAGCTCGTCGTCGGTGACGTCGAGCACGACCTCGGTGCCCGCCACCTGGATCCACGGCGGGAGGTCGTCCTCGGTCGTCGTGGTGTCGCTGTCGGCGTCGACGTCGAGGGTCGCCACCGGGCTCGACCGGGCACGGTGGGCACTCACCGCGTCGGCGAACAGCGCGTGCCGCTCCGTCTCCTCGGCGGCGTCGAATCGGGTCATACGGCACGGTTTCGCGGCGGGCCTAATAAGGCGGGCGGTGGGACGGAGTTCTCGGATAGTGGAACGAGTTTTGGACGGTGGGACGGAACATACGATCTCGATGTGGGAGCATTCGATCGCGATGCAGGATCGATCGACAACGCGCGTCGCAGCTGAATGGTGGCATAGCGCAACTATAAATATATAAATTAAATATAATATATTGAATATTTATAATTCTGCAGATTAAAAACGCAGGAACTGGTACCATCGACCCCCTCCGGACCGGTTTGGGATCGACGGATGAACTGTTTGATCAACGAGTAGCGACGATAGAGCGACCGTACTACGGAGAAACGGCTGAGAAAGACCACTCAAACACTCCTTTCGGTGACGGCTGTTCACGGCTGATCGCCGAGTGACGGCTGCTCGACGCCGACCTGCGATCATCTTATCCACCGGAATCGTGGCGGTCTCCCGGACGATAGATAGTATGTATTTAAGTAAAATATACAATGTATTTGTATATTAGTATTATAACTAACCGTTCTGCCCCGCGATCGTTTTTGGTAATGACAAAAACTAACCGTCTTGAACGAGATGTGGTAGTATGGCTCGTGAGACCGAAAAACGAACCATCCAATCGGTCGATCGGGGGTGTGAGATCCTGGAGACCCTTCGCCGGAACGGACCGTCGACGATCTCGGAACTGGCGGCCGACTCGGAGCTGTCGGCCGGCAGCATCCACACGTACCTTGCGACGCTGCGGGATCACGGTTTCGTCGACAAGGACGGGACACAGTATCGGCTGGGATCGATGTTCATTCCCTTCGGCGTCCGTGTTCGAAACCGATCGGACCTCTATGCCGCCTCGAAGACCATCCTTCAGGAACTCGCCCAGGAGACCGGCGGCTGTGTCCACCTGACACGTGAGTACGACGATCGGCTTCTGATACTCGAGGAGGTCTACGGAGCGAACGCGATCGGCCAGGAGTTCCACGTCGAAAAGCGTGGCCGGCTGCAGCGACATCTGCACTGTACGGCGAACGGAAAGTCGATCCTGGCGTATCTGTCCGACGATCGGGTACGGGAGCTGCTTGCGGACCACGGACTCCCGTCCCGAACCTCACACACGATTACGGACCGCGAGACGCTGCTCACGGAACTCGAAACGATCCGGGAACACGGATACGCGCGGAACGATCAGGAACATATGCCGGGCATACGGGCGGTCGGCGCACCGATCCGCCGTGATGAGGATGGCGCGGTCATTGGATCGGTTAGCGTCTCCGGATCGGCCGCGAGCTGGACCGGCACCCGGTTCGAGGAGACGATTCCGGCTGCCGTCACGGAGGCGGCCACCGACATCGAAATACGGATTCACTCGCGAGAACGAGAGGTTTGGTGAGACGGGAGTTGGGGGGGCTTGGTGAAGCAAGAGCCAGGGAGATCCCTCGTCGATCCTCCGGAATAATTACACGTATATAGGTGTAATTCACCGGGGTGTGATGGCGAGATCTGTCTGGCTCGGCGCGCGAATACCCGCTGAGTTTGACTGTATTTGTCATTACCAAAAGATCTCATCGTGAGGCGATTCGGTCCTCGGGCGGTTGGCACAGCGATCCGTACCGGGCCGACGGAGTCGATCGACGACTCGTTGGAGGGCTGACGACGGAATGGGTGCGGTTTTCTGTCACGATTATAGTCCCACGGAATATGTTCACAACCACCGGAATATTTATAACGATTGTAACCAAGAGTTCGGTCGCATGGCAGAGGATGACTACTACGTGAGCATCGACACCGGTGGGACCTTCACCGACGGTTACGTGTCGTATCCTGATGGATCGACGACGGTCAAGGTCCCGACGACGGACCACGACCTCACGGTGTGTTTCCGTAACTGTATCGACAAGGCGGCGGATAAGCTCGACAAACCGACCGAGGAGTTCCTCGTCGACACGGACGTTATCCGATTCTCGACGACGATCGGGACGAACACGATCATCGAGCGGTCGGGACCGAAGATCGGGCTCATCGCGACGGCCGGCGAGGAGGACGGCCTGTTCAGCGCCGAGGACGATGACGGTCTGATCTCGGGGGAAGACCTCGTGATCGGCGTCGAGGAGCGGACCGACGCCGACGGCGAGGTGGTCGATCCCGTGGACGCCGACGAGGTACAGGCGGCCGCAAAGACCCTGATGAACAGGGGCGCGAAGCTCATCCTGATCAGCTTCGCCAACTCGTTCCACGACGAGACGAACGAGGAGCGGGCACGCACGGTCATCGAGACCGAGTATCCGCCCCACTACCTCGGCCCCAACCAGGTGCTGACCGCCAACGAGGTCAGCAGCCGACCGGGGTATCGAACGCGCACGTACACGGCTCTGGTCAACGCGTACGTCCATCGGCCGATGGCCCGCTCGCTTTACAAGGCGGAGGACGACGCCCGAAACAGCGGCTACTCGAACCCGCTGCTCATCGGCCAGTCGACCGGCGGCGTCGCCGGCGTCTCCAAGACCGTCGCGTTGCACACCTACAACTCCGGCCCGGTCGCGGGAGTGCTCGGCGCCGACGCGTTCCGGGAGCTGTACGACCTGGAGTCGGTGATGAGCGCGGATATGGGCGGCACGAGCATCGACCTCGGCACGATCGTCGACGGCGAGCTCGAACGAAACCTCCTGCCGGAGGTCGCCGATATGCCGGTCCACGTCCCGATGATCGACGTCCACACGGCCGGCGCCGGCGGCGGCAGCGTCGCCTCGGTGAGCGACGGGGAGCTCTCGGTGGGCCCCGAGAGCGCCGGTGCGGAACCGGGACCGGCGTGTTACGACCTCGGCGGGTTCCAGCCGACGACGACGGACGCGGACGTCGCGCTTGGGTACATCGACCCGGACTACTTCCTCGGCGGGGACCAGCAGCTCAGCGCGGACCGGGCCGAGGAGGCGATCGAGCGGCAGGTCGCCGACCCGCTCGACGCCTCGGTCGCGGAGGCCGCGCTCCAGGTCAGACGGCGCGTCGACCGAAACATCGCCGACAGCATCGAGTCGCAGCTGGCCGAGCGTGGCGAGGACCCGGCCGACGTCACCCTGATCGCCTACGGGGGCGCGGGGCCGACCCACTGCTGTACCTTCGCCGCAGCGGCCGGCGTCAACCGCATCATCACCGCCCCTGCCGCGGCCGAGTTCAGCGCCTTCGGCGGCGCGACTCTGGACGTCGAACACCGCTACTCGGCGGCGCTCGGCGAGACCATCGCCGGAGACGTTCCCTCGGTCGACGGGAACGCGTTCCGCCGAACCGTCGAGCGGCTGGAGGCGGAGGCGATCCAGGACATGGCCGGTGAGGGATTCGACGCGGACGACGTCGCGCTCCAGACGTCGATCCTGGCGCGTCTCGGCGACGAGACCCACGAGGTCGACGTGCCGTCCCGAATCGGCGGTCCGGACGACCTCGACCCCGTGATCGACGCGTTCGACGCCGATCCGGAGGACGAGATCGACCTCGACACGCTGGTGTTGACCGCGGTCGGGCCCGTCGCCACCGAGGATCTCGATCGACACGAACTCGGGGACGCGGATCCCAGCGACGCCCGGAAGGGATCCCGCGAGGCGTACTGGCCCGTCGACGGCTGGGTCGAGACCGACGTCTACCAGCGTGAGGAGCTCGAGCCCGGCAACGTCGTCGAGGGACGGGCGCTGATCGAGGCGACCGACACGACCTACGTCGTTCCCGACGACTGGACCTACACGATCGACGAATACGCCAACGGGATCATCGAACGATGAGCTTCGGATCGCCGCCGGCCGTCGACTACCTCGAAGGACTCTCGACGGAGCAGCCGTTCGTGCCCCTCGTCGACACGCTGGCGGCGGAGATCAACCAGGTGCCCCACGAGATCTACCACCGGAACGCCACGCAGTCCGCGAACGGCCGGCAGCGCGCACAGCGGCTCTTCGAGCACGACGCAGTGGCGACCACCCTCGACCGGACGCTGCTGTGTGACGTCCTCGACGCGGCCGTCGAGTGGAGCGATGACGCCGATCGCTTCGTCGTCGACTCAGTCTCCGGCGGCGGCGAGCTGAGCGCGCCGACCGACGTGGCCGCCGCGGGACGCGTCCCGACGGTCCTCGACGTGGCCGAACGACTCACCACGACCCTCGAGGACGTCGCGGTCGTCGGCGGACTCCCCGGTCCGGTCGCGACCTTCAACGAGCTGCTGCCGGACGCACGCCTCGACGCGAACCAGGAGACGACGGCGCTGATACGGGAGGTCTTCGGCGACGTGGCACGGGCCTACGGCCGGGCGGGCGTCGACGCGTTCCTCGTGACCGAGTTCGCCACGGGAGCCCAATCGCCGTCCGCCGTCATCGAGACGAACGTCGCGGCGTTGGAGATGCTCGGGAACATCGCCGAGTTCTTCGGCGTTCCCGTGGCGTTCGTGCCGGAGGGGTACGACGTGGACGTCGCGGCCGAGATCGCCGAGCGGACGTCGATCGACGGCGTGCTCCTCGACAGCAGCGATCCCGCGACGCTCGCCGACCGATTCCCCGACCTCCGCGTCGGCGGCGGGATCACTCCCGAGCTGCTCGCGGAGTCGACGGACGAGATCGAGTCCACGATCGAGGATCGCTTCACGGACGCGCCGGACGCGGTGTTTCCCGCCAGTGGAACCGAGATCCCGCCGGAAACGCACCCGAGCAAGCTCACGGCCGTCTCCCGCGTCGTGGAGGCGACGACGTGAGCGGACCGAGAAACCATGACAGGACATACCGACACATCGAACTCGACCGACCGCATCACAGCGACAGACAGCATCGACCGGCCAACCGAGCAGACCGACGGAACCGATCCGACTGACGGAATCGCAGCGACCGACGCGTTCGAACACGACCGACGGAGTGAGACCAGATGAGCACGACGAAACGGATCACGGAATACCTGGAGATCGACCTCGAGGACCGGACGTGGACCTGCACCGAGTGTGCCGAGACCATCGCGCCGGCCGACGAGAACTACAAACGCGGCTGTGTGGTGCGTGAACGCCATCCGCACGAGGTCCATCGACCCCTGATCGAGGACGCCGAGTACTCGTTCGCGCCGGACCCCGACTGGGTGCGGATCGTGGAGTTCTACTGCCCGGGCTGCGGGACGATGATCGAGAACGAGTACCTCCCGCCGGGTCATCCGATCACCCACGACACCGAGTTGGACGTGGACGCGCTCGTCGAAAACGGAGGGTCGCGATGACGACGCGCATCAACATCGACGCGGGCGGGACGTTCACCGACTGCTTCACCCTTCACGACGGCGAGGCGGTGTCGGCGAAGACGCCGACGACCGAACACGACATGTCGGAGTGTTTCTTCAAGGGGATCCGCAAGTGTGCGTCCCAGCTCGATGTCGACCTCGACGAACTCATCGCCGACGTGGACTCGATCCGGTACTCCACGACGACCGCGATGAACCGACTGATCGAGCGAAAGGGGCCCAAGCTCGGGCTGCTCACCACGGCCGGCGTGCAGGACTACCCGCAGATCGGTCGCGGCCCGCGGTGGGCGGACGGTCTCACCGACAACGAGCAGCGGAACATCTCCGACGCGGAGAAGCCGGAGTACCTCGTCCCCGACTCCCGAACCAATGGGATCCGTGAGCGCGTCGACAGCGAGGGAACCGTCCTCCGGCCACTCGACGAGGAGCACGCCCGCGAGCAGATCCGCGACCTCGTCGACCGGGGCGCGCGGGCGATCGTCGTCAACCTGCTGTGGTCCTACGAGTACCCCGAACACGAACAGCGGATCCGGGAGCTCGTCCGCGAGGAGTACCCGCCCTCGTACCTCGGGAGCATCCCCGTGTTCCTCTCCTCGGAGGTAATGCCGACCAAACAGGAGTACGAGCGGACCAACACGACGCTGCTGGACGCCTACCTCTCGGAGCTGATGCAGGAACACATCGCCGACATCAAGGAGCGGCTGGAGGCGTACGGCTACGAGGGGGACGTTCAGATGCTGCACAACACCGGCGGGATGGCCGAATCCTACAAGACGACCGCCGTCGAGACGTTCAACGGCGGGCCCGTCGCCGGGCTGAAGGGAGGCGAGTACCTCTGTGACCTGCTCGGCTACGACAAGGCGGTCGTGACGGACATGGGCGGCACGAGCTTCGACATCGGCATCCTCACCCAGGGCGGCGTCCAGTCCTACGAGTTCGAGCCCATCATCGACCGCTGGCGCGTCTCGGGGACGATGATCGAGTCGAAGTCGATCGGCGCGGGCGGCGGGTCGATCGCCTCCGTCAACGACGAGCTCGGCGGCCGGCTGGAGGTCGGCCCCGAGAGCGCCGGCGCGGACCCCGGTCCGGCCTGTTACAACCGCGGCGGCACGAAGCCGACCGTCACGGACGCGGACGTGGTGCTCGGGTTCATCAACCCGGAGAAGTTCTACGCCGGCAACCAGCGGCTGGCGGTGGACCGCGCCGAGGAGGCGATCGAGACCCACGTCGCCGACCCCGCGGGAATGTCGGTCACCGAGGCCGCGCGCAACATCCGCCGGATCGCCGACGGCAATATGGGTAACACGGTCCGCAAGGAGACGATGCTTCGGGGTCACGATCCCCGGGAGTTCATCCTCTACAGTTTCGGCGGGGCCGGACCCCTCCACGCCGCCTCCTACTCGTCGTACCTCGACATCGACACCGTCGTGACGACGCCCTACTCGCCGGTTTTTTGCGCGATGGGGTCGGCGACGATGGACACGCTGCACCTCTACGAGCAGTCCAACTCGATGTACCTGCGCGAGTCGGGCGAGGAGGCCGTCTACTCGGCCGACTACGAGTCGTTCAACGAGACCGTCGCGGATCTCCGTGCGAAGGGGCGTCGCGACATCGAGAGCGAGGGCTACGACCCCGACGACATCACCTACGAACTCGAGCTGGATATGCGGTTCGGCGGACAGATCCACGTCGCCCGCATCAGGTCGCCGCGGCTCGAGATCCACGACGAGTCCGACGTCGAGGCGATCTGTGACCACTTCATCGACCAGTACACGGACCGCTTCTCCTCGTACTCGGTGACGCCGAGCCACGGCATCACCGTCGAGAACTTCGCGCTGAAGTCCCGCGTCGAGAGCTCGGACATCGACCTGCCGACCACGACGGTCGGCGAGCGCGACCCGGCGGCGGCGAAGGCGGGCTCCCGGGACGTCCACTGGGAGTCGAGCGACGGGACCGTCTCGACCCCGGTCTTTGAATACGACGACGTCCGGCCGGGAATGGCGATCCGGGGGCCGGCAGTCGTCGACGCGGACTACACGACGACCGCGGTCCCCGACGGCTGGACGTACCGGATGGACGAATACCGCAACGGAATCCTCGAAACCGACGGAGCAACCCAATGACTGTCAACCGCGACCAACTGATCGACTGGCTCGACCTGGAAGAACCGACCGACGAGGAACTGGCCTGTATGGACGACCTCGGCCACGGCGACTACGAGATCTACTCGGAGCGCCTCCGGCTGATCCTCGACGAGGGCGTCGACGTCTTCGTCCGCTCGGGCGTCTCACAGTTCATCGCCGCCCGCGACCTGGCGGTGGCGATCTACACGCCACAGGGGGACCTCATCGACTCGGCGGCGGGAGCGTACCTGCACGTCGTCACGGGCATCCCGCCGCTGAAGTACGTCATCAACAACTTCGCCGACGACGAGACCGTCGGCGTCGAACCGGGCGACGTCTTCTACGCCAACGACGCCCTCTACGGCGGCATCCACAACCCGGACCAGATCGCCTTCATGCCGATCTTCCACGAGGGGGAGATCATGGCGTGGGTCTCCGCCGCCGTCCACACGACCGAGACCGGCGCGATCGAGCCCGGCGGGATGCCCATCTCGGCGCGGACCCGCCACGACGAGGGGATGAAGCTCTCGCCCATCAAGATCGGCGAGGACTACCAGCTCAAGACCGACATGCTCGAGATGCAGAAGAACTTCATCTCGCGAGCCCCCCGGATGCACGAGATCGACCTCCGGGCGCGGCTGACGACCTGTGACCGGGTCAGACGCCGGGTGAAAGACCTAATCATCGAGAAGCAAGGGCCCGATTTCTTCAAGGGACTCATCCGCCGGAACATCGAGGAATCCCGGAAGGGCGCGAAAGAACGGGTCGACTCCTGGAACGACGGGACCTTCCGAACCGTCCACTTCGCCGACTCCGTCGGGTACGAGGACGGCCTCTGGCGGCTGAACACGACGATGGAGAAGGAGGGACCGGAGATCTCCATCGACTACACCGGGACCTCCCCGGAGAACGACGGATCGTTCAACTCCCAACCGGTCGCCTCGATCGCCCACACGGCGAACTACCTGTTCAGCGTTCCCTTCCACGACCTGCCGAAGAGCAACGGGACCTACGACCTGATCGACTTCGAGATCCCGAAGGGATCGATCCTGTACCCGGACGCCGAGGCGTCGACCGTCCAGGCCGTGATGGTCAATCAGGTGGTGATGGACTCCACGACGACGCTGTTCTCGCGGTCGATGTACGACGACGAAACCGAGAACGAACACGTCACGGCCCCGATGGCCAACACCGGCGCCGGATACGCCTTCGGGGCGGTGAGCCAGCACGGGGAGCCGGTCGCCGACCTGATGTCGCACGCCCTGAACACCGACGGCACGGGGGGACAGGCTCGCCGGGACGGCGAGGACGAGGCGATCTTCCCGTGGTGTCCGTTCGGGCACGCCTCGAACATGGAGTTCGTCGAGAACGAGTACCCGTTCACCCACCAGTACTTCCGGCACGGAACCGACTCGTGTGGCCACGGGAAACACCGCGGCGGGATCGGGATGCAGATGGCGTACATGCAACACCACGTGCCCGCCGTCGAGTGGCTCTCGATCTGTCACAACTCGAAGCTCGTCACCGGACAGGGGCTGTTCGGCGGATATCCGCCCCGAACCATCCCCGGTCTCACGGTCACCGATTCGGACCTGAAGGAACGGATGGCGAACGGGGAGTACGTCCCGGACGACATGATCGAGCTCCTCCAGGAGCAGCCGCTCGACGCCGACTACAACGTCACGAGCCACGTCCGGGAGTCACAGCCCTACGAGAACGGCGACCTCTTCATCGGCCACTCCGGCGGCGGCTGCGGCTACGGCGACGCGCTCGAGCGCGACCCCGAGGCCGTGATGGAGGACATCGAAGCCGACCGCGTCTCCCACTGGGCCGCCGAGAACATCTACGAGATCGAATACGACGAGGAGTCGCTGACCGTCGACGAGGAGGCGACCGAAAAGCGCCGCGAGCGCTACCGGGAGCAGCGCCTCGAGGAGGCGGTCCCGTTCGAGGAGTTCCAGGACGATTGGGAGCAAAAGAAACCGCCCGAGGAGATCCTCGAACACTACGGCAGCTGGCCCGAGGCGGAGAAGGAAGGTCCCGTGCTCCGGATGTAACGATCCGGTGCCGGTATCGACACACATATTTCACTATCAACACACCATGACCGACGTATACGACCCGATCGAGACGGACCCGTGGGACGACGTCGTGGCACGCCACGAGTCGCTGCTGTCCGACCAGCTCGCGTACCTCGCCGAGCACTCCGACTACTACCGCCGGAAGTTCCGGGAGTGGGACGTCGACCCGGCGTCGATCACGACCCTCGAGGCGTTCCGGGAGATCCCCTTCACGACGAAGGAGGACGAGCGACGCAACCAGGCTGACCCGGACCCTGACCAGCCCCTCGGCGCGCACCAGGCGGCCCCGACCGCGGACCTGAACCGCACCATCTCGTCGTCGGGAACGACCGGCAAGCCGACCTACTTCGGGCTGACGGCGAGCGACCGCGAACACTGGAACGCGGTCATCAAGCGGTGTTTTCACGCCACCGGAATTCGCCCCGAGGAGACGGTGATCTTCGGCGTCGGCCAGACGATGGTCCCCGGCGGCACGCCGTATTTCGAGGCGATGACCGAGCTGGGGGCCAACGTCGTCCCCGCCGGTGGCGGGAGCACCGAGCGGCTGCTGGACGCCCTGCAGGACCTACACGCGCCGGTATTGTTCACGACGACCTCGCACCTTCGGTACCTCACGGAGCGGGCGCCGGAGATCCTCGACCGGAGCGTCGACGAGCTGCCGGCCGTCAAGCTGATCGGCGGCGGCGGGCCGGGGATCTCCTCTCCCGAGATCCGCCAGGCGCTTTATACGGAGTGGGACGCCGATCTGGTCCGCGAGCTGATGGGTCTCGGCGACGTCGTCGGCTGTCTGTGGGCCGAGTGCGCCGCGGAGGCCGGGATGCACTACTGCGGACAGGGACACGCCCACGTCGAGCTGCTCGATCCCGACACGGAGACGGTGATCCCGTTCGAGGAGGGTGCGGAGGGCGAGCTCGTGTACACCCCGCTCGGCCGCGAGGCGACGCCGCTGCTCCGGTACCGGTCGGGCGATTACGTCCGGATCACGGGCACCGACTGCGAGTGCGGGCGCACGTCGCCGCGGATGCAGTGTATCGGCCGCGTCGACGAGATGCTCATTTATAAGGGAATGAACGTGTTCCCGTCCGCGATCCGCGACGTCGTCGCCGAAGTCGAGGGCACGCTCCCGTACGCCCGGGTCACGGTTCCCGACTCCGACACCGTCCGCTTCGAGTCGCCGATCCCGGTGACCGTCGTGCTGGACCCGGATTCGGACCGGGAGGCCGACGCCGTCGTCGAGGACGCGATCGACCGCGTCCGGTCACGACTCAAGGTCCGGATCGACCCGCAGCCGGTCTCACCCTCGGCGATCGAGCTCTCCGAGTACAAGACGAACCTCGTGGAGGTGGAGTCGGAAGCGACGGAGGCGTAGGCGTCTCTCGGACGAACTCAATTATATACGATATAGTATATAAATATAAACCATTCATTCTACAAAGACGTTTGATCAGCGACTGAACGTCGATCGATGGCGGGTTCTCCGGTCCAGGACGCTCGATCGAGTCGTCCCCTCCCGCTTTGTCGTGTCGATCCGGGCACAGGATCAGCTCCCGCCATACTGAGCGACGTAGCGCCGGTGCGGGTCGAACGACCACATATACATTATAAATAAACACGGTGACTACCGCGTTCGAACCGGTGACCGCCGATCGCCACTGCGGAGACGCGACCCGCGCGATCGAGGATCGGTGGTTCCGAACGATGCAGTCGAACGCCACATAAATATTTAATATACATACATATAACTTACAATATATTTGGGACACGAAATTGGAGAGAGGGTACCGTGACGGAGCCGCGGCTCACGATCGATATCGACCCACCCACGGCCGGGCCACCATCGGACGCCGATCGACCCACCCACGGCCGGGCCACCATCCGCGCCGATCGACCCACAGGTCTTTCCCCTCGTGCGGTGACCGGACGGTATGAACCGACGGGAACTCGCCCCGCTGATCGACCACACCGTCCTCGGACCGACGACGACCTGGGACGACGTCCGGATCGTCCTCGAGGCCGCGGTCGAGCACGGGATGAACGCGTGCGTGCCGCCGTGTTACCTCGAGGAGGCGACCGCGTTCCTCGATGCGGAGTCGGACGGCGCGTCGGCGGAGACGCTGCTCGTGACCGTGATCGACTTCCCCCACGGACAGGGCTCGACCGCCGCCAGACGGGAGGCGGCCGTCGCCGCCTGGAACGACGGCGCCGACGAGTTGGACGTCGTGATCTCCATCGGTCGGCTGAAAGCCGGCGCGGACGACGCCGTCGCCGCCGACCTGGCGGAGGTGGTCGCCGCGGTCCCGATCCCGGTGAAGGTCATCGTCGAGACGGCCCTGCTGACCGACGCGCAGACGCGACGCGCCTGTGAGGCCGCGGTCGCCGCCGACGCCGATATGGTCAAGACCTCGACCGGATTCGCCGACGGCGGCGCGACGACCGACGACGTCGAACTGATGAGCGAACACCTCCCGGTGAAGGCGTCCGGCGGGATCGGCAGCTACGAGGCGGCGATGGCGATGATCGAGGCGGGCGCGGAGCGGATCGGTGCGTCCTCCGGCGTGACGATCCTCCAGGGCGCGCCGGAGTGACGGGCGGGCCCGAGTACTGGGCGGTCCCGAGTACGATCGACGACGAGTACCGATCCGATCGACCGTCGGCTCGATCTCCGGGCCGGCTCGGTCCTCGCGTCGGATCAGTCCCTGGATCAGTCCTCGCGTCGGCTCAGTCTTCGGATCGGTCGTCGTCGGACGTTCGCGACCGAGCGCCCGATCCGAACAGCCGGGACCGGATGCCGCGGTCGTGTTTCTTCTCGGCGAGCAACACCGAACAGTCGACGTCATAGAGGACGTCGAGCACGAGCGAGCCGCGCACGAGCCGCGAGAGCAGCCCCTTCTCGGTGGCGCCGATCACGAGCATCGTCGCGTCGGCGGCGGCCTCGGCGATCCGGGTCTGGACGTCGCCGGATTCGATCCGAAGGGTTGCGTCCGCGAGGTCGTTCTCACTCGCCCAGTCCTCGAGGAACCGCCGTCCTGCGGCCGGATCGTCGGCGACGTGTAACAGCGTGACCTCGGATCCGTACTCCGCACGGAGCATTCGGGCGACCGCGGCGGACAGCTCCGAGTCGGGGCCGCCGGCGGTCGGGATGAGGATCCGCGAGGGGTCGTATCCGCGGTCCTTGAACACGAGGATGTCGCTTGGCAGCGAGTGGGCGATCTCGTCGATCGCGGACTCGGCGCGACCGGGCGAACCGTGGACGTCATCGCCCCATCCCATCACGGTGAGGTCGGCGCCGTAGGTTCGGGCGGCGTCGAAGACCTCCTCGAACGTTCGGTGCGAGAGGATCACGTGCGTCTCGACGTCGACGCCGAAGGTCTCGGCGTCCTCCTTGGCGCGCTCGAGGAGGTCATAGGCCGCATCGTGAGCCCCGCGTTCGCGGGCCGCCTCGAGGGAGGTCTGGTCGGGAACGTTGGCGATGTTGACGGCGACGACGGTCCCGTCCCGCTGCTTGGCGACGGCGGCCGCAAGCGAGATGAGGTGGCCCTCGGTCGCGGGGTTCGCGAGGGGGACCATCACGCGGTAGTCGGCGGCATCGGGCTGGACGGACGTGGCCGCGGAGACGGCCGCATCGGGCATCTCCTCGGCGCGGTCGAGGACCCACGTCCCGAGCACGCCGGAGCTCTCCACCCGACTCCGGGCGTAGCCGAAGTACCAGAGGGTCGCGAACGCGACCAGTCCGGCCGAGAGCACGATGACCCGCGGTTCGATGTAGGCGATGAGCGCGAAGGAGGTGATCGCTCCGACGATCGGGACGATCGGATACAGCGGCACCGTGAAGTCGGGATCGTAGCCCTCGGGCTCGGCCTCGCGCATCACGATCAACGCGATGTTCAACAGCCCGTAGACGATGAGGTGAAGCACCGACCCCGCCGTCGCGAGGGTTTCGAGGTTCCCGAACACGAGGAAGACGATGATGAGCGCGCCCGTCACCGCGATCGATTTATACGGTGTCCCGAATCGACCGTGGATCTCGTTGAGCTTCGGGGTGACGATCTTCTCCCGACCCATCGCGAAGTTGATCCGGGACGAGGAGAGGATCGAGGCGTTCGCCGAGGAGGCCGTCGCGAGCAGGCCGCCGAACAGCAACGCGCCCCAGCCGAGAATCCCGATGCTGTACCCCAGTATCGAGTACTGGCCGAACAGCAGCTGTGCGGCCTCGACGACTGCGGTATCGTTGTTCGCCACCATCTCGGTCGGCACCGCCGCAAGCAGGACGACCAGGAACAGCGCGTAGATGGTGGTGACGATCACGACGGAGCCGATGACCGCGATCGGGAGGTTCCGTCCCGGGTTCTTGATCTCCTCGGCGACGGAGGTGATCTGGACGAACCCGAGGTAGGAGACGAAGATGATGGCCGTAACCGGCAACACTTCCCCGGCGGCGCCCGGCGGGGCGATCGGGCGCAGCGACGAGAGCTCGGCGTTCAGCATGCCGACGATCGTGAACAATCCGAGGATCCCAAGCAGGGTAAGCACGATGACGTTCTGCAGGCCGCCGGTCTCCTTGGCGCCGACGTAGTTGACCCCCACGAACAGGACGGCCCCGATCAGGCCGATCGTCTGGGCCGCGGACAACGATACCGGGCCGAGCGCGAGCGCCGGTGCGCCCACGAGCGCGTTGACGTACTCGCCGAAGCCGTACATATAGAACGAGGACGCGAACGCGAGCCCGAGCCAGTTCGCCCACCCGCTTATCGACCCGAACAGGGGCCCGAGTGCACGGTTGATGTAGAAATACGCCCCGCCGGACTTCGGCATCGCGGTCCCGAGCTCGGAGGCGGACAACGCCGTGAACAGGGCGACGACGCCGCCGATCACGAACGTGGCGGCCGACAGTGGTCCGGCCCGCGCCACGGCGGTCCCCGGAAGGACGAAGATGCCGGCACCGATCATCGTCCCGATACCGATCGTCAGCGCCGCCAGCAGCCCGAGGTCCTTCGCGAGCTCCTCGTCACTGCTCACGTGTGGTACCCCCCAGTGGTTTCCGATCGTCGGGACTGCCGGTGGGTCGATGGCTTGCTCACAGTAGCCGGTGACTCGTGTGCGAAGGATCGACGACTTCCCGAAAATCGATGCTCGAACATACCCGGTGTTCCACGCCAAGCCGCTTAGTTCGTTCCTTCTTCGCTCGTTGTGGGGTCAGTCCGACGACTCCTCGTCGTCTTTCATCTCGTCGAGCCGACCGACGAGATCGTCGGTCGAGGCGTCACTCTCAAAGGACATCGAGCCGTCGTGGTCGTTCTCGTGGACGTTGACCGCCTCGGAGTCGTCGTCCTCGTCGTCCCGGTTCGCGTTCTCCTGTTCGGATTCATCGTAGCTGCCGAAGCCCATACCGACACTTTACGGGCTCCCTGAAAACACCCCCGTCCCGGGACCGCAGTGGGGATCGGTACCGCACGTCGACGCCCCGCGGATCCGCCGTGCTTTTGGCCGCAGGCACGCTACCGTGTGTAACCGATGGCGACGTATCACATCGAGACGTACGGCTGCACGTCGAACCGGGGTGAGAGCCGCGAGATCGAGCGGGCGCTGCGCGACGGCGGCCACCGCCCCGTCGCGGGGCCCGACGAGGCCGACGTCGCCATCCTCAACACCTGTACCGTCGTCGAGAAGACGGAGCGAAACATGCTCCGCCGCGCCGAGGAGCTCGCCGAGGAGACCGCCGACCTGATCGTCACGGGCTGTATGGCGCTGGCGCAGGGCGAGCAGTTCCGCGAGGCCGGCATCGACGCCGAGGTGCTCCACTGGGACGACGTCCCGACCCACGTGCGCAACGGGGAGTGTCCGACTCCGGCGTCCGACACGGAGCCGATCCTCGACGGCGTCGTCGGGATCCTCCCGATCGCGCGCGGCTGTATGAGCAACTGTTCGTACTGCATCACCAAGTTCGCGACCGGTCGCGTCGATTCGCCGCCGATCGAGGAGAACGTCGAGAAGGCGCGCGCGCTCGTCCACGCCGGCGCCACGGAGATCCGAGTGACCGGCCAGGACACCGGCGTCTACGGCTGGGACGACGGCGATCGGAAACTCCCCGAGCTGCTCGACCGGATCTGCGACATCGACGGCGAGTTCCGAGTCCGGCTGGGGATGGCGAACCCCGGCGGAATCCACGGCATCCACGAGGAACTGGCCGACGTCTTCGCGCGCAACGAGAAGCTCTACGACTTCATCCACGCGCCGGTTCAGTCGGGCAGCGACGAGGTTCTCGAGTCGATGCGCCGACAACACCGCGTCGACAAGTTTCGCGAGATCGTCGAGACGTTCGACGACCGCCTGGACCACTGGACGCTCTCGACGGACTTCATCGTCGGGTACCCGACCGAGACGAGCGCCGACCACGAGCTGTCGATGGACCTCCTCCGGGAGGTCCGCCCCGAGAAGATCAACGTCACGCGCTTCTCGAAGCGGCCCGGCACCGACGCCGCCGAGATGAAGGGCCTCGGCGGCACCGTCAAGAAGGAGCGCTCGAAGGCGATGTCCGAGCTGAAGATGGACGTCGTCGGCGAGGCCTACGAGGCGATGATCGGGACGACGCGCGACGTGTTGGTCGTCGAGGAAGGCACCGGCGACTCGGTGAAGTGTCGCGACTCCGCG
The DNA here is from genome assembly GCF_029889855.1 of Halopenitus sp. POP-27. NCBI lineage: Archaea > Methanobacteriati > Methanobacteriota > Halobacteria > Halobacteriales > Haloferacaceae > Halopenitus > Halopenitus sp. POP-27. The sequence continues at coordinate 140,329 of NZ_JARANU010000002.1, read as the reverse complement.
TACCGACAGGTGATCGTACAGAACGCCACCGATCACGGGCTCGAGCCCGGCGACGTCACGACCGTTGAGGTCACCGGCCACAACACCGTCTACGCGTTCGGCGAGCCCGTGTGACGCCGGACTGAATCCGGAGTGGACCCCGGACGGACCGCCGTTACCGCGGCGTCTCCGTCCCCCACTTCTCGATCGCCGTGGCGAGCGCGGGCTCCCGCTCGGCGGCAGCCTCGATGGCCTCGCCGGCCGCGGCCGCGTCGACGGCTGCCCGGAGCGCCTTCGCGCCCTCGTGGGTCCCGTCCGGGTGGCCGTGGATCCCGCCGCCGGCCTGGATGCACAGTTGCGTGCCGAGCCGGTCGACGAGCTCCGGGACGAGACCCGGATGGAGCCCGCCGGAGGCCGTGGGCAGCACGTCCGACAGGCCGTACAGCTCCGAGCCGAGCCACTCGTTGATGCCGACGGTGTCCTCGTTGGCGAGCTTGCCCAGATCCGCCGTCCCGGTGTGGATCTGGTCGACGCCGCACAGCCGGGCGATCTGGGCGATGACGCGCATCGAGACGCCGTGGTCGGGCAGGCGGTCGAAGCCGGCGTGCATCGCCCGGTGGGCGTGGATCGCGAGCCCGTGACGGTCACAGCGCTCGCGGACCTGCTGGACCGATGCCCAGCCGCAGGTGACGACGTCGACCATCACGTACTCGCCGCCCGCCTCGGCGACGGCGTCGACGCGGTCGAGCATTTCCCCGCCGGGTGCGGTGACGTTGACCAGGTACGACTTGCGCTCCCCGGTCTCCTCCTCGGCGCGGTCGCGCGCGGCGAGGCTCTCTGTGAGCCGGTCGTGGAACGGGTTGAACGCCTGGTCGGTGAGGTTCTCATCGTCCTTCAGCAGGTCGATCCCGCCCGTCCAGGCCTGGTAGCCGACCTCGACGTGCTGGTCGGTCGAGAGCCCGACCTTCGGCTTCGGGACCGTGGCCGTGATCGGCCGGTCGCCGGCGTCGAAGATCCGGTCGCGCACGGCGGAGCCGAAGGCGGGCCCGGGAAACGACGTCGCCAGCGGCTCGGGCCACTCGCAGTCGCGCAGTCGGATCCGGTTGACCGCCTTCATCCCGAGGATGTTGCCGGCGATACACGACAGCACCTGCGGCATACTTCCCGGTTCGAACAACGCCATTGGGTAGGCGACGCCGACCTCGTAGCCCTCGCGGCGGTCGGTGCCGGGCGTGTCGCCGCCCACGGTCGCCGGCTCGATGTCGAAGGCGATCGCCGAGAGGTCGGTGACCGACCCCTCGACCTGCAGCGCCGCCCACGTGCCGTTGGAGGATTCGGAGGCGACCCGCGAGGCGGCGGCCTCGGCGTCCATGTCCGCCGCCGGCTCGACGTAGAACCGGCAGACGAGGTCGTCGTCCGTCGGCTCGTAGGAGCGATCCAGGAAGTCCTCGTAGGTGATTCCGACCATGTCCCGTGATTCGGTCGGCCGGCGTATAAAGCCTCAGGGCGGCGGGGTCACTCAGGGTGGCGGCGTCGTCCCGGGACGATTGGCCGAACCGTCCCCGCAAACGGCGGTCGTCGATCCGGAACGCCGCGATGAAAAGCGATCGAGTCGCGCGGTTACTCGACGTCCTCGTAGACCCACGTCGTGCCCGAGCGGGTCCAGTCGACGAGCTCCTCGTCGTCGAAGAAGAGGTCGATCTCGCGCTCGTTGGCGCCCTCGTCCTCGTGATCGGAGGCGTGGATGACGTTGTGGCCGAGATCGAGGCCGAAGTCGCCGCGGATCGTGCCCGGGGCGGACTCGGCGGGGTCGGTCTCGCCGACCATCGCGCGGACCTGGCGGGTGGCGTCGGCGCCCTCCCAGACCATCGCGAAGACCGGGTCGGAGGTGATGAACTCGACGAGGCCGTCGAAGAACGGCTTGTCGGCGTGCTCGCCGTAGTGTTCGTGGGCGAGCTCCTCGTCGATCTGCATGAACTTCGCGCCGACGAGCTGGAGGCCGCGGTCCTCAAAGCGGGAGACGATCTCCCCGATGAGCCCGCGGTTGACGCCGTCGGGCTTGACCATCACGAAGGTACGCTCGTCGTGGTGGCTCATTCGTTCTCGCCCTTGTTGGCCTGCCCGGCCTCGGTCCACTCGAGGTCGCGGGATTCACGACCCATGAAGTAGTTCTTCTCCGCCTTCGAGTCGACGAAGTGGAGGATCGTTCCGTCCGTCTTCACGAACATCGTGCCCGTGCCGGGCTCGATCTCCTCGCCGGTGTAGTCACAGGTTCGTGTCTCGACCATCGTCATTGCCCCCCGATGGAGTCGGCGTCACGCTGGGTCTCCCGCAGCTGGAGCACGTCGCCCACGCGGGCGGGCCCCAGGACGTTTCGCGTGATGATGCGGCCCTGATTCGATCCTTCCTGGATGCGGCATTTGACCTGCATGGCCTCGCCGTGCATCCCGGTTTTGCCGACGACTTCGATGACCTCCGCGGCCGTCGAGTCGCCGGTTCCCTCTTCTGCGCTCATAACCGCTTATCGGAGTTCCTCGACCTTTCCGGCGATGTCCTCGACGTCGTCGGACGCCTCGCCGGCGTCGACGATCGCGGCCGCCGCGGAGCCGACCTCGAGGCCGGCCGCGTGACCGACGTCGTCCTGGGTCTCGACGAAGACGACCGGGATGCCCTTCTCCTCGGCGAGTTCGGGGAGGTGCATCACGATCTCCTCCGGCGAGACGTCCTCGGCGACGAAGGCGAGCTTCGCGTTGCCGCGTTCGACGGACTTGGTCGTTTCGTTCGTGCCTTTCTTTACCGTACCGGTGTCTCGGGCGACCTCGAGCGCGTCGAGCGCGCGGTCAGCGAGGTCGGCTGGGGTGTCGTAGTCTACGTAAACTGCCATAGTTGGTCACCGTTCCCCTTCGTGGGCTCGCGTGGCCGCGCCGCGGTCGGTCCCTATCGGCGCGCCACATCATCAACCCCGAAGAGGCTGTGCCCCGTGATACTTCGGGATGGCATAAAAGGGCTTTCAAACCGCTCGGAGCGTGCGAGGCGGCTGCATAGCACGCGGCGTCGTTCCTCCCGGTCGGGTCGGCGGCCCGCCGGCCTCAGAGCCCGAGGTACAGCTCCATCAGCTCGTCCTCCTCGGAGAGGTCCTCCGGCGGGCCGTGGAACTGTACCTCCCCCTCCGCGAGAATGTAGACGTAGTCGGCAAGCCGGAGCGCTGCTCGGACGTTCTGTTCGATCAGCACGACCTGGGCACCCCGGTCGACGAGCCGTTCGATTAGGCCGAACGCGTCGTCGACGAGCCGGGGTGCGAGGCCGGCCGAGGGCTCGTCGAGCAGGAAGGTGTCGGCGCCGGTCATCATTGCCCGGCCGAGGCTGACCATCATCTGCTGGCCGCCGGAGAGTTCCCGTGCCTTCTGGTCGAGCTTGTCCTCCAGTGCCGGAAACACCTCGAGCACCTCGGCCTTCCGATCGGCGATCGCGTCCGCGTCGTCCACGGTGAACGCGCCGACGTCGAGGTTCTCCTCGACCGAGAGGCTGGCGAAGATGCCGCCGCCCTGCGGCAGCGTCGCGATGCCGTGAGTGACGATGTCCTCCGGTTTCTCCTCGGTGAGGTCGACGTCGCCGTAGGTGATCGTGCCGTCCCAGACCGGGACGATCCCGTTCAGCGTCTTCAGGAACGTCGACTTGCCGGATCCGTTCGGGCCGAAGATGCACGTCACGCCGTCGCGGCTCTCGAAGGAGATCCCGTGGAGCACCTGGTGCTGATCGTAGCCGGCTTCGACGCCGGTCGCCGAGAGCGTCGGGACGGCGTTCGCGTCCCGGGTCCGGCCGGATCCGCTGCCGGTCGCGTCGGTCGCGTCGACCCCGTCGGTCGCGTCGCTCATACCGGCACCTCGTCGTCCTCCGCGGTCGTTCCGCCGAGGTACGCCTCCCGGACGGCCTCGTCCTGGGAGACCTCCTCGAAGTTGCCCTGTGCGATGTGGCGCCCGGAATCGAAGACGGACACCGTGTCGGCAAGCGTCTTCATCACGTGCATATCGTGTTCGATGACGACGAAGGTCGTCCCGTCGTCGTTCAGCTCGTGGATGTGGTCCATGATCCGTGACTCGAGTGCCGGGTTGACGCCGGCCGCGGGCTCATCGAGCATCACGACGTCAGGATCGAGCATCAGCACGCGGCCGAGCTCGAGCAGCTTCTGCTGGCCGCCGGACATCCCACGGGCCTCGTTGTCCGCGATGTGGTCGATCTCGAGGAACTCGAGGATCTCCCCGACCCGGTCGCGCTTCTCCTCACGGGAGCGGCCGTCGTCGGTCTGGACCGCGAGCATGTTCTGCCGGACAGTCATGTTCTTGAACGGGGAGACGATCTGGAACGTCCGCCCGAGCCCGCGCCGCGCGAGCCGGTGGGGCTCCCAGCCGGTCACCTCCTCGCCGTCGAAGTGGACGGTTCCGCCGTCCGGCTCGTAAAAGCCGGTGACGGTGTTGAAGAAGGTCGTCTTTCCGGACCCGTTCGGGCCGATGATTCCGCGGATCTCGCCGCGCTCGACCGCCAGCGAGATCTCGTCGTTGGCAGTCAGCGCGCCGAAGCGCTTCGTCAGGTCGGTCGTCTTGAGGATGGTATCGTCGTCGGTCATAGTAGATCGAACTTCTCCCCGAGCTCCTTGAGATTCTTTCGCACGTCCTCGCGACCGACTTCGCCGCGGAGGATCCCGATGATCCCGCTGGGCGCGAAGAGCACGGTAATCATGATGAGCAGCCCGATGAGCGGCAGGTAGAACGTGGTCGATCCGAGGAACACCGACGAGAGGCGTTGGAGCAGGAACACCAACAGCCCGCCGAACACCGGTCCGGTCAGGGTTCCGAGTCCACCCAGCAGCGCCATGATCACCATCCGGTCGGTGATGATGGGCGCCAGCACGTCGTTCGGGTGGATGAAGACGATGTACCACGCGTACACCGATCCGAAGGTCGCCGCGACGACACAGGAGAGGACGTACACCTGTCGCTTGACGCGGGTCGTGTCGATTCCGAGCGACTCGGCGGCGTCCTGATCGTCACGCAGCGCCTTTACCCGGTAGCCGAACTCGTGACGCTCGAAGAGGTAGTACGTGATGAGCATCGTGGCCGTACACAGGACGAGCATCGCGTAGTAGAAGAACGTCTCCGAGATCGCGAACGGGACCGCGATCCCGATGAACGTGTCCGGCGACCGTGGCAGACTCAACCCGAACGTTCCGCCGGTGATCTCGAGGATCAGCGCTGCCTGCTTGATCGACTCGGCAAGCGCCCACGTCGCGATCGCGAAGTACGCGCCCGTGAGCCGGAGCGTCGGCACCGCCACCAGGTACGCCAGGACGGCGGCCACGACGATCGCGAGGACGAACCCGACGACGAACGGATGGCCGAACTGCACCATCGCGATCCCGGCCGCGAAGCCGCCGATGCCGAAGTAGGCGCCGTGGCCGAAGTCCAGGTAGCCGGCGTACCCGCCGATCATGTTCCACGACTGGGCCAGTCCGATCCACATCAGCGCGCCGAGGCCGATCCGCGCCCAGAAGGTCCCGAACAGGAACGGCCAGGCGAGCAACAGCACGGCGATCGCGGCGAACCAGTATCGCCGGTCGCCGGGGAGCCGTCCGATGACGGGAGCGGACGCGCTCATGTGGCCCACTCCCCCTTCCCGAGAATGCCCGCCGGCGAGACGAGCAACACGACGTAGATGATCCCGAACAGAACGAGCAGCACCGCGTTCCCGCTGATGTACACCGCCGTGAACGACTGAGTGAGTCCGAGCACGACCCCCGCGATGATGACTCCCGGGAGGTAGCCCATCCCGGCGAGCACGACCATGAAGAACGCGAACGCCGTGTACTGCAGGCCCATTCCCGGGCTTGCGTTGAACGTCATCCCGATGAAGACGCCGGCGCTCCCGGTCAACGCCGCGTAGGCGCCGTAGGCGATCGACTGGTAGCGGTTGATGTTGATCCCCATCAGCCTGGCGTTCGTTCGGTCCTCGGCGATCGCACGGATGGCCATCCCGCCGCGCGTTCGGTACAGGTAGTACATGAACACGGCCAGGCCGCTCACGCCGAAGACGGCGGTCACCGTCCGAACCACGGGGAACGTTCCGAGTCCCGGCACGGCGATGCCGCCGGTCAACAGGGACGAGGGGACGTCCTGGCTGTTCGGGCCGAAGATCGTGAGCACGCCCCCGCGAAGGAACGTCGCCAGCCCGAACGTGAAGACGAGCCCCATCAACAGCGGATGGGGCCTATCGCCGGTCGTCACGTGGTGGATCAGCGGCTGGATGAGCGCGCCGACCGCGAAGAAGACGACGAGCACGATCGGGATCACGAAGATCCCCTCGGCGCCGAACAGGGGTGCAAGCACCGCGCCCATGAACGCGCCGACCATCACGTACTCGCCGACCGCGAAGTCGACGACCTCGAGCACGCCGAACGCCAACGAGAAGCCGACGCCGATGGTGACGTAGATCCCTCCGAGCAGGAGGCCGTTGATCACGATCTGCGTAAAGAGTCCAATATCGACCATTTATAACTGGTGGCGAGAGGATTACCGCTCGTCCCAGGCGGGGACGGGGTAGTTGGCCTCGCCGGTCGCGGCGTCCTCGGGACCGACGATCGTCGGTGATCCGTCCTCGCCGAGCTGGATGAGGAGGGTCTGCGTGTTGATGTTGTTGTGGTGGTACTCGCCGCCGACCTCGAAGGTGACGTCGCCGTAGAACGTGTTGACCTCGATCTCCTCGAGGATGCCGATGAGCTCGTCCTTGTCGTCCTGGGAGAGCGGCGGGGCCGCGTTGAGCTCCTTGAGTGCCTCCTGGTAGACGATCCCGGCCGCGGTCGAGCCGGCCTGCGTGTAGTCCGGTGCGGAGCCGTACGCGGCCTCGGACGCGTCGGCGTACGCCTGCGGGGAGTCGAACAGCACGCCGCCGGACCGTTCGACGCTCGGGATCCACACGGTCGCGCCGAAGGTGTAAGGCGCCTGGGCGCCGGCCCCGTCCTTGTAGGAGCCCGTGTTGACGCCGTAATGCATCAGGAACCCGTTCGGGGTGTACCCGAGCTGCTCGGACGCGCTGACGAGGTCGACGTGGCTTCCGATGTGGCCGCCGTGGAGGTGCAGGTCCGGGTCCGCGTTCTGTGCCGCGCTCACGACGTTCGTGTAGTCGGTGTCACGCGGGAACAGCTCGTAGTTCTCGACGGTGACGCCGGCCTCCTCGGCGGCGTCTCGCATCGAGACGGCGGTCGCCTCCGAGAACGGCTCGTTCACGCCCGTGACGTAGACCGATTCGGGCTGGGGCTCGAGGTTCAACAGCGCGGACGTCGCCTCGTTGCCGATGATGCTCACGGTCGGGATGGTCCCGAAGCTGTACTCGTAGCCCTCCTGCCAGATCTGCGGCGATTCGGCGCTGCCGGTGATGTGCGGCATCGAGTTCTGCTCGGCGATCGGGCAGACGGAGAGGGTCACGTTGCTCGAGTACGGCCCGAGGAGCGCGTCGGCGCCGGCGTTGATCATCTGCGAGGCCGCGTCGGCGCCGGCCGACGGGTTCGACTGCGCGTCGGCGTACTCGACCTCGACCTCGTAGGTGTCGCCGCCGATCTCGATCCCGCCCTGCTCGCGGTTGATCGTGTCCGCCCACATGTCGTAGCCGCGCTGGGTGACCCCGCCGCCGAACCGAAGGTCGCCGGACAGCGAGGTGACCGCGCCGAGCAGGAAGGTATCCCGTTCGGGGCCGCCCCCGAGTCCGGCACAGCCCGCGAGCCCCACGGTGGTTGCCGCAGCCCCGACGCTTTTGAGGAAGGTTCGACGATCGTCGTGTTTCCGTGGCATAGGTACACTTTCGCATATGAGCCATAGTACATAAACGTTTATGCTGTGAACGACTTTTGTGTTGGAATCGGCTGAAAACATCAAACCGTGTTTCAATATCCGGGTTGAGATGGAACGGTATCCACGGATCGGAACGGCGGCCGATGGGTTCCGTGGTATTCATTCTCCCTCGTCCGCGGGTTTCCTCATCTCCGTCCGCGGGTTTCCTCATCTCCGTCCGCGGTTCCTTCATCCCGATTTCCGGTTCCGATCCACTGGCGATTCACGTCGATAAACCGGCTATCTCGTGTCGATCGTGGCACCCCGCGTCGATCCCTTTTATTCGGTCCCCCACGTACGATCGATATCCGATGCCGCGCCTTCTCCACCATTCCGACGTCGAGAACGTCTTCGACACGCCCGCGCGGGCGGCCGCGCTTGCCGGCCGGCTCCGGGACCTTGACGGACCGGATGCCGTCGTCGTCGGGACCGGCGACACGGTCGCGCCGGGCGTGTGCTCGCTGGTCGCCCGCGGTCGCCAGGCGATCGACTTCTACGCGGCCGCCGGGACGCGCCTCGAGACCTTCGGAAACCACGAGTTCGATTACGGGCCCGACGTGCTTCGGGAGATCGTCGCCGACGCCGGCCCGACGTTCGTCTCCGCGAACGTCCGCGACGAGGACGGAGATCCCTTCGGCCACGCCGAGGGCGTCGTTCCATACACGGTTCGAACGATCGACGGCGAGCGCGTCGGGTTCGTCGGCGTCACCGACCCGGCCACGGACTCGTTGAACCCCCACGCCGCGGACCTCACCTTCAACGATCCAGTCACCGCCGTCCGAACCGCCGTCGCGGAGATGGTCGACCGGGAGGCCCCTGACCACGTCGTCGTCCTCTCACACCTCGGCGGCCGGGACGAGGAGCTTGCCCGCTCGACGCCCGTCGACGCGGTCCTCGGCGGCCACGTCCACGATCGGCGGGTCGACGTCGTCGATGGAACCCTCCTCGTCCGGCCGGGCGTCAACGGCCGGGCCATCGCGGAGGTTGACCTATCCGGGTCGGAACGATCGGGACCGCCGACGGCGCAGCTCCACGAGCGTGACGGCGCCGACCCGGTACCGGCGCTCCGGACCACGCTCACGGACCGGTTGGAGCGGGCGAACCTCTCGGACGTGGTCGCGACCGTTACCGAGCCCATCCACCGCGACGATGCGGTGGTTCACGGCGGCGAATGTCGGGTCGGGAACTTCGTCGCCGACGCCTTCCGGTGGGCCGTGGACGCCGACGTCGGGCTCTCGAACGCCGGCGGGATCCGGTCCGGCGACCCGATCGTCGGGTCGGTGACGAAGGCGACGTGTATCGGTCTCGTCCCGTTCGAGGAGCCGGTCGTTCGTGCCGCGGTCACCGGCGCGGAACTGCGGTCGATCCTCCGGGAGATGGCCGCTCCGGACGTCGATTTCGGCGCTGACGACTGGTGGCACGGCCACGTGTCGAACGCCCGGATCGTCTGGGACGCGGACGCCGAACGGCTTCGCGAGGCAACCGTCGGCGGCGAACCGATCGATCGCGACGCGACGTACACGATCGCGACCTCGGAGTACCTGCTGCACTCCGACCACGAGTTCCCGACCCTCGAGGAGCGTCACCGGGTCGGCGAGGGAGGCATCCAGTATGAGGAGCTGTACCGCTATGCCGCCGAACACGGGATCGATCCCGCGATCGAGGGACGGATACGGATCGTCTCGGAGGTGGATCCGGCCCGACCGAACTCGTGACGCCGAACCGGTCCCGAGGTCCGTGAGTGCCACCGAAACCGGCACCACGGTCAGGGAACGGCAGGGTCTTGTAACGGGCGGGCGAGGTGTCGGGTATGACCCTCGTCGTGGTCCCCGTTCGGTACCCGCTGACGAGCAACTCCGCGGCCACGCTCCGAGAGGCGACCCGGATCGCCGAGGACCGCGAGGCGGCCCTGACGGTGCTTCACGTCGATCTCTATCAGGACAGCCACAACGTCACGCGCGTCGACCTGAAGCGGGCCGTCGAGCGGGAGTTCGGGACGCTCGACCGGGCTCGGTACGTCGTTCGCAAGGGGTTCCTCGTCGAGGAGTCGATCCTCGAGGAGGTCGCCGCCGAGGGAGCCGACGTCGTCGTGATCGGGTCCCGACAGGCGAGTCGATGGCGTCGGACCCTCCGGAAAGTGTTCTCCGACCCGGACATCGACGAGTTTCTGCGCGAGAAGCTCGACTGCGAGGTCGTCACCGTCGACGACTCCTGAGCCGCGCTCCGATACTCCTGCCCGAGTTCGCCAGCGATCCTGCCTGCGTGCCCGTCACTCGAACTCGACGTCCGAGAGCGTCGTCGTCTCCCCGAACAGCCAGTCGGCGTGATCGACGGCGTACTCGCGATGGTCCGCCTCGATGTAGCCCAACGCGTCCTCGACGACGACGGGTTTGAAGTCGCGGAGCCCCGCGCTTCCGGCGGTGTGGAGGACGCAGACGTTCGCCAGCGTCCCACAGATCACCAGATCGCGGATACCGCGCGCGGACAGCCACCCCTCGAGGTCGGTCCGGTGGAACGCGTCGTAGGTGTGCTTCTCGACGACGTGGTCGTCCGCCCGGACCGATAGATCGTCGACGATCTCGGCCTCCCAGGACCCCTCCGTAACGTGTTCGCCCCACCGGTCGAACTCGTCGTAGTAGTGGGCGTCCTCGAACTGCTCGGGCGGATGGACGTCACGCGTGAACACGATCCGGGACCCCGCTTTGCGCCCGCGTTCGACGAGGGTTGCGACCGGCTCGATCGCCTCCCCGCTGGGCGGCGCATACAGGCTGCCGTCGGGGTGACAGAAGCCGTTCTGCATGTCGACGACCACGACCGCGGTCTCGCTCGGATCGAAGCGCATATCGATCGGTTGATCGAGGACCGCAAAAACCGTTCCCCGTCGCTCGACCGCGATCCGTCCGATCGTCGGTGCTCCGCTGATCGGTGCTCCGCTGATCGGTGCTCCGCTCGTCAGTTCGGTAAGGTACTTACGCCCCTGTGCCTATGACCCGGTATGCGACGGGTTCTCAGCCTCTTCGTCGCCGTGCTGTGTCTTACCGCGCTCGTGGGTCCGGTCGCAGCGTCCGCCACTCCCGTCGCGTCGGCCGGATCGGTCGAGGAGATGGAGCAGCCCGCGACGGTCGCCGCTCCCGCTCCCGAGACGGTCAGCGCCGATCCTCCGGGCCCCGCACGTCCGGCAGGATCGTCACAGGTCGACGGGACGTGTACTGCGGCCACAAACGAGACGATCGGGTACTGGGGCGGCGTCTGTCACGATGCCGACCTCGACGTCGACCCCTCTGACGGCCTCTCGGAGGCTGAGCTCACCGACCTCGTTCATCGCGGGATGGCGCGCGTCGAGTACGTCCGAAATCGGAGTTTCAACCGCTCGGTGCCCGTCGAGACGATGACGCGCGAGGAGTACGCGGCGACGTTCACGAGCGCCGATTCCGGATCCGACGCCGGCGACGAGAACACGTCCGCGGACGGGAACACGAGCGCGGACGGGAACGCATCCACGACCGGGAACGCCAGCACGTTCAACCGCTGGAACGACCAGGTCTGGAAGGCCCTGTTCATCGTCGGCGAGAGCGGGTCCTCCGAGCAGGCGATCCAAGGGACGCTCTCGGGGTCGGTCGCCGGGTTCTACTCGCCCGCCGGGGACCGGATCGTGATCGTGGTTCCCGAGGGAGAGACTATCCGGATCGACGAGGCCACGCTGGTTCACGAGTTGACCCACGCGATGCAGGACCAGTATCACAACCTCTCGGACCCGCGATACGCCGGACGGACCCAGGACACGGAGCTCGCCGTCAACGGGATCGTCGAGGGCGAGGCGTCCTACGTGGAGAACCGCTACCGCGAGCGGTGTGCGGCCGACGAGTGGCAGTGTCTGCCGACCCCGAACGACGACGGCGACGGGGGGAGCGGAAGCAGTCCCGAGAACTGGGGCGTCTACCTGACGGTGTTCCAGCCGTACTCGGACGGTCCGGCGTACGTCGCCGACATCATCGACGAGGAGGGCTGGAGCGGCGTCGCGGAGCGGATGGAGAACCCGCCGACCACGACCGCGGAGACGATCCACCGCGAGCCACGCCACCCCGCGAACATCACGTTCACCGACACCGCACGGAACGGCTGGCGGACCTATCCCGATCAGGGCGTGAACGGCTCCGACACCGTCGGCGAGGCATCGATGTTCACGATGTTCTGGTACCAGAGCCGCGAGTACGGCGCGGACACGTTCGACTGGCGATCGGTGTTGTTCGAGACTTCACACCCCGAGTCCGTCTACAACTACAACCATCCGTCCACCGCCGGGTGGGCCGGTGACCGGCTGTTCCCCTACCGGAACGACGAGGGGACGGCCGAGCGTGACGGCTACGTCTGGGTCACCGAGTGGCGGTCGTCGACCGACGCCAGGCAGTTCCAGGCGACCTACCGGCGAATGCTCGCGGCCCACGACCCGGTCCGTCGCGAGGACGGTACGCGGTACGTCGCCGACGGTGGGTTCAGCGGCGCCTACGCGATCGAGCGGAACGACACGCGGGTGACGATCGTTCACGCACCTACCCCTCAGGCCGTCTTCGACATTCGGCCCGACATCGATCCGGCCCAGCCGACGGCCGAACCCGAGACGGACGACGGCGGGATCCCGCCCTCGATCCCGGACGATCCGACGACCGGCGACGCGACGCCGACCGAGACCGACCCGACGGCGGAGCGGACGCCCGGATTCGGGGTCGGCGCCGCGGTCGCCGCGCTGACGGCGGTCGTTCTCGCGACGCTTCTACTGGGTCGGCGACGACCCTGAGCGACCGATCATCGCCGCTGTGGATCGGCGGGGGGCGGCGACGGATGGCTTTTTGCCGGCGCGGGCGAACCGTCCCGTATGAGCGAGTTCGACATCGTCGGCGCCGACGCGATCCGGGAGGGTCGGGCGACGGACGCGTATTTCGACCGAACCGAGCAGGTACTGGCGGCCGCCGGCCGAAACCCTCGGGTGGTCGCCGAGGTGACCGCGGACCAGTTTCCGGACGGTGACTTCGAGCTGTTCGCCGGGCTGGAGAACGCGGTCGAACTCCTCTCGGGGCTCGACGTCGACGTCGACGCGATCCCCGAAGGCCGGCTGTTCGACGGCGGCCCCGTGATGCGGATCGAGGGACGCTATCTCGAGTTCGGCCGCTTCGAGACGTCGCTTTTGGGGTTCCTGTCGCACGCGTCGGGGATCGCGACCGCGGCGCTCGACTGTCGGATCGCCGCGCCGGAGTCGGCGGTGCTCTCCTTCGGCGCCCGACACGTCCATCCGGCGATGACCGCGACGGTCGAACGATCGGCGCTCGTGGCCGGATTCGACGGGTTCTCCCACGTCGCCGCCGGCGACGTGATCGGCCGGGAGGCCTCGGGGACGATGCCGCACGCGCTCGTCATCTGTTTCGGGAACGGAAACCAGGAGGCAGCCTGGCGGGCCTTCGCCGACGAGGTCGACGCCGACGTGCCGCGGATCGCGCTCTGTGACACCTACTCCGACGAGAAGGATGAGGTCATACGGGCCGTCCGGGAACTCGGCGACGACCTCGACGGCGTCCGTCTCGACACGACCGGATCCCGGCGCGGCGACTTCCGACACATCGTCCGCGAGATTCAGTGGGAACTCGACGCGCGGGGCCACGAGGACGTCGACGTGTACGTCTCCGGCGGGCTCGATCCTGCCGATCTCCGCCGACTTCGCGACGTCGCGGACGGGTTCGGCGTCGGCGGCTACGTCTCGAACGCCGACCCGGTCGACTTCGCGCTCGACATCGTGAACGTCGGGGGTGAGCCCGCCGCGAAACGGGGCAAGCTCTCGGGGCGCAAGCAGGTCTACCGGACGGCTGACGGGGGCCACCACGTCGGCCTTGCCGACCGGGAGGGTCCAGCGGACGGCGAGCCGCTGTTGGAGCCGCTGCTCCGGGACGGCGAACTCGTCGACGACCGGTCATTCGACCTCGATGCGGCCGCGGAGCGGGCGCTGGTCGACGCCGATCGAGTCGGATACGGGTCCGAGGAGTAGTCCGTCAGTTCTCGGTCGAGAACGCCTCGACTGCGCCGCCGTCCTCGCGCTCTCGGAAGACCTGTCCCTCGATGAGCGTCACCATCGTGTCATCCTCCTGCCAGGCGTTTGGGGGCAGCTGGGCCTTCCGGCAGGCACGCGAGAGGAACTCGGCTGCCGACCAGTCGTTCTCGACGGGCAACATCGGGTACATCCAGCCGTGGCTCCCGTCGGCGTCGATCGCGACGCCGTGGACCCCGAGCTCGATATCCGCGATCGGATCGTCCGTGAGCGTCGTCTGGGAGACGATACACACCGAGATCTGCAACGAGTCGAGCTCTTTGGGGCCGACCTCCGAACCGCAGGAATCGTCGGAGGCAGCGGTGATCGCCGCGTCGACGATCGCGTGGCCGAGCTGGTCGCCCTCGCTGTAGGTTCCGGCACAGCCGCGGAGTCGACCGCGGCCGCGCGTTGACTGCAGACGGACGAACGCGCCGGTGCGGTTGTAGAAGGCGTCGCGCATACTGCCCGGCTGCTCACGCTGGCCGTGTCGTACGAACGATTCGACTGATTCACGCGCCAGTTCGACCGCTCGCGCGCCGTCCTCGTAAGAGAGCCGAACGGCCTGAGCCTCGGACATATCCGATCACAAGCGGGCTGGCGACTTGAACGTGTTCCTTCCGAGTGGACGATGATGAAGGATCCGATCACGACGACGCGTGGCGTCAATCACGGGAGGTAGCGAACGCTCACGAGGCCGGGCTCCGAGCGGATCTCGACCCGGTTTACGCCCAGCCTGGCGGCTCGAGAAAGCGTTGCCTCCCGGTCCTCGGCGACGTCGGAGACGGCCTCCTCGGTGGCATCCTCGGGTACCGTGAGTACGTGGAGTTCGCCGTCGCCTGCCCGGGGCTCCCGCGTGAGCTCGCCGACGGGCTGGTCGGCGGCGATCGACCGCTCCTGGGTCGTCGGTGGTTCCTCGCTCGTCTGGATCGGGACCGTTCGACGCCGGTCGACGGCGACGACCTGGTAGGTCACCTCAAGCGGCGGATCGGGGGCGATCGTGGCCTCGAGCACGTCCTCGGTCTCGACGCCGGGGTTCGAGCTCACGGTATGCACCTGCCCGTCGTGGACGTCCTTGAGCACCGCCGAATCCGTGTCGGCGTGGGTCACGAGGAACGTTCCGGCCTTGCCGTCGGCGGGGACGTCGTCGGTCGCCGTGCCGTCAGCGTCCCCGCCGGCGGGCGTCGTCGGGGGCTCCTTGTCGGTCATACGGTTCGATAGACGGTCAACCCTTTTCGGCGTTTCGAGCCGTCACCCGCCGAGGCGTCGATGGGCGAGGATCATCACGGCGGCGGCGACGAACGGCGGGAGGAGACCGAACAGCGGGTGTGCGGCGTACAACAGCGCCAACACCGTCGAGTCGGTCGGCGTCTGGAACTCCGGCGGCGCGGAGATCACGAGTGCGAGGTACAGGGACGCGAGGAACGCGTATCCACACGCCGCAAGCGCCTGGTCGTACTGTCGGTGAACGGCGGTCCCGAGCCGGTGGCGCCGCGCCACGAGCAACACGGGAGCGACGAGGGGCCCGACCGCGAGGAACCCGACGAGCACGAACAGCGATCGGGAGAACGAGACGAGGCCGCCACGAACCAGGTCGGCGGTTCGAGCCAGCTCGACGATCAGCCCCATCCCGACCACGAGGGCGATGAACAGTGCGGCCAGCGAGCCGACGAGCCAGTACACGCGGAAGAACCACGAGTCGCTGGCGCGAACCGCGTACGGAAACGCGCCGAGCGCCCCGCGATACGCCTCGGTCATCGCCCGGACTTCGAGTCCTCGAGCGATAAATCCCGCGACCTCGGTCCAAGGCGCGGATCGACCAGCAACCCGTCACCGGGCCGCGGCCGTCAGAACGCCCGCAGTTCCTCGAGAACCGCGGCGGCGGATCCGTCGTCGATCGCCTCGCGTGCCGCCGTCAGCCCGTCCGCGAGCGTCTCGACGTCGTCACGAGCGTAGATCCGGAACGCGGCGTTGAGCGCGATCGCGTCCGCGAAGCGGTCGGTTCGGTCGCCCTCGAGGACGGCCTCGGTGATCGCCGCCGAGTCCGCCGCGACGTCGTCGACCGCCAGGTCGTCCGTCTCGAAGTCCATCCCGTACTCGGCCGTCTCGATCTCGTAATCCGTGAACGTCGGGCCGTCGTCGGCATCAGTGGCGTCGTCGGCAGCAGCGTTCCACTCGGCGACCTTCGTGTAGCCGGGACGGATGTCGTCGTAGCCCTCCATCCCCTGGAACATGATCACCCGATCGAGGTCGTGGAACCGACTCGTCGCGAACGTGTCACAGATCTTCTTCGCGAACGCGAGGTGATAGAAGGATCCCAGGTGAACGTCCGCGCCCGCGGGATTCGCGAGCGTCTCGATCGTGTTCACGAACGTGCGGACGCCCATCCGCTCGCGCCGGTCGTGAAGGTCGTCGATCGCGGGGTTGAACGCCGGCTCGTAATAGAACCCGAAGCCGGTCTCGTCAACCATCGCTGCGGAGTCGCGGGGCGTGAGCTCGGTCGCGACGCCGAGTTCGTCGAGGACGTGCTTGTAGGCGTCCTGCTTTTGGGTCGGCACGCGGTCGCCGGAGTGGGCCACGACCGGGGTGCCGGCGGCGGCGGCGACGATCCCCGCCGCGGCGCCGAGAATCGCGGTATCGCCCTTCCCGTCGTAGTTGGCGCCGCAGTCGACCGGATCGGCGTCCGGTTCGGCGTAGTCGACGCGCTCGCACATCACGTCGGTGAACGCCGCAAGCTCCTCGGGCGTGTTCTTCTTCCACCGGTTCGCGAGCCAGAACGCACCAAGCGTCGTCGGGTCGGGTTCGTCGGCGAGGATGCGCTCGAACGCCTCCGTCGCCTGCTCGCGCGTCAGGTCTTCCGCCGATTTGGGGCCTGAGCCGCAGACCTCGGTCATCAGCCGTTCGAGGGGCCACTCGCCGAACTCGAGGGTCGCGTTCGCCATACGCCGAGTTCGATCGCCGTGCGCAAAAGCGTCCCGCTCGCCGGCCACGAGCACGGCCCTTGACCGAACTACCACTCCGAAAGCCGTAGGTACGCCCCGACCATACCGGGGGTAATGACCCTCGATGCCGACTGGCGTGCCGACCTCGACGCCGTCGACGCCGCGCTCATCGACGGCTACCAGAGCGGGTTCCCGGTCGTCGACCGTCCCTTCGAGACCGTCGCGGACGCGATCGCTGCGGAGACGGGCCACGACGTCGACGGGAACGAGATCCTCGAGCGCGTCCGTGACCTCCGGGAGGCGGGCGTCTTTCGCCGGTTCGGCGCCGTCCTCAATCCGCCGGTCATCGGATCCTCGACGCTGGCCGCGGTGCAGGCGCCCGCGGACCGGTTCGAGGAAATCGCCGAAACGGTGAACGGCCACCGGCAGGTGAACCACAACTACCGCCGCGACCACGAGTGGAACATGTGGTTCGTCGTCACCGCCGGATCCCGGACACGACGCGACGACATCCTCTCGGCGATCGAGTCGGAGACCGGCTGTTCCGTGCTCACGCTCCCGATGCTCACCGACTACTACATCGATCTCGAATTCCCCGTGGTCAACGGCGATCGGTTTGCTCGCGAATCCGTCGCCGGCGAGGATGCCTCGGCGACCCGGATCTCCGAGGACGCGCGCGGGGACCTGTCGCCGCTGGAGGCGGACCTCCTCGTCGCCATCCAGGACGGCTTTCCGCTGTCGGCGACGCCCTACCGGGACGTCGCCGCGGACATCAACTCGTCCTCCACCGGGATCGACGCATCGTCTGCGGCGGTTCGTGCCGCGATCCGGCGACTGTTGGCTGACGGCTGTATCAAACGGATCGGCTGCGTCGTCAACCACGTCGTCACCGGCTTCCGGAACAACTGTATGGTCGTCTGGGACGTGCCCGACGCGGACCTCGACGAGTACGGCGAACGCGTGGGCAGCCTGCCGTACGTGACGTTGTGTTACCACCGGCCGCGACGCCCCGAGCAGGATTGGCCGTACAACCTGTTCACGATGATTCACGGTCGCGAGGCCGAGGCGGTGGACGCGAAGATCGACGAACTCGCCGCCGACTACCTCCCGGTACCCCACGAACGGCTCTACTCGACGGAGACGCTGAAACAGACCGGTGCGCGGTACGAGGAGCTCCTCTCGGAGGCATAGCCGTCCCCGCCCCCGTCGAACCGATGGAACCGCGGAACCCTCGAACCACCGAACCCTCGAACCACCGAACCCTCGAACCACCGAACCCTCGAACCACCGAACCGTCGGACCGTCGAGGCCTGCTCCGGTCATCCGGGACCGACGGCTATTCGTGTCCGCTGGGCGAGCCTCCGGTATGCTCACCTACGTGACGACCAATCCCGGGAAGGTCCGGGAGGCCGAATCGTACCTCTCGTCGGGCTCGATCGACCGCCTCGAGTACGATTATACCGAGATCCAAAGCGACGATCTCGGGCCGATCGCTGCCCACGGTGCGCGGGAGGCGTATCGCCACGCCGGCGACCCCGTGCTGGTCGACGACGCCGGGCTGTTCATCGACGGGATCGATGGGTTCCCGGGGCCGTACTCCTCGTACGTCGAGGACACGCTCGGCGTCGACGGCGTCTGGGACGTCGCCGCCGACCTGCCGGATCGAAGCGCCGCGTTCCGGTGCGTGTTGGCCTACTGTGACGGCGAGGAGTTCGCGGCCACGCCCGACCCGATCGATCGTGACGACCGAGTGGCCGCCGCGGCCACGGCCGGTCCCGACGACGCCGCCGACGAAACGTCCGCCCAGGCCGACGCCACCGACGATCGGTCCGCTCTCCCGGTGAAGCTCTTCGAGGGGTACGTTCCGGGAACGATCGTCGCTCCGCGCGGCGACGGCGGCTTCGGGTACGATCCGATCTTCGAACACGATGGGACGACGTTCGCCGAGATGGACACCGAGCGCAAGAACGCGGTCTCCCACCGCGGCCGTGCGCTCGCGAAGTTCGCCGAGTGGTTCGCCCAGCGGTAGCGGGCGGACACCGGATTCAACACGAGCAACCGGCGATCCCGCCCGGAGGTATATCCGTGATCGGGAAGCACCCCGCCGCGTGCTCGACGAAACCGTCCCGACGTCTCCGCGATCGTGCGACACGCGGCGTCGGGTCGGGGATCCTCCCCACCGCGCACCCGTGTCGCCTGTTCGCCACTGACGCCGACCCACGGTCAGAGTGTCCCCGGCATCGCCACGGCAGGGCCGTGATCGTCGTTACGGTTCGACCGTGAGCCGATCACTCGTGAGGGTCACGGTCCGACCCCGGATACTCGCCACCGACCACCGTCGGGTACAGGCGTTCGGGGTCGAATACCGCCGTGAACGCCCGCGGTTCCCGAACGCTTAGGTCGACCCGGTCACGGAGTGCCACCCCCGCAGCGACGCCGGTCAGATCTGGATCGAAGGAGAGCACGTGCATCGCGCCGCCGCGGTACGCCGCCGCGAGTGCGGGATGGTCGCCGGGTGGTTGATCGACGACGACGAAACGGTCCGCCGCAAGCGACCGCCACGCGGACGCGAGCTCGAGACCCGCGAGATCGCTGATGACTGCCTGCGCGTCCGCAAGGAGGTCGGGGGTCGCGACGATGGTGAGCCACGAGTGACCACGGATCCGGTCCAACGCGGCGCGTGCCTCGCCGCCGACGAGGAGGTCGGCCGCCAGTACGTCCGCGTCGACAACGATCCGCGCGATCGAGGGATCGGGACCATCACCATCGTCCGCCGAGTCGTCACCATCGTCCGCCGAGTCGTCACCATCGTCCGCCGAGTCGTCACCATCGTCCGCCGAGTCGTCACCATCGTCCGCCGAGTCGTCGCAAGCGTCCCCTGTCTCGCTCGTTCGATCGTCCGCCGGCGACTCCGAGATCTCGTCATCCACCGGTGATGAGCGTCGCGCCGCGAGCGCGTCGCGAACATCCGAACGTGTGACTCCCGTCGGCGGTCGATCGAAGAGGTCGCTCCAGTGCACACTCCCGAACACGGGCCGATCGGATATCCGATTTACGACGGCGCCACCACGATCGAAGCCGTCGGTGACCGACGGTTCAGCCGGACGACCGCCGCGCGTCTGACGTGGGTTTATGGGCGTCGGGAATCCCGAATCGACTGGGCGCGCGAATCCACAGTTTCCCCCCATCCTCACCCCGCGCGCCCCCCGTCACACGCTCGTTCAGGGCTACACACCCGTTCGTCGGCCCTGGTCAATCCGAACTTCGCTCACGCGGTCCCGATCAGCGTCGCTTCGACGTCCTCGATCGAACCGGTCGCGACGAGCAGCGCGAGCCTGTCTCCAGCCTCGATCGCCGTCCCCGGGAGCGGGATCGTCAGGGGGTCGCCGTCGCGACCGTGTGCGTAGATGCGGCCGTGATCCCCCAGGTCGACCTCGTTGACGTGATCCCCGATAACCGGTGCGCTTGCAGTGACGGTCACGGTGAGCAGCTGGAGCCCCTCAGTCAGGTCGTCGAGAGCGTTGAAGTCGCCGCCGAGGATCGCGGTTTTGGCGCCCGCAGCGCCGAACCGCTCAGGGTAGATGACCGCATCGGCATCCTTCTCGTACCGCTCGTACGTGTCGCGTTCGACGTCTTCACTCAGCCGCATTACGGTCCGGCAGTCGTACGTCGACCCGATCCGACAGATCCGGTGGTTCGTCTCGACCGAACCGGTGAGCCCACCGACGGCGCGGGCATCGTCGATCCCTGCCTCCTCGAGGACCGACCGAACGCTGCCGTCGCCGTCGGTGACGTGGAACCCTCTCTCCCGAGCTCTGTGGACCTTCTCGCGGTCGTTGTCGACGACACGGACGTCGTGGCCCTCCGCGTCGAGTACCCGCGCAGTCCGTGCGCCGACCCGTCCGAATCCGACGACGAGGATTAGCATACCTCGCCGTACGGCGACCGGCACCAAAAACCTATGCGAGATGTTACCACGATACGGCAACGTCTCGGAGCGGAGGGAGATCACGATACGCCCGACCGGGGAGTCGACGGCTCACCCGGTGGACCGGTATCGGACGATCTCCGCGCGGATGGCCTCCCGTTTCACGAGGAGGAAGCCGCAGAAGATGAGGAGAAAGCCGAGAACGGTCGCGATCGTGATGATCTCATCGAGGAACACCCATCCCGAAAGCGCGGCGAACACCGGCGCGACGTACGAGACGAGGTTGATCTCGATCGGACCGAGGCGTTCGAGGAGGTCAAAGAAGACCAAGAACCCGATCGCGCTGGCGGCGATCGAGAGATATCCCAACGCGAGGATCGCTTCGGAGGACCAGACGACGTCGCCGACCGATTCGCCGAGGCCGATCGAGACGATATGCATAATCGCCGCACCGATCAGCATCGACCATGCCTCCATCGTCTCGATCGGCAGCTGAGCGTCGACGGTTCGCGTGAGAACGGTTCCGAGCGCGAAGGATGCGGCGGCGAGGAACACGAGGAGCTTCGGAACGGCTCCGTCGCCGAGAAGGGATCCAGGGTCGGGGTTGGTGAGCACGATCACGCCGCCCAGTCCGAACAGGAGCCCAACCGTTCCGACGATCGTCAACCGTTCCTCCGGAAGGAACCCGCGAGCGAAGACGGTCGTCAAGACCGGCGACAGACTCACGAGCACCGCGGCGACCGCGCTCGTCACGTGAGGATCCGACTCGCCGATGAACAGGAAGACGTGGTAGGCGGCGATGAGAAGGACGCCGCCGATCGCCACGAGCGTCCACTCGCCGCGCGTTCGCGGAATCGGGTCATCGACGATCAGCGCGGCGTATCCGAGCATCACGACCGCTGCCACGTCGTATCGAAACGCCGCGAACAGGACGGGCGGGAAGTACTCGAGTCCGGCGTTGATCGCCATAAACGCCGACCCCCAGAGGGTCGCAAGCAGGAGGAACAGGAGGAGGTTTCGGTAGCTGCGCACATCCCCACTGCGGAGGGGTTCACCCTGAGGGTTTCGAAGACCGAACTTCGAGCCGGATCCGCCCGGGTTGCGGAGAGCCGTTTCTCCGATCGCCGTCGCGGCGGCTCCGACCGTGTACGGGGCGATACGGCCGTGTACGGAGTTACAAGACCGTGTGTGACTGATACGGCCGTGTACGTTGCGATTTCTGCGGGTCAGTCCAATCCGCGGTCACGCAACGCCCGAATGACGTCCTGTCTGGCGATGAGTCCGACGAGTCGACCGTCCGCGTCGACGACCGGAACCCGGTTTACGTCCGGATCTCCGGAAAGCAGGTCGAGAACGGTTTCAGCGTCGGCATCGGGCTCCACCGTGACGACGTCGGTCGTCATCACCTTCGAGATCGGACGGCCGGATTCGCGAACGAAATCGAGGCCCGTGTCGATGTCGTTCCACGGGACGTCGATCTGGTAGGTGAGCGTGTCGACGAACGGCGGGAAGCCGATCGGGATCCAGAGCGTTTCGTCCTCGGGCTCAAAGAGGTCGACGAGGTCGGATTCGGAGACGATCCCGAGGAGGTACCGCTCGTCATCGATCACCGGAAATCCGGAGAACGAGACGCGAGCAAACCGCTTGAGTACGTCCGCGACGTCGTCGTCCGGCGACACCGTCTGTACGTCCGTGATCATCAGATCGCGGGCCTGCATACGTTCCTCTCGGTCGGCCCGGAAGGTAAACTCTCGGTCACATCGGATCCCATCGCTCATACGGATCGACGGTCAACATCGGGGTATGACCGACGACTACGCGAGCCGCGTCCGTGAGAGCCGCGCGGAGAAGGACGAGTTCTTCGCCGAGCATCCCCAGTCACCGATCCCGCCGGAACGCCGGGACGACTTCGACGGATTGGCGTATTTCGATCCCGATCCCGACTCCCGGGTTTCGGCGACCGTCACGGTTCACGAGGATCCCGAGCCGATCGAACTCGAGACGACCGCCGGACCGAACGTCCGGTACCTTCGCGTCGTCACGTTCGCGTTCGAGCTGAACGGCGCGGATCTGACGCTCGCGGCCTACCGCCAGGAGGGTGACGAGGACGCGGCCCTGTTCATTCCCTTCCGTGACAAGACGACCGGCCAGGAGACCTACCACAACGGGCGCTACATCGAACTCGAACCGGAGGGGGACCTCGTCGACGGCGACGAGGTCACGATCGACTTCAACCTGGCGTACAACCCCTTCTGTGCGTACACCGAGACGTTCTCGTGTCCGCTTCCGCCCGAGGAGAACTGGCTCGAGATCGCCGTGTACGCCGGCGAACGAACGCCGCCCTGGTGACCCTGTTCCCTACGGAAATTTGGGTTTCCACGCCGTACCACGTTGTATGCCCACAGATCCCACGGAACACACTGATGATTCCGCGACACGGTCCGCCGATCCGACACGCATCCGCGTCGTCGTCGTCCACGCCGCCGACGTCGTGACGGCGCTCGAAGCCCGAGAGCGGAGTCGTCGACGAACGGTCCTCCGAGTCACACCCCCGTTCTCAGGACGGATGCGTGCACGGCTTCACGATGCGGCTGCGGCCAAAGACCGCGATGCGGCCCCGGCGGACGGCGATGGCACGGTCGCGGGGAGCGTGGACCCCCCGCACCCGGAGGCGAGTTCGGAATCCGGGAGGGAGTCGACCGAAGCGGTCCACATCCGTCCTCGGGATCTGGTCATCGATCCACCGCCGTATCCCGATCCGGACGACACCGAGGACGCGCTCCGTGCTCGTGACGCCTACGACATCGAGACGCACCGAAGCCGACACGCCGCTGCGGTCGCCGACTGGCGGGACACGGTTCGCGGTCGGATCGCGGAGACGGTCCCCATCACCATCGAGGGAGAGACCGCTCCTCGAGACCAGAGCCGATCGCGGTCGGACGCAGCCGATACCCGGCCGCGAACACACGAGGTCCGTGTGAGCGCGCTGGGAACGTCACCTGACGACTCGGCGGATACCTGACGGGGCGGCTAGTCGTGGGTGTGGCCGGTGCCCTCGTCGTCGTGGTCGTGTGAGCCGGAGCCGCCGTCGCCGACGATTTCGGCGCCCTCTCCGTCGATCATGTCCATGTTCTTCAGGTTGTCCCGTTCTTCGAAGTCCTCGACGGCGGCGACGACGTCCTCCTGGGTGAGGGTCATTCGGTCCTCGGTCAGCGCGCGGAGGACGGCCTCACGAAGGACCATTCGGAGGTCCGACCCCGTCAGTCCCGCGGTCGATTCGGCGATCTCCTCGGGATCGAAGTCCGCGATGTCCATCTCCTCGGTGACGATCCGAAGGATGTCCGCCCGCATCTCCCGGTCGGGCTTGGGGAAGTTGACGATCTCGTCGAATCGTCGCCACGCGGCCGCATCCAGCTGATCGGGGTGATTCGTTGCACCGATGAGCAACACCTCATCGCGGATCAGCGAGATGTCGTCGATCGACTTGAGCAGCGTGTTGACCGCGCGTTTGAGCGCGGCGTGTTCGTCCGACCGGCGCGTCTTCGCGACCGAGTCGAACTCGTCGATGAAGAGGATACACGGGGAGAGTCGCTTTGCGACCTCGAAGGTCTTCTCGACGTTTTTGGCCGTCTCGCCGAGGTACTGGCTCGTGATCATCGAGAGCTTCACCTCGACGAACGGCAGGCCAAGCTCGTGTGCCAGCGCCCTCGAGATGGTCGTTTTCCCGGTTCCAGGGGGGCCAACGAACAGGAGCTTTCCGATCTCCCGGAGGCCGATGCTCGCCAGATACTCGCGGTGTTCGATCGCCTTGACGAGTTTCTGGATCTCCTCCTCCTGGTCGCCGGTGAGAACCAGGTCCTCGAGCGTCGTCTCGATCTCCTCAGGGGCGCGAACGTTGACCAGATCGAGCATCTCCGCGTCCTCCTCCTCGTCGAAATACTCGTCGAGCAGGGCGTCGATCCAGACGCGGTCGGCGTGGATCGGGCGGGTGTCCTCGCGGGCCTCCTCGTGGGTGACCGACGTCTCGAGGTCGTCGTGATCCTCGAAGGCGGCCGCAAGCGTCGGGTTCGTCGCGATCCGTTCGTCGTCGGCGCGTTCGTGGACCCATTCGAGGGCCATCTCGGGCTGGGTAAGCGAGATCTCCCCGGAGAAGTCGGTTCGCTGCGTGAACAGCAGGTCGGAGACGGCATCCCAGGGACGTTCCACGCCGGTCGCGGTGCGCACTGTGTCGTCGGTGGCTTTGAGCGGTCGCTCCACGCCGCCGGGGCCGTCCTCCCCCGGGGTATCCGTCCAGAACACCTGCCGAAACCGTGGCGGCAGGTCGTTCTCGTCGAGATCACGGCGGTCCGAATAGAGATGTGTCGTCAACACGAATTCGACCACGTCGAGGGCCGGGTCACTCATCCCCCAAAAGTTGGGACGGGCGGCGTTTAAGCGCGTCGAAGCACCCCCATACGTGGAGCGGAATCCACACGGAAGACGGATCCACCCGAACTTAAGCCGCCGCCGGCCCGAGCGATCGATATGTCGGCAGCTACCACACCGGTGATCGCGGTCGCCCGTCGGACCCCACAGGGCAAAGACGGCGGGGTCTTCAGCGAGGTTCGCAGCGAGGACCTCTCGATCACCCTCATCGACCACATCCTCGAAACGACCGGATTGACGGCCGATCATATCGACGACCTGATGTGGGGCGTCGCCCAGCAGCGGGACGAACAGGACAACAACGTCGCACGCGTCATCGCGTTGCTGTCGGAGCTCGGCGAGAGCGTCCCCGCGACGACCATCAATCGGTGGTGCGCCTCCTCGATGCAGGCGATCATCTCCGCGGCGGATGCGATCGCTGCCGGCAACCGCGAGTGCATCATCGCCGGCGGCGTGGAGAACATGTCCCGCGTGCCGATGGACACGAGCGCCTACGATCACCTTCACCCGGAGCTGTCCGAGCGGTACGACGTGTTCCAGCTGCAGATGGGGATGACCGCCGAGACCGTCGCCGAGGAGTACGGCGTGAGTCGTCGCACACAGGACGAGTACGCCGCACGAAGCCATCGACGGGCGGCTAAGGCGGTCGAATCCGGGCGGTTCGACCGGGAGATCGTCCCCGTCGAAACCGCCGACGGCCTCATCGAAGTGGACGAGGGAATCCGCCCCGACACGACCGTGGACGCGCTCTCGGAGCTGCCGCCGGCGTTCACCGGAGACGGCACCGTCACGGCCGGAAACGCCTCACAGATCTCCGACGGCGCCGCGGCGACGCTCGTCACGAGCCGGGCGTTCGCCGAGGACCACGGCCTCGACGTCCTCGCCGAGGTCGGCACGAACGCCGTCGCCGGTGTCGATCCGACCGTGATGGGGATCGGCCCGGTTCCGGCGACCCGTGAACTGCTCGACCGGGCCGGAACGTCGATCGAGGACTACGACCTCGTCGAGCTCAACGAGGCGTTCGCCTCACAGTGTGTCCACTCGAAACGGGAACTCGGCATTCCTGACGACCGGTTCAACGTGAACGGCGGCGCGATCGCGATCGGCCACCCCTTGGGTGCCTCCGGCGCACGGCTGCCGGTGACGTTGATCCACGAAATGAACGTTCGCAACGCCGACCGTGGGCTCGCAACGCTCTGTGTCGGCTTCGGGCAGGGTGCCGCGATCGAGTTCGAACGGTAGACGGTCGACGGAACGCGGACGTCAAGAGCGGGACCTCGAGGACGTCGGGGACGACTCAGCCCGAGAGGTCGCGTTTCGCCCGGCGGGCGCGGTCGGCCATCTCCGGATGCCCGTCGACGTCAGCGAGGGTTTCGACGGCTTCCATCGTCCGAATGGAGTCGTCGAGGAACGATCGGACGTCGCCGGTGTACGCGTAGACCAGATAGTCGTCGGTCATCACGTCGACGATCGCGTTCGGGCCGAGCCCCTCTGCCCGTAACTCGAGGAGATAGCGCGCGAACTTCCGCTCGGGACACCCACAGTAGGGGTTCTGGTCGCAGTCACAGTCCAGGAAATCCTCGGCGAAGTCGAGAACCCGATCGCGGGTGGCCGAATCGAGCTTCGCGATCCCGTCGCCGGTGAACAGGAGATCGAGAGTCGCCCCGGAGAAGGCACCCTTCGGCAGGCTCGCCTCCAGCTGGGAGGCGATCTGGCGGTGGTTCTTCACGTAGATCTTGTCCGTGATCGCCACAGTTGGACCGAAATAGGTGTTGGGTGAGTGAAGTGCCTTGGGGTCCAGTCCCGAGGCTTCCTGTTTCCACGACGCACTTTGCAGATTCCACGGTAGTCTCCACAGGGAGTGCAGTCTCCGCAGGCGTGGATTCGGCCTCTCCCCGGCCTACTTGATGGTCACGGCGGAGAGTCTGACCGTCCGTGTTTTTGGACTTGAAGCCAGACTCGAGTGGTGCCGCTACACTCCTTTGTTCGTCGTGTTGAAAATTAATGGTTTGGTTCACGAGTTGTGGGCTTCATCCACCGGGGTCAAGCTCCGTGGCATTCGCCTCGACACCCCGTAAAAGGACCGTGGTGTGTTGTCGACGTGGCGTGAGCGTGACCACCGGCGGCGAAGCATCGTGATAACACGACGCAGAGGGGTCGTAAGCCGTAACGTATATTTACAGGTCTCCGTTAGGTATGAATGCGTGTCCGGGCTGGGGTAGTGGCATCCTACAGGCTTGTGGTGCCTGTGAGGCGGGTTCAATTCTCGCGCCCGGACTCATAATTTAATTTATACTTTCTCCCTGTGAGAGTCCTGGGTATCGATACCGATCGGATACTTTCGCCGTACGGTGGAGATTAATATCGGGTCGCGGCCGTAATCGCAGTATGGCTCATCGGTGTCCGACGTGTGGTCGATCGTTCGAAGCGAAACGCGGCCTCGGCGTTCATCACGCTCAGGTTCACGGCGAAAAGCTACCGAACAGAACGTGTTCTCACTGTGGATCCGACTTCCATAGCCCCCACGAAAAGAAATACTGTTCCGATGACTGTCTCGAGGCTGCCGACTCCTATGGCGGCACGGACAACGGGAACTATCGCGGCGCGAAAAGCGAAGCCGTCTGTGAGCTATGTGAATCGACGTTCACGTACTATCCGTCCGAGAAGCCAGGAAAGTTCTGTTCGGATTGTGTGGAAGAGCGAAGCTGGCGAACACGCCCGAACGTGGATGGAGAACAGAACCCTCGCTGGAAGGGGGGCAAACGAACCATTACTTGCCACGAGTGTGAGGAGGAGTTCGAACGCCATCCGAGCGAGCTTGACGGCGAGGTACACTTCTGTTCGATCGAGTGTCGGTCGCTCTGGCTCTCCGAATCGTTCACGGGCGAAGGCCATCCGAACTGGACTGGTGGGAGCGACTGGAACTATGGGCCGGGCTGGGCTGCGGTCCGCCGACGGGCGCTCGATCGGGACGGCTACGCCTGTGTGATCTGTGGCACGACGCGTGACGAGTTGGGACGCAACCCCGACGTCCATCACCTCCTGCCGGTTCGGCTGTTCGCGGAGTCGGACCGGCATACCGTCGGCGACGCCCACTACCTCGGAAACGTCGTCACGCTGTGTCCGGGGTGCCATCGACGGGCCGAACACGATCGAATCCCCGAGACCCGCCTTCGGGAATCTGCCGGTTTGACGGGATGAATCGCGAGTCAGCCCCGTAGTCAGGACCGTTTCGTTCGCTTTGCGGACATCGTGCGATCGCTGTCGTCGTCGTCGATCGGCCCATACTGGTAAGTATCACCACGACAATAGACACCATATGTCGGATCAAGGTGACCCGAGTCGACTGACGGACGTGTACACAACCCGGATCGGAACGCCGCGAACCGACGACGAAGTGCGGGGATACTGGCTCTTCGCGCTCGGAGCGCTGCTCACGCTGCTCGGGGTGGTGTTGTATACGGCCGGCAATGCGGGTGGATCTGGAACGAGTGCGGTGAACTATGCGTATCGTCAGTACGGCGTCGTACTCAGCGGCGTCGGGGCGCCGCTCGTGATGCTGGGAGCGATCGTTCGGTTCCCGCTTCGACGGCGGGCCACGACGCTTGCAACCCTCGGGACTGGCATCTGCGTCGTCGCGCTCGCCTGGTTCGTGGTGGTCTATCCGGGCAGCTGGGAGCCGGGCGCCGGGCATACGGGCGTGATGGCGCTCTACGCGCTCGGGATCCTGCTCATCGCCCTCGCGGGGGCGATCGTGCCGATCGTCACCGATCCGGTATACGAAGCACACGAGCAGTTACAGGAGACGGCTGCCGGGACGTCGGCGGAACTCGAGGAGACCGAGACGCGCGTTCGCGAGCTAGAGGAGGAGCTGTCGGCGACCGAGGGTGAGCTGGAGGCGGTTCGAAGCAGTCGGGCCCGGTTCGAACTGTACGAGGACGCGGGCGGCAAACACCGGTGGCGGCTTCGCCATCGAAACGGGAACGTCATCGCCGACTCCGGACAGGGATACAGCTCCCGGCAGAAGTGCCAGCAGGGAATGCACAGCGTGATGCGGAACGCGCTCGGCGCCGGCGTGTTACGGATCGAGCCGGCCGAGTCCACGGCCACGGTCGAAGACGAGGCGGCGTCGGAGCCCGACGACGCCGCCGAACCCGATCTTGCGGTCCCCTCCGAATCGGTCGCGAGCCAGAGCAGCTTCGAGCTCTTCGAGGACGCTGCCGGCGAGTGGCGCTGGCGGCTCCGACACGACAACGGCAACATCATCGCCGACTCCAGCGAGGGCTACGCCTCGCGATCCAACGCGGTTCGAGCGATGAACGGCGTTCGCTCCCACGTTGCGAGTGCGGATTACCTCCGCGTCGATCCGACGGCGTTCGAACTCTACCGTGACGCCGCCGGCAAATACCGATGGCGCCTCCTTCACGAGAACGGCGAGATCCTGGCCGATTCCGGGCAGGGGTACTCCTCACGGTCGAAAGCCCGTCAGGGAGTCGACAGCGTTCGGTCGAACGCGGAGGACGCGCCCGTCGAGATCCTCGACGAGGAGTAGCGCTACCGGACCGGTTCGGGTCGACGCCGACGGTTCGGGTCGGCCCGCGATCACCCCTCGTTCGGCGGTACAGTTATGTCGCTGCCCGAACAGTATTACTCGAACCATGGCCGCAACCTTCGAAGTCTACGAGGACGCTGCCGGCGAGTGGCGCTGGCGGCTCCGACACGACAACGGCAACATCATCGCGGATTCCGGGGAGGGATACGCGTCGAAACGCAACGCGACGGACGCGGTCGAGCGGGTCCAGAGCTACGTTCCCGACGCGGACGTGCTCGACATTCAGGACGCCGCCTTCGAGATTTACGAGGACGCCGCCGCCGAGTGGCGTTGGCGGCTCCGGCACCGGAACGGGAACATCCTCGCCGACTCGGGCGAGGGATACGCCTCGCGGGCAGGGGCCGTGTCCGCGGTCGAGAGCGTCAAGCGGGACGCGCCTGACGCCGAGGAAACCGAACCCGACGCCGAGGAAACAGAACCCGACGAGTAGACGTGGAGACCGGGGTTGCCGCTCGACGCGGGTCTGCCCCCGCCGTCCCGATCCTGCCCAGTCCGTTCTCGCTACCCAGTCCGTTCTCGCTGGCCGGCCGGCTATGAACGATCCCCGTCGATCGCGGACGTGCCACGATCGCCGCCGAGCGCTCGGCCGGTGATCATCGTCGGCCGGCCGCTGTTTTGGATCACGTTGAACGCCGTCATCAGGTCGGTCCGCGAGACGAGCCCGACGAGGGTCCCGTCGGCGTCGACGACCGGGAGCCGACCGACGTCGTTGCGCTGCATCGTCTGGAGCGCGTCCATCGCCTCCGTGTCGGGCGAGACGGTTATCAGATCGCGTTCCATCACGTCCTCGACGTGGTAGGCGTCGCGTTCGACTTCGGAGACGCCCTGGGCATCCTCGAGCGTCACCATTCCGACGAGGATCTCGTTGTCCATCACCGGGAACCCGGTGTGGCGCTCCCGGAACATCCGGTCGATCAGCTCTGCGACGGTCGTCTCCTCGGTGACGACGTCGAGTTCGGGACCGGGCGTCATCACGTCGGCGACGGTCACGCCTTCGAACGCGGCGTTGAGTGTGGTCTGTTGGGCCTCGCCGGAGGCCGCGATGTAGATGAACAGTGCGAGGAAGATGAGGAACCAGTTCGAGAACAGTCCCACGATCGCGAGCAGAAAGGCGAACGCCTTGCCGATCGCGGCGGCACGCTGCGTCGCCACCGCGTGGGGGGCGCTCCGTGCAAGCAGCGCCCGCAGCACGCGGCCGCCGTCCATCGGAAACGCCGGGAGCATATTGAACACCGCCAGAACGATGTTCAACACCGCCAGGTAACCGAAGACGAACCGAACGGCGTCGACGCCGCCGAGGACCGCAAGCGAACTCGATGACAGCCCACTCGTGAGCAGGAGGACGCCGTAACAGCCGATGCCGACGGCTATCGACACCGCCGGTCCGGCGACGGCGATCCAGAACTCGTGGCGCCAGTCTTCGGGGAACTCGGTGAAGCTGGCGAGCCCGCCAAGCAGCCACAGGGTGATCGAGTCGATCTCGTAGCCGTACCGCATCGCCACCAGGGAATGGCCGAATTCGTGCAGCAGTACGCCGACGAACAGCCCCAGCGCGGACGCGAACCCCAGGATCCACGGCAGCGATCCACCCGTGAGGTTCGCGGCGTCGATCGAGACCGGAAGCGCACCACCGATCGCCGACGCGATGGTTGCGATGTCCTGTCCGATCAGGAAGGCGAAGAACGGCAGGACCAGCAGGAACGTCCAATTGAGTCTGATCGGGATGCCGAAGGCGCTCCCGATCTTGATGCCTCGCATATCCTTCCGTTCGGGCGCATCCGGTATAAGCGTGGGGCGGACACGTTGGCGATCGACGTGGGACGGACACGCGGGACGTCGGCGTGGCGTTCACCACCCGAATCCCCCATCGAAGCTTTGTCTCCCCTGCCGGTCCACTCGACCGCCTGCTGTGGCTTGCGGTCTCGTTTCACGGGCCGGGAGGGATTCGAACCCCCGACCGTCCGGTTAAAAGCCGGACGCTCTCCCTAACTGAGCTACCGGCCCGCATTCGCCTCTTACGGCAGGGTACGCATAAGCGTTTAGGAAACGACCGTCGGCCGGAGCGATCGCCGTGTCGTCGTCGGGCGAGCAGCGGTCGATCGCTCGGGCGTTCCTCGCGGCGATCGACGCCGACCGTTTAAGTTGCCCGTACCACGCGTGTCTGTATGCTCGATGAGTTGCTCGGCCGGGCCGAGCTCAAATCGCGGATCGAGGAGCTCGAGGAGACGAACCATCACCTCGAACGGCAGCTCGAGGCCGAACGGGAGCGCCGCGCCGAGGCGACTGCCGCCAAACAGGACGCCGAGGAGCGCATCAATCGCCTCGAGGACCGGATCGAGGAGCTCGAGGACCGCGTCGAGCGCGCGAGCGGCGATGACTCGGAGCGGGAGTTCCGACGCGTACACGACGCTCGCGGCGCCAGAACGCGTGACCTGTTGGATCGGTTGTCGGCGATCGAGGCCGGGAACGAGGGCGCGCTCACCGCGATGGTCGCGAGCGAGGATGCCGTTCCCGAGCCGGTCGCCGATCACTTCGGTGACGCCACGCCACTCGTCCGCCGCGCCGCACCCGCGGTCGTGGTCGCCGACGATTCCGGGATGATCAGCGCCGCGTTGCGCCCGCCGATCGAGCCCGCCGAGACGACCGCGAGCTGGGACGCCACGTTCGAACTCCCTCGACACCGATTCCTTCCGACCGGCCGGTTCGGATTTGCGCTCGTTCGATCGGATCTGTTCGCCGTCGGCGTCTATGGGGAGGGCACCGACCCCGACGGCGACGACGTCGAACGAACCGACTACGAGGGGTTCGAAAGCGACGTGAAAAGCGCCCACTCGAAGGGCGGCTTCTCGCAGGGTCGCTTCGAGCGCCGTCGCGATGACCAGATCGACGAGCACCTCGATGCAGCCCGGGACGCGCTCGAACCCCTTGCCGCCGACGCGGATCTCGATCGGCTGATCGTCGTCGGCGAGCGAAGCGTTCTCGGCGACCTTCGGGATCTAGCCGACGTGACGGACGTCTCCGACGCGACCGGCGATCCCGAGCCGGCGCTCGCGGCGGCCTTCGCCGACTTCTGGACCACGCGTGTGTACGCGATCTAGTCTCAGCTTGATCTCTCCTCGACTCAGCTTGATCTCTCCTCGACTCGACCGCTCGCCGCTTCCGATCCGATCTGCTCCATCGCCGCTTGCGAACCCTTTTCCCCGATTCCGGTGCCACGAATAGCCACGATGGCCCGCCGAGTTCGCGTGGCGACCCCCGAGGACGCGCAGGCGATCCGCGACATCTACGCGCCGTTCGTGGAAGAGACGCCGATCGCGTTTAGGACCGACCCGCCGACGACGGCGGGAGTCGCCGCCGACATCGAGGAGACGGTCGAGACGCACCCGTGGGTGGTCGTGGAACGGATCGACGGGGAGAGCACTCCCGAATCGGGGACTGCAGCTGCCCCCGAATCGGGGGGTGGAACCGTGATCGGTTACGCGTCCGCGAGCCAACTCCGCAAGACGGCGGCCTACCAGTGGACCGTCGAGCCATCGGTGTACGTCGCCGACGGGCACCGCGGATCCGGCGTGGGATCGGGGCTGTACGCGGCGTTGTTCCGGATCCTCCGGGCGCAGGGGTTCGTCAGCGTCTACGCGGTCACCACCCTGCCGAACCCGGCGAGCGTCGCCCTCCACGAACGGTTCGGTTTCGAGCCGGTCGGCACGTTCCCGGCCGTCGGCTTCAAACACGGCGACTGGCACGACGTCCGGTGGTGGCACCGGACGCTTCGCGACCGTCCCGTGGACCCCGATCCCCCGGTTCCGTTCGCCGACCTCGTCGGAACCGACGCGCTGCGGGCGCTCTTGAACCCTGACGATCCGGGCGAGGAGTCGCCCGGAGACGACAATCCCTAAGTCCGGTTCGCCCGGTCGTCCGGTATGGACGTCGACATCGGCAATACGCTCGGGACGACCCCGGGCCTGACGACGGAGTACCTCGACCGGCTCGACGACCGGGTCGCGGACGCACACGGGACCATCGCCGACGGGATGGCGACCGAGGAGTTCGGGTATGCAGCCCTGAACCTCCCCGAGACGGCGGATCCGGACGCGATCCGAACGACGGTTTCGGGGTTCGAGGACCCCGAGGCGGTCGTCACCGTCGGGATCGGCGGCAGCGCGCTCGGCGCGGCCACGCTCGCGAACGCGCTCGAGTCGGACGTCGACGCCTACTTCCTCGACAACGTCGATCCCGACCATACGGAGCGACTCCTCGCGGACCTCCCGCTCGCGGAGACGGTCGTCAACGTGGTGTCGAACTCCGGGACGACCGCCGAGACGCTCGCGAACTTCCTCGTCGTCCGCGAGGCGATGGATCGGAACGGCGTCGACTGGACCGAGCGCACCGTCGTCACCACCGGTCCGGAGGGCAACCTCCGGCGACTCGCCGATCGGCACGACCTCCCGGCGCTCGACGTCCCCGCGGGCGTCCCCGGTCGCTTTTCGGTGCTCTCGACGGTCGGGCTCGCGGTGGCCGCGCTCCAGGGCCACGACGTCGAGGCGATCATCCGGGGTGGCGCGGACGGGAAGGCGAGCCTCGCCGGATCGCTGTACGACTCGCCCGCGTACGCGTACGGCGCGGTCGCGTACGCGCTGGCGGAGCGCGGGGCGCTGACGAACGTCCTGTTGCCCTACGCCGAGTCGCTGGAGACGTTCGCCGAGTGGTTCGCCCAACTGTGGGCCGAAAGCCTCGGGAAGGACGGCGTCGGACAGACGCCCGCCCGGGCGCTCGGCGCGACCGACCAGCACTCCCAACTGCAACTCTACCGGGCCGGACCGCGCGACAAGCTCGTCACGTTCGTGCGCCCACGGGAACGCGCGGACGTCGCCATTCCCGAGACGGATCTGGAGGGACTGGCCTACCTCGGCGGCGGCTCCCTCGGCGGGTTGCTCGACGCGGAGTTCGAGGCGACGGAGGCGAGTCTGGCGGCCGCCGACCGGCCAAACGTCCGGATCGAGATCGACCGCGTCGACGAGCGCGCGCTCGGCGAACTCCTCTACGGGATGGAGGCCGCCTGCGTCCTCTACGGCGAACTCGCCAGTCTCGAGACGTTCACCCAGCCGGCCGTCGAGTGGGGCAAACGGGCTGCCCGCGGGCTTCTCGGCGGTGGGGACTTCCCGGAAGCGGACGCCGTCTCGGACAAGCGGGAGCTCGCCGTCTCCGGCGATCGGTGAGACCGGCCGGCGATCGTCGAATCACGTCGACGATCGGTGATGGTCGGACTCGATCCGGTCACAGCGTACGCGTGAACCGACGCCGGACGTGTTCCGGTGTGCCTATAGGACGCCCCGTCCTACCGGTTCTCAATGGCACGGCGACCGGCGATCGTCGAATACAGCGAGCACGCGTGGACGATCGGACAGGGGCTCCTCGTCGTGCTCGCGGCGCTGCTCGTCTCGAGCGCGATCACCCAACCCTTCACGGATCTCGTCGTCGGAGCGGGACTGGTTGCCGCCGACGGCTGGGGGGCAACGGTCGTCCGAACGGTCTTCCAGTTCGTCGGGTTCGGGGCTGCAGTCGGCGGGTACCTCGCGATCGCCGACGACTGGGACCTCATTGGGATCGGTCGAATCGATCCCCGGAACGCCGCGGTGGTCGTCGTCGGGACCGTCGTCCTCCTCGCGATCCAGTTTGCCGCCCTCTTCGTCTTCGACCAGATCGGCGTCTCGACCGGTGAGAACCAGGCGATCCTGGCGGGGCAGTCGGATCCGACCTACTTCCTCTATATGATCGCCGTCTCGATCCTCTTCGTCGGTCCCGGCGAGGAGCTGCTGTTTCGCGGCACCGTTCAAGGGCTGTTCCGCCGGTCGTGGGGAGCGTGGCCCTCGATCCTGGCCGCGAGCGCGATCTTCGGCGCGATCCACGTACCAGCGGTCGTGGGAGCGGCCGGCGAGGCAGCGTTGTACGCGGCCGTCGCCGCCGGGCTCGGCTGCGTGCTCGGCTATCTCTACGAACGGACCGACAACGTGCTCGTGCCGTGTCTGGTGCACGGGCTCTACAACGGCGCGATCTACGCGATCCAGTACGTTTCACACGTGACGTGACGGTGCTGCTGACTCCGGACGGACCGTCACACGGTCACCCCTCGACGTCGGGCCAGCGGACGTCGTCGTACGATCGCAGTTGGTCCGTGTCGAACTGCTCCGCGAACTTTCGGCGGATGGAGGCCGTCTCCGCCGACCCGATCCGGGCCAACGAGTCGGCCTTTGCGACCG
Source organism: Halopenitus sp. POP-27 (assembly GCF_029889855.1). Classification (NCBI taxonomy): domain Archaea; kingdom Methanobacteriati; phylum Methanobacteriota; class Halobacteria; order Halobacteriales; family Haloferacaceae; genus Halopenitus; species Halopenitus sp. POP-27. The sequence continues at coordinate 104,236 of NZ_JARANU010000002.1, read as the reverse complement.
CTTTCGGGGGGCCCCGTTCGGCGGCCACCTCGGCGAGAACCTGGGTCGTCAGCGCCCGCCGCGTGTCGGGATCGCGGGTGAACGCGTAGGGTGCCTCGAGCTTATAGGTCACGTCGGTTCTGGGGTCGTAGATGACGAGGAACGTCGGTTCATAGAGTTCCGGGTCGAGCCGCCGTTCGACGCCCAGCGCGTCCCCGTCGGCGGCGACGTGTCGATCGGTCCCGCCGCGGCTCCGGAACCACGTGGTCGCGGTGAGCTCGTCGGTCACGCGTTCTCCCCGGCGGGTCGACCCCGATGACGTCACGCTCGAGCCATCCGCGTCGGTGCGCCGCTCGAGCAACCGAGTGAACAGCGCGGCATCGTCCGGCCAGGGTGCGTCCATCCCGGCGTTCGAGAGCGCGCGCGTGATCGCCCGCCCGGAGGGATTCTTCACGAATCCCGCGATCGGCGTGCCGGATTCGATGAACGTCTCCACCAGCCGAACGTAGTTCTCGATGACCGATCGTGGCTTCGCCTCGCGGGCGAGGTCGCCGAGCTCGGGATCACGGTCGACCCAGGTGAACAACTCCTTGGGGTAGATGGGCCCGTCGAGCACGAGCAGGTCGGTGACCGTGTTGGCGTGGTCGAGCGCGTGTTTGCTCTCGGCGAGATACAGCGCCAGGGCGTGAACGACCCCCTCGGCATATCGATTGATCGGCGGCGCTTGCAACACGCGCTGTTGAGTGTACCCCTCATCGCGGCGCCCCCAGTCCGTGTCGTGATCGACGGTCGTGTCGGCGGTGTGGACGGTCGCGACGATCGTCCGCGAGCGGTGGAGGTCCAGGTCGGTCGGGTTGGCGGCCATCGCCGCGTGGGCGACGTCGACGACGAGCCCGTTCTTGAACGTCGTGGGGTTGATCGTTCCCGAATCGAGCCCGTGAACCGTCTCGAAGGGGGGATCCGTGAGCGCGACGTCGTCGATGTCGACGCGGTGGCGCGCGTGCTCGTCGACCGGCTCGAGGATCACGCGGCCGTCTTGGCGGAGTTCAGGCAGCCAGTCCGCCCACACCCGTTCGGCAAGCCCCTCCCGGTCGGCCGTCTCGACCGTGCCCGCGATGGTCGACGCGAGGCGCGCGATGTTGTCCACGTGGATCGGATCGAGCGTCACGAATACTCTGGGGGCGGGACGTCTCAAAAGTGGGTCGGTCACGGCACGGATCGCGTGGTGTGATGGCACTGATCGGTGGGCGTGGACGACCGAAACGGGCTAAACCGTCGACCGCGTTGGCGGACGTAATGCATCCGCTCGACAGTCCGGAGGTGATCGGCGTATGACCCGCGAACTCACTGAGATCACAGTCGTCGGAGGAGACAAGACCGGACTCATCGCCCGGGTCACCTCCGCGTTGTTCGAGCGCGGGGTCAACATCGAGGACCTCGATCAAGCCGTCCGCGAGGGTATCTTCCGGATGACGATGCGCGTCGACGCCAGCGAGCTCGAGACCTCCCGCGATGAGATCCGGCGGACGCTGTCGGATCTCGGTCGCGAGCTCGACGTCGAGATCCAGGTCCGCTACCCGAGCGACCGCACCGCACGCCGGGTCGCGCTGCTCGTGACGCAGGAAACCCACGCACCCGAGGCGCTGCTCGAGGCGGAAGCGAACGGCGACCTCCTCGAAGGGGAGGTCGACGGGGTCGAGATTCCGGTCGTGATCGGCAACCGCGGCGATCTCCGCGATCTCGCCGAGCGATACGGCAAACCCTTCTACGACATCGGCGACGGCAACGGATCGCCGGACGAGGACCGGCTGCTCGACCTGCTCGCCGAGTACGACATCGATCTCATCGTCCTGGCCCGATATATGCGCATTCTGTCGCCGGAGGTCGTCTTCCGGTATGAGGGTCGGATCATCAACGTTCACCCCTCGTTGCTTCCCGCCTTCCCGGGTGCGCAGGCCTACCGGCAGGCGAAGGAGGCCGGCGTTCGGATCGCCGGCGTCACCGCCCACTACGTGACGACCGATCTCGATCAGGGGCCGACGATCGCCCAACGCGCCTTCGACGTCCCCGACGGCGCCGACGTGGAGACGATAAAGCGCCGCGGACAGCCGCTTGAAGCGGACGTCCTTCTCGAGGCCGTCCGGCTTCATCTCGCCGACACGATCACGATCCACAAGGGTCGAGTCCACCTTCGCTCCGAGTTCGACTCGACCTCTGAGGAGGACAGCACGGCGATGACCGACACGATCGATGACGCACAGCTCGGGCTGGCGCCGGCCGCACAGGAGGCGAACCCCGAGTCGCCGGTCGACGGCGAATCCCTTACGGAGACCGTCATCGAGACGCCGACACCGGGCGACGACTGACGCGGTCCGGCTTTCCCGTTTTCGACGATCTCGTTCCGGATATCACAAGCCGGAGTGCTTCACAGTTCGCGAACGTCGTCGACAGCCTGGTCGATCGCGGGCGCGTCGAACAGGTCGCGTCCGGTGTAGGCATTCGCACCGGCGGCGTACATCGCTGAGACCGCCTCGATCACGCGATCAGGAAGCGGGACGGGCTCGTCGTCACAGATCGTCCGCCAGTCGGCGACGGATCGGTCAGCGACGGCCTGCTTGGCCTCCGAGACGGCCGCGACCCACTCGGAGTCGTTGCGTTTGTACCATTGCCGGACGACCTCCTTGGAGACCTCCTGGTCGTCGTAGGCGAACCGATTCTCGTCGAAGGTGCCGACGACGTCGGCGACGCGGATCTCGCCGTCGACGTACAGGCACTCGATCTTCCCGTCTTCGTGGTCGAACCCGGCTGCCTTCGCACGATCGGTCACGACACGGTTGACCGCGAGCGCCGTCGACTCGAGGTCCTCGATCGAGGCGACGCCGGCGATCCGCTCGGCCTCCTCGCGGGTGAGATACCGGTCCTGTTCCTCGTATTTCGTCGAGAACTCGACGACCGGTTCCGGGAGATCGACGACCGTCTCCGGCCACTCGGACGCGTCGATCCCCACGTCACTCGGCTCACGGCGATCACGGAGGCTCGACCCGATCGGCACCGTGTTCCGGAAGACGACCTCCAGGGGGATCAGGTAGTTCTCGGCCGCACTCGCGTGGTAGGCGTCGTAGTCGTACCCGTCTCCGTCGCCCAGATACGGGAGGTCCGGGACCTGGGTCAACTCGATCGCCATCTCGGTCGGCGGCGTCGAGACCGCGTCGAGGTCGACGATCGCATCGTCGGGGATCGGTTCGTCCGCATCCGGTTCGTTCGCACCCGGTTCGGCGGTCGGGTCACCCGCCCGATTCGGATCGACGACGCCGCGGTAATGCGTCGGAACGCCCGCATCCTCCAGCCGCTCGAAATTGAACGCGCCCATCGTACAGAGGCTCGCACCCTTCCGCGGGATCGGATCCGGCATTCGTCCCCAGTCGAAGACGGAGTACGCGTCGGTGAAGACGAACCGCCCACGTCCGAGGGATTCGGCCGTCGCCGGCTCGGCCACGCGGAACTCCTTGACACTCGTCATACCTCACAGCGCGGGAGCGGCCCCAATGAATCTTTCAGTGTTCGCCCGCGGCACCGCTCCGTGGTGTCCGTTGACTCGGCCGGATAGGTCTCACGGCTGGGAAGACGCTGCTGAGACGAAACGTTCCTTGCCCCCGAGGGAAAGGTGTGGGTATGAGTCTCACTCGGACCGTCGAACTCGAGGGCCACATCATCGATTCGGGGCGGATGCAGCAGTGTTTCACCGCCGTGATGGATCTGGGCGGGTCCTTCGAGGTCGAGGAGTTCAACGTCGGGAAGAACGAGGACGAAGCGTCCTACTGTCGGTTGTCCGTGTCCGCCGACGACGAGACGACCCTTCAGGGGATCCTGCACGAACTGCACCAGAACGGCGCGGTGCTTCGGGACCCACCGAACGTTACGCTCGAGCCGGCCCCCGCGGACCAGGTCGTTCCGTCGGGGTTCTACTCGACGACGAACCACCCCACCGAGGTCCGCTACGACGACGAGTGGATCCCGGTCGAACACATCGAGATGGACTGCGCGTTGGTCGTCGAACCGGAGGGTGGTTCCCACGGCGGTCCACGGGCATACACGAAGGTCCTCAACGCGATCGACGAGGGCGATCTCGTCGCGACCGACGAGTCGGGGATCCGCGTCAAACCCCCCGAGCGCCCGCGTGGCTCCGACGGTCCGTTCGGGTTTATGCAGGGCGGCATCTCCGCGGAACGACCCTCCGAATCGACGATCCGACAGATCGCCGAGGAACTCGCGGAGACCAAATCGAACGGCGGCAACGTGCTCGTCGTCGCCGGCCCCGCCGTCATCCACTCAGGTGCCGGCGACGCCCTCGCCGAACTCGTCAGGAAGGGATACATCGACGCGATCTCGGCCGGGAACGGGTTCGCGACTCACGACCTCGAGCGGTCGATCTACGGAACCTCGCTCGGGATGAACGTCGAGACGCTCGAACACCCCCGCAAGGGACACAAACACCACATCTGGTCGATCTCCGAGGTGATACGTGCCGGCGGGATCGAGGCCGCCGTCGAAAAGGGCGTGATCACCGAAGGCGTGATGTACGAATGCGTTCGCAACGACGTCCCCTACGTCCTCGCCGGCTCGATCCGCGACGACGGCCCCCTGCCGGACACGATCACTGACGCCGTCGAGGCGCAGGACGCCATCCGCGAGCAGGCCCGTGAGGCCGATCTCGTGTTGATGCTTGCAACCCTCCTCCACTCGGTAGCCGTCGGCAACTGTCTGCCCTCCACCACGAAGACCGTCTGCGTCGACATCAACCCCGCGACCGTCACCCAGCTGCTCGATCGTGGCTCCGCGCAGGCCGTCGGGATGGTGACCGACATCGGGACCTTCGTCCCCACGCTGGCCGAGTTCGTGCTCGAAGCCGACGACTGACGCCACGTCACGACGAGGGTTTATCCGGGATCTCGACGCACCCGTCCCGTGACCTGACCGACGTTTCCACGGCGGTCGAGGCGGGTGCTCAGGGCGCCGTCGTGGGGATCGAACACGCTCTGGCTGTTCGCCATCATCGCGGCCGGCATCATCGTGGCCGGCATCATCGCCGATCACTGTTACTGCTCACCATCGCCGTCATTGCTCATCGTCGCCGTCATCGTCACCGATCATCGTCATCGTCACTGCTCACCGTCTCCCGTCGTCGATCGATGCCATCAATGGACGCCGCTCACCGGGACCGGCGCTACCGCCCCGGTCCGAGCCGGATCGGATCGTCGGTCGGTCGGATCGAGACGGTGACCTCGTCCCCGACCGACAGCCCGTGATCACGCCAGACGATCTTGATCCCGGGGTCCGATCGGCGTGTGAGGAACAGCGAGAGTCCGGTCACCCGATCGCCGTTGGCGTACACGGCGACGTCCCGCCAGGTGACGGTCGTCCAGCCCGTTTCCTCCTCGAGACCGGCAGTATCCGACCGCTCCTCGGCGGTCCCGATCGGTTCACCGAGCAGCGACAGCGTTTCGCCGGCCGGACCGTCGATCGTCCCGGCACGTTCCGGCCCGGTGCGTGCCGTTGAGCCGGATGACTCGGTACCCTTGGTCCCCAAAACCTCCGTACCGGTGAGGACTGCTCCACCGCCACCGTAGTGTGTGAGCCCGCCGTCGAGCGGGACACCGCCGTCGCTCGCGAGCCCCGCGTAGGTCCCGTTCGTTCCCGATCGGTGCGGTCCATCGAGGCAGGGACTATCGAGTCGGACGTACGTCGACCCTGTTTCGACCACGTTGCCGGTTCCGTCCCACGGGACCGGTTTGACGGTCCCGTCGACCACGAGCCGATGGGACCCGCTTGCCCGATACGGGTCGACGCCACGGTCGCGAAACTCGAGATGAACGTGATTATCGACCCAGGGGCCGAAGAATCCGGATCGGACCATCTCGCCGAGGGCGTCGCCCCTGGCCACTCGATCTCCCCGTCCGACGTCCGGTTCGACGTGGAGGATCCGCGCAGTGAGTGGTCCATCAGCCACGAGGCCGATCTCGGCGGCCCAGTCGTCGTCGACGTCGATTGCGAGCACGTGATCGTGATCGACGGCGTACTCCCGGTCCGGACAGCCCACCGTCCGCACCCCACGAACGACGCCTTCGACCGGAGACGTGGCGACGTTCGACTCCGGATAGAGGTCGATCCCCGATGCGTCGTCGTGGGCCGGATACGGGGAGTTGTACAGCGAGAACCGTGGGTACGGCTCGATCAGCCGGTGAGGAACGGTCACACCCATCGGGACACCCTTTCGCGACGAGCCGCTTAGCCGCGTCGGAAGCATCGAATCGACCACCGACCCATCGAGTGCGGAGTCGACGACCGGTTTATATCGATCCCCGACGTGGGTCCGATATGCGAATCGTTCGCGGTCGGGGAGTGGATTTCGATGGGGACCAGCTCCCGAGTTCGGACGACGCCGAGGACCGTCGTGATCCCGGCACGCGATCCGTATCGACCGATCACGGGCCTCGTTCCACTCCGCCCCGGTCAACACGTGATCGGACGCGGGCGACCCTGGATCGGGTTGCGGAGACCCGCGAACCGGTGCTCCGGATCTGGCGTCCGGTTCGACAGGTCACCTTCGGGCGGCGTGACGCCCGATCCGACGGCTTCGAGACCGCGAAGCGTCTCGCTCGTCGAAAGGGATTTCCTCCCGTCGAACGCCGCGTCGGAGGGCGAGCGGTCGCCCACACAGGGGGGACCGTGGCGTTCGCGCTGGCGGTTCCCACCACCGGAATCCGTGCCGACATCACCGATCGATACGACCGCGTGGGGCGACTGCTCACGACCACGTTCCGCGATCTGGGTGCCGCCGTCGAACGGGGCGAGCCGCCGAACGCCTACTGTCCGGGGAGTCACTCGATACGCGTCGTCGACGGCGGTAAGGTGGCCGGCATCGCCCAGCGTGTTCGACGCGACGTCGCCCTCGTCTCTGGGTGTCTCACGGTACGTCGCCGCGACGTGGCTGCCACGATCGACGTCCTTGATCCCGTCTATGACGCCCTCGGCGTTCCCTTCGATCCGGAAGCAGTCGGGTGCCTCGCCGACGCCGGTGGCCCCTCGAGTCCGAGTCGCGCCGCGGCCGCGATCGCAACGGCCCTCTCGATGAGACCGTGGCACGTCCCCGACCAGTAGGTGCCGGGGCCTCGTTCGATCCGGATCGGTCGAACCTGACACGGTTTCGACGTGCTTTTACTCGACGGGGGAATCGATCACCGTATGGCAGAATTCAAGGTCGTCGTCGCCGACCCGGACGCCGGCGAGACGTATCAGCGCGACGTTGACGGACAGGACGCGAACCGGTTCCTCGGGCGGAGCCTCAGCGAGGAGGTCGACGGCGGCGCCGTCGGCCTGGACGGATTTACCCTCGAGATCACCGGCGGATCCGACGAGACCGGGCGGCCGATGCGCGCTGACGTCCCGGGAACGAGCCTCAAGGAGATCCTCCTCGACGGCGGCGTCGGCTTCGAACCGACCACCGATGGCGAACGCAAGCGCGTCACCGTCCGCGGCGCCGAGATCGACGATGACATCGCGCAGGTGAACGTCGCCGTCACCGACGGCGAGGGCGACGTCGCCGCGGCGTTCGGCGAGGGCGACGAGGCGGACGAGGACGCGGAGTAAGTCTCCCTGACGGTCGATGGCTCGGGTCACCTCGGACGATGAGCACGTTGCCGCTGTTCGTGTCGATATCGTTCGCAGCGGCGGCACACGTCGCCTCTGTGTTCGCCTCCCCGACGACGACGAGCTCGCGAGCCGCCTTGAGAGCGGTACTACCGAATCGATCGGCGTGAGTGGTGGCGATATCGTCCGCGTCATCGTCAACCGTCAAACCCGATATGCCCGCATCGAGGCAGATTCCCGTGGGCGAGTGCTTCGGGGACTGTTCGACAACCGCCGTTTGGTACGGACGCCGGGCGAGGGCAAGGATCGGCTTCGCGAGTGGCTCGGCGAACACGACCGTGAGGAGGGTGACGTACTGTTGCTGGACGTCGTCGTCTCCGGGGATGCCTACGGTCTCCGGCTCCCGGGGGACCGTACCGTCTACGACGTCGACGCCGATCCCCGCGGGTCGCTTGCCGACATCGCCCGCGATCTCGACGGGTGACGGTGTTCCGACCCCGGCAGCTCGGGTCTCGGCGGCATCGGATCCGGCTGCTCCGAACGGCTTAATCCGCCACGTCCCGAATCAACCCTATGGAACGGGTCGATGCGGACCTCTCGAAGCTCGACCGAGCGATCATCAACGCCTTTCAGGGCGGGTTCCCGGTCACGTCGCGGCCGTTCGAACCGGCGGCGGCAGCCCTCTCCGAGCGGGGGATCGAGGTGACCGGTCCGGAGCTGTGTGATCGTGTCCGACGGCTCGACGCCGACGGCGTCCTCTCGCGGTTCGGTGCGCTCGTCAACGCCGAGGCGATCGGCGGGGCCGCGTCCCTGGTGGCGATGCACGCACCGCCGGACCGATACGACGAGGTCGCCGAGACGGTCAACGAATTCACCGAAGTCGCGCACAACTACGAGCGCGAGCATCCGCATCTCAACATGTGGTTCGTCGTCAGCGTCGCCGATCACCCCGATCCCGGGAGGGACGGCGATGACCGGGTTCGAGAGGTGCTCGACGAGATCGAGGCGGCAACGGGACAACCGACGTACAACCTGCCCAAACAGCAGGAGTTCCACGTCGGCGCGAAATTCCTCCTCGACGGGCCGGTTTCGGACGGTGACCTCGATCTGTCCGACCTCGGCCCGTCGGTCGATCCCGTCGATCGGGAGACGCTCACGCCGGCTGAACGAGATCTCGTCGTCGAGATCCAGGGTGGGCTCCCGATTACGGAGACGCCGTACGCGGACGTCGCGGCGGCGATCGACGCGGACGTCGAGTGGGTGATCGAGACGATCACACGATTCAACGAGGCGGGGAAGGTCCGTCGCGTCGGCGTCATTCCGAACCACTACGCGCTCGGCTACACCGAGAACGGGATGACCGTCTGGGACGTTCCCGAGGACGTCCTCTCAGAGGTCGGGCCGGCCGTGGCCGGGATGGACTTCGTCACGCACTGTTATGAACGGCCGCGCCATGAGGGTGTCTGGGAGTACAACTTCTTTGCGATGACTCACGGGCGTAGCGAGGCGGAAAGCGAACGCCGGATCGCCGAGGTCGCCGAGACGATGAACGAGCACTGGGACGTCGAGCCGTCCGATTGGGACACCCTGTTCTCGACGCGTATCCTCAAGAAGACGGGGATCCGGATCGCGGAACGTGCGGACGGAAACACGTCGCCACAACGCTCGTCGACGTGATCCCGCTCGTTCACGACTTCGCCGGGGAGACCGTCCTCGTCGTCGGCGGCGGCGCCGTCGCGACTCGCAAGGCTCGGCGGTTCGCGGCCGAAGCGTCCGTGATCGTCGTAAGCCCGACGTTCACCGACCGGCTCCGGTCGGCGGACGGACGGGCTACTGAGGACGGGCGGGATGCCGAAACCACGACCGAAACCGATGGCGGACGGATCGAACTGGTTCGCCAGCGCCTCGAGCCCGACGACGTCGCGGCATTGATCGATCGCGCCGAACCTGCGCTCGTGGTCGCTGCCACGGACGATCCGGCGATCAATGCCGCGACGGAGGCGGCAGCACGCGATCGCGGAGTCCTGATCAATCGCACGGACGTGTCGGGCGGCCGCGATCCGGGAAGCGTCGTCGTCCCGGCCACGGTCGAGGACGGGCCGGTGACGTTCGCGATCACGACGGGGGCAACCAGCCCCGCGGTGTCGCGGTACCTCCGCGAGCGCATCGAGGCCGAATTCGACGGCGTCGGCGACCTCGCACGGCTCGTCGGGGACGTTCGCACGGATCTGATCGACCGGGACGTCGATCCCGAGACCCGTCGTGAGGCCGTCCGATCGGTCGTCCGATCGCCGGCCGTTCAGAAGGGTTTACAAACGGGGGAGACGAACCCCCGACAACTGGCGGACGGGATCGTCGAACGCGTTCGGGACCACGCAGACGACCCCGGAGACACGTCGGAGGGACAATGAACCAGACGGGAGTACTCACCGGAATAAGCGTTTCACACGCGAGTGCAAGCATCGACGAGATCAACGCCGCCGGGGCGGAGTCGGCTCGCGGAACCGTCTCCGACCTCCTCGCGCGGCCGGGCGTCGATGAGGCGTTCGCGATACGGACGTGCAACCGGTCCGAGGCGTACGTCGTCACCGATCGAGTCGCCCGTGGCTACCACGCGCTCGAGTCGTTCGCGCCCGACGTCCGTGACGGTGCGATCCAACGACTCGCCCACGAGGAGAGTCTTCGCCACCTGATGCGGGTCGCGGCGGGTCTCGAGTCACTGGTGATCGGCGAGGACCAGATCATCGGCCAGGTTCGAGAGTCCTTCGAGGCCGCGCGGGCGGCCGGGGGGATCGGCCCGGTCCTCGAGGACGCGATCACGAAGGCGATCCACGTCGGCGAGCGCGCGCGCACCGAGACGGCGATCAACGAGGGCGTCGTCTCGCTGGGATCGGCCGCCGTCGATCTGGCCGATCGCCGGCTGGACCTGGCGGACGCCACCGCGTTGGTCGTCGGAGCCGGCGAGATGGGCACCCTCGCCGCCCGGGCGCTCGACGACACCGGCGTCTCGCAGATCCACGTTGCAAACCGGACGATCCCTCACGCCGAGTACGTCGCAGCGGAGGTCGACACGGACGCGACCGCGATCGCGCTCGCCGACCTCGCCCGCGTGCTTCCACAGGCCGATCTCCTCGTCACGGCCACCGGGAGCCCGGAGCCGCTCGTCGACCCCGCCGACCTCACGGACGCCGGCGAGATGGTCTGTGTCGACATCGCTCGACCACGGGACGTCGATCCGGCGGTCGAGTCGGTCGACGCCGTCACGCTGTACGACATCGACGCGCTGGAGTCGGTCACCAGCCGCACCCGCGAGCAGCGGGAGGCCGAGGCGCGCGCGGTCGAGGAGATGATCGACGAGGAACTCGACCGGTTGCTGGAGTCGTTCAAGCGCCGCCGCGCCGACGACGCCATCGCGTCGATGTACGAGTCCGCCGACCGGGTCAAGGCACGCGAGCTCGAGGAGGCGCTCACGAAGCTCGACGCACAAGGCGGGCTGACCGCGGAGCAGCGCGAGACGGTCGAGGCACTCGCGGACGCGCTCGTCGGCCAGCTGCTCGCCGCCCCGACGAAGTCGTTGCGGGAGGCCGCGGGCGAGGACGACCTAACGACGATCCAGACCGCGATGCAGCTGTTCGATCCGGAGTTCGACGCGCCGCCGTCAGACGGTGCCGCCACGGGCAACGGGACCCAGTCACCGGACGCAGGTGGGGGTCACGAGGGGCGTTCCGACGGCGTCCACAACGAGGTCTCGGACTGACCACCGTCGGTGTTCCGTCCTCGATCTCCCGTCCTCAACCGCCCGTTCTCGACGGCGTCGAGTTCCCCTTCGCCGTCTTTAATTCGCGTCCCGTGGAATCCGGACGTATGGAACTCGCCACGCTCGTCGACAGGCTTGACGAGACGCTCTCGACGGCGGCATACGCCGACGTGGACGCGAGCGCGAACGGCCTCCAGGTCGGCCCCGAGGAGTCGTCCGTCGAGCACGTCGCGGTCGCCGTCGACGCCGCGGACGCGACGATCGAGACGGCTGCCGACGCCGGCGCCGACGTCCTCGTGACCCATCACGGGATCTCCTGGGGCGGGATCGAGCACGTGACCGGCCGGACCTACGACCGGGTCGCCGCGCTCGTCGAGAACGACGTCGCGCTGTACGTCTCACACCTCCCGCTGGACGGGCATCCGGCGCTCGGCAACGCGGCCGGGGTGGCCGAGGCGCTCGGGGTCGCCGACCGGAAGCCCTTCGGCGAGCTCGGCCCCGTCACGATCGGCACGATCGGCGAGCTTCCGGAGCCGGTCGACGTCGGGACGGTAGCGGAGCGGCTCGAGGAGTTCGAGGGGCGTCAGCGTCCCGTGCAGGTCCTCCCGTTCGGTCCCGAGGCGGTCGAGCGCGTCGCGATCGTGACCGGTTCCGGCGCCGACTGGCTCGATGAGGCCGTCGATCGCGGCGCGGACGTGCTCGTCACCGGTGAAGGGAAACAGCAGATCTATCACGAGGCGCGTGAGGCCGGGATCTCGGTCTGTCTGGCCGGCCACTACGCCACCGAGACGTTCGGCGTGCGGGCGGTCCAAGAGCGCCTCGAGGAGTGGGGTCTGGAGACGACGTACGTCTCACACCCGACCGGGCTCTAGGGCGGTGGGGAACTGCCTCGGGCGACGTCGGGCGACGGATGCTAGGCGCCGTCCGTCGGCGATGGCTCCGGGGATGCCCCGGTCGCGATCCGGTCGGCGGCCTCGAAGCCGGCGACGATCCCGCCGTTGAGCGATCGCTCGGGGTATTGGGCCCGGCTCGCCATCCCGGCGTAGGAGACGCCCGGAAGGCCCTCGGTGGCGAGATCGTACGGGATGACCATATCGAGGTAGCCACGCTCGTAGACCGGCGCGGCCCGGGGGTTTCTGGAGATCCGGACGTCCCGAACGGCGGCCCGTGAGAAGTCGGGAAAGAGGTCCGCGATCCCCTCGAGCCACCGGTCGGTCAGCGCCTCGTCGTCGTCGGTCCAGTTCGCCTCCGCGGGCGATTGGACGTAGCTGGCGACGTACAGGAGGTGCTCGCCGCCGTACCGGTCCGGCGGGATGAAGTTGGTGTGCTCGATCAGCGCACCGAAGGGCGCCTCCTCGCCGATGTTGAGCCAGTAGGTGTCGGTGAGCGGCTCCTCGAGCGTGAGGAGCGCACAGACCGCACCCTGGAAGTCGATGTCGCAGCGGTACCCCGTGAGATCCTCGAGAACGTTCGGCATCGTTGCGACGACGACGCCGTCGACCTCGGTCGTCGTGGTTCCGTCGGGCGTCTCGACGGTGATCGTCCGGGCGGCACCGCGGGATGGGTTGTCGTCGGCCGTTTCGGTGCGTTCGGGGCCGGTTGTTTCGGCGAACTCGTCGCCGGTCTCGTTCGCCGGGGTTCCGGCCGCGTCGGCGAACCCGACCTCCGTCACGCGGGCGTTCGTGGTGACGTTCTCCCGGCCGATCGCATCGATCAGCGCCTCGAGAAGGACGCCGACCGAGCCGTCGAAGTAGCCGAGGACCTCCCCACGCAGGAGGTCGCGCTCGCCGCGGAACTTGATGCGACCGAGCAGCCACGCGGCCGAGACGTCCGCGACCCGGTCGCCGAACTTCGCCTCCAGCAGGGGCTCGAAGAACCCCTCGTAGACGCCCCGCGTGGTGTGATCGAGCAGGAACTCCCGGACCGGCACGTCCTCGAAGTCGGTCAGGTCCTCGTAGGTATCGGTCGAGGGAATCCCGCCCCGGACGTCGATCTCCTGGGTGAGCATCGCGAGCCGAAACGTGTCGTACAGGCTCAGTTCCGGATACGCGAGGATCTCCCAGGGCGTATCGAGCGGGTGGACGGTCCCGTCGACGTAGTAGGCGTTCTTGCCCACGCGCCACTCGATCCGGTCCGCGACGCCCAGCTCCTCTGCCAGCTCGACGATCGTCTCCTCCGAGCGGGAGAGATGGTGGTAGAACCGCTCGATCGGGTCGCCGCCGGTCCCGTATAGGCCGGCCAGCCCGCCGACGTCGTCGGATGCCTCGTAGACGTGGACGTCGTGGCCGTGCCGCTGAAGCCGGTAGGCGGCCGCGAGTCCGGCGATCCCGCCGCCGACGACTGCATACATACGAAACCGTGTGCGCGAGCGGGGTAAGTGCGTTGTGGAGTCGCGGCCGTGTTCCGGAGTCGCGACCACGCCGTGGCGTGAATCGTCGGTGGACGATCAATCCGCCGTCACGCTGAACCGGGAGACGTCCTCGTCGGGGACGTGGTCGGTGACGAGCGAGACGCCGACGGCGAGGGCTCCCGCGAGGACCATCAGCCCGAGCGCGACGTCCCAGCCGGCGTAGGTCAGCGGCAGACTGAGCCGGGCGTTCGTGAACGGGATCGGAACGGACTCGAGGAGGACGTGTGCGAGGTAGATGGCCTGCGGGATCGCGATCGAGGCGACCATCCCGGTTCGGGTCGCGCCGTCCCAGTAGAGCGCGACGAGCGCGACCGGCGTGAGCAACGCGAATCCCGAGAACGCGGTGTCGCCGACCTCGATCAGGGTTCCCGGACGGGTGAGACTCGCGAGGAACGCCAGCGTCGCGAAGGCGGTGACGCCGAGGCGGGCGACCCACGCCTCCCGGCGCGCAGTCGCGTCCGGCCGGACGAAGGGGCGATACAGGTCACGGGTGAAATACGACGACCCCGATAGCAGCATCGAGTCGGAGGAGGACATCATCGCGGCCATCGCGCCGGCGACCACGAGCGCGGCGAACCAGACCGGCGTGTACTCGGTGAGCAACACCGGGAGGACGTTCGCGCCCTCCGGGACGTCGATCGGAAGGCCGGCCGCCCACGATCCGAGCAGGAACGCGGGGACGAACAGCAGGAGCACGAGCACGGGCCAGAGCGCGAACGACCGCTTGAGCACGCGCTCGGAGTCGGCGACGAAGAACCGCTGGTTGATCTGCGGGAACATCGTCACCCCGAAGGCGATGGTCACGGCCGAGGAGATGATGAACTGCGGCGTGTAGACGCCCCCGCCCAGCGCGGCGAACTCGGGGTTCGCCTCGACCATGGCGGTCGTCGCCGTCGAAAGTCCACCGATTGCCGAGAGGACCCAGCCGACGGCGATCCACGTGATCGAGAGCATGAACAGCCCCTGAACCGTGTCCGTCCAGGCGACGCCGCGCATCCCAGCGATGACCACGTAGCCGATCATGAAGGCGGTGATGAGCGCCGCCCCGCTCCAGTACGGGACCGCTCCGCCGGTGAGGCCGACGATCGCCTCGCCGGCGCCCATCTGCTGTAACATCACGTACGGGAACAGCCACAGCAGGCTGACCCCCGCCACGAGCGCGCGCAGTCCGGGCGATCCGAACCGATCGCCGAACATCTCACCGAGCGTCATATAGCCGTGCTTTCGCCCGATGAGCCACTGTTTGTAGCCGATAACGTACCAGAGGATCGCGAAGATGATCCCGTCCATCACACCCATCACGAGGATCCATTCGGGCCCCGCCGCGTACGCGAGGTTCGGACCGCCGAAGAAGGTGAACGCGGACAACAGCGTCGCGAAGGTCGTGAACAACAGCACGACGGTGCCGATCGAGCGCCCCGCGAGGTAGTAGTCCTCCGCACCGGACCCGGCCACCCGGTAGGCGACCACCCCGATCGCGAACGCGACCACCAGATACGCGATCACGATCCCGAGTTCAAGGGTCGCGCTCATCGCCGATCACCGTCCTCCTGACGGCCGGGATCGAGGCCCATTCCGCGATTCCACGCGGTGCGCGTGAACAGGTAAAACACCACGGAGCAGAGCCCCAACCACCCGATATGCCACCACAGCCAGACCGGCAGTCCGGCGATCACCGTCCCGGTTCCCCACAGGAACCACGGGACGGCGAACGCGACGAGGATCACGAACGTGAATATCCACGCCAGATCTCGTCTGGATCGATCCATATGCGGCGCTCTTTCCCTCGGACGCCTAAAGGTGTCCCTCCCGACAGTCGTTGCCCTGGATATGGTTGTTGCTCGCCAGATGGACGTTGCCCTCGAGATGAGCGTGCCCCGATAGGCGGTGGCTTCGGAAGGACGACGCATCCACTCACGAACCCGACGCTCACGGACGTTCGATGCTCGTCCCCCGTACGACAGCTATTTCCGCGACACGATCCTATATAAACGTACTGGCGGCAGCGTGTCGCCATTTATATCATCATCACTGATCACGTATGGAAGACACAGCGAAATACCTCATTCACGCGACCATCGCCGCCGACGGCGTCGTCGAGCGGTCCGACGTCGTCGGCGCGGTCTTCGGGCAGACGGAGGGACTGCTCGGGGAGGAACTCGACCTCCGGGACCTCCAGCAGTCCTCGAAGGTCGGTCGCATCGACGTCTCGATCGAATCGGAGAACGGACAGTCGTTCGGGGAGGTGACGGTCGCCTCCAGCCTGGACAAGGTGGAGACGGCGATCCTCGCCGCCGCCCTCGAAACCATCACCCGGGTTGGCCCCTGTCGGGCCTCCGTCGAGGTCACCCAGATCGAGGACGTGCGTGCCACCAAGCGCCGCGAGGTCGTCGATCGGGCCAAGGAGCTGCTCGCCGGCGGGTTCGAGGAAACGGCCCTCTCGAGCGACGAGGTGCTCGAGGAGGTCCGCGACGCGGCCCGCATCGAGGGAATCGCGGAGTACGAGGGGTTGCCGGCCGGCCCCCGCGTCCGCGACTCGGACGCGATAATCGTCGTCGAGGGGCGCGCGGACGTCCTGACGCTGCTCGACGCCGGGATCAAAAACGGCATCGCCGTGGAGGGAACGAACGTCCCCGAGGCGGTCGCGGACCTCTCCCAGGACCGAACCGTCACGGCCTTCCTCGACGGCGACCGCGGCGGCGAACTCATCCTGCGGGAGCTCGGACAGGTCGGCGACGTCGATTACGTCGCCTTCGCCCCCGCCGGCGAGTCGGTCGAGGACCTCGACCGCAGCGCGGTGCTCGATGCGCTCCGCGGGAAGGTCCCCTACGAGACGCTCGCGGAGGAGCCGAACGCACGGGAGGTCGCCCGCGACCCTCCGTCGGGGTCGCCGACGACTGAGTCGTCGACCCCTGGCGGAGCGACCGAAGACCCGTCCCCGACGGAGGAGGATGCGGATACGGACGCCGACGTCGACGTGTCTGCCGAGGCGGACGCCGGCGTCGATGCATCCGCCGAGGCGGACGCCCGCAGTGGGACGTCCGATGACGAGAACGCCAACGTGGAGACGTCCGCCGAGACGGCGGACGACGGCGATGTATCCACCGAGGAGGATGACGATGCCATCGCCGCCGCCGGACCTGGCGACACGAAGTCAGTCCGCGACCACGTTTCGGACGTGGTTGCCGCCGGTACCGGCCGCGCCAGGCTGCTCGGGCAGTCCGGTGAGGTGCTCGCTGAAGTCGACGCTGCGGCCGCCTTCGACGCCCTCGAGGACGCCGATCCACCCCCACACGCCGTGGTACTGGACGGGGAGATCTCCCAACGGCTGCTCGACATCGCCGCACAACGGGGCGTCTCCCAGGTCTTCGGTCGGTCGACCGGGTCGGTGGTCAAACAGCCCATCGGGACCCGCGTCACCACGGTCGAGGACGCGGCGGTCGAGGCCTGACTCGGGACTGCAGGCGGGATGATTTCTCCGGGCGTCGATCGCGTTCAGCCATCGTCGCCGGCGGTCGAGTCGCCTTCTCCGACGGCGTCGTCACGGCCCGGATCGGCGCGATAGCGGATCGCATCGCGGTCTCCGTACTCCTCCGGGAGCCGTTCGACCGGCCGGAAGCCGCAGGACGTATACAGCGACCGCGCCGCCTCGTTCCCGGCGGCCACGAGCAGCGTCACCGGCGTGTCGACTCCGGACCGGGCCGCAGCCAGGAGTTCACGGGCGCGTCCCTCCCGGCGGACGGCGGGATCGACGACGAGCTCGGCGAGGTGTCGAGTCTCGGGGGCGTCGATGAGGAGGGCGTACCCGACGACCGATTCGGCGCCGTCCTCGTCGATCGCCGTCGAGACGAGAACGGTTCCGCCGGCGGAGCCGCTCGCCGTGAGTCCGTACTCCAACAGCGCCGGCGAGGGGTCGGTGAGGTACCGCTGTAGACGGTGTAGCGGGAGTGAATCGCCGGGACGGGCGGGTCGAACGCGGCTGCTGCGGTCGGCGTGGCCGGGAGGGCTGCCGCGGTGATGATCGTGATCCATCACGGGAGCCACACGCTCCCCGCGGCGGCCGCGAGGGCGCCCGTCAGGGTCGCGAGGAAGTTGACCGTCTGGTTGCCGATCCGTCCGCCCTCGAGGATCGCACCGAGGAGACTGTCCGCGGTCATTCCGACGACGCCTGCCACTAGCACGAGTGCGCCGCCGGCGACCGGGTCGCCGACCGGCATCCCGACCGCGGCGAGTACGCCCACGAGGCCGGCCCCCGTGATGCCCGCGAGTTCGCCCTGAAGGGTCACCGCGCCGTCGGTCCCCGGATCGACCGGCTCCAGGGTGGTGATGAGTCGCGGGTCGTCATACAGGCCGCCGATCTCCGAGGCGAGCGTGTCCGCCATCGCCGTCGAGACGGCGCCGGCGAACGCGACCGAGAAGACGACGCCCGGCAGGGAGAGGTGTCCGGTCGCGGCGTAGCCCACGACCGCCGCGAGCGCGACCGCCGAGTTCGCGAGCACGTTGCCGCTTCCGCGGGCCCCCTCGTTCTCCTGGGCGACGCCCCGAGTGGTCTTCTCCTCGAACCGGAACTTGGAGGCGAGCCCGCCGATCGCGTAGAAGGCGATCAGGACGACGAACCACCCGACGCCGCCGAGAACGATCGTCAACAACCCCAACAGAACGCCGGTCACCATCCCGGGCACGGAGGCCGTCCCGAGCGCGTAGGAGACGTAGCCCAGCGCGATGGTGACGCCCAACGCGAGGACGATCCCCTCCACGGTCATCTCGGGGGTGATCTCGACGAACAGCCACGACAACAGCGCGACCGCGATCATCACGAGCGGGTCGTCACGCTCGAGCAGCATCGACCGGAGCAACGCCGCGGCCAACGCGCCGACGGCGGCGATGAACACGAATCCGGGCGGGGCGATCGGAGTTGCGCTGGCGACCGCCACGGCGACCTGCGCGCCGACGCCTGCGAGGGATCCGACGATGACGAACGCGGTCGCGTGTGCGAACTCATCGTCGGTGAGCGATCGAACCGCCTGCGTCCCGAGGTTTCCGAACGCGAGGAGAATGACCGCCGCCGCGTAGACACGCACCGGCATCGTCACGCGTGGGAGCGTCGCGAACAGGCCCAGTCCCGTGGCCGCGAGGGCGAACCCGGCGAGCCCGTTCAACCGGCGGTCCCGGCGATCGCCCGGTCGTGCGAACAGCTCGAAGACGGGCCCCTCGCGGACGACGAACGCCGCCAGTCCAGCGACGATGGCGAACGGCACCGCGACGGCCGCGCCCGTCCACGGCGCGGCGAGCGCAAGCAGCGACACCGCGGCGAACCCACCCGCCCGTCGGATCCTCGACTGCACGTCCGCGCATACCCTCGACGGTCACTTAACCCTCCCGACATCGGGGGGCGGCGCCGCAGTCGGGACCTGGCGTCGTCGAGGTGCGCCGTCCTCGAAGTGCGGTGTCGTCGAGACGTGGCGTGTTCGCTCCGTGTCCCGGTCGGTTTTTGCCGATCGACCGCGTTCTCTCCACTGTGGGACTGTACGATACGTATCTCGCGATCCGCCACCGGATCCACGAGGCGAACCCGCCCGGCCACGTCGCGGTCGTGATCACCGAGCGGGACCTGCTCGAGCAGGGCGCCTACGACACCCTCGAGCGGTTCTTCGGCTGGGCGTTCGGCCGCGGCGCCGACCGCGTGACGGTCCTCGTGTCGGTCCTCGATGCGGCGGTCGTGGAGACCCTCGAGCGTGAACTCCGCCGCGTCGACGCGCCCCGCCCGGTGGCCGTTCGCGGCCCGGGGGACACCGAGCGGGCCGACGCCCCGATCCAGGTGAGCATCGGGCTCGGCGGCAAACGTGAGTTCGCCGAGGCCGTCCGAGAGATCGCCGACGACGTCGCGGCGGGCGATCTCGATCCCGACGCGATCGACGAGGCGACGATCTCGGAGCGGCTCGTGTTCCCCGACGAGCCGGACCTGCTCATCAAGACCGGGGCCGAGCGGCTGTCGGATTTCGCCATCTGGCAGTCGGTCTACTCCGAGCTCTACTTCACCGACGTCAACTGGCGTGACTTCCGCGAGCGCGATTACCTCCGGGCGGTACTCGACTACCAGAACCGGAAGCGTCGGTTCGGGACCTGAGACGTCGTCGAGCGTCCCTCGAGACGCCGCCGATCGTTCCCCGAGACCCCGGCGAGCGTCCCCCGAGGCCCCGGCGACCGGTCTCGTCCTCGCCCTCGCCTGCGCCGTTCCCCTCACCTGCGCCGTTCCTCTCGCCTGCGCCGTTCCCCTCACCTGCGCCGTTCCTCTCGCCTGCGCCGTTCCCCTCGCCCACGGCGTCGGTCGGCGCGCTTATCGGCTCCCAGGCGTAACGGTACCGCGTGTCCCGACCCGTCGATCCGACGATCAGGGAGGTCTCCCGAGCCGACCTGCTGTCGGTGGTTCGGATCGAACGGGCGGTCTTTTCGGATCCGTGGCCCTACGACGCCTTCGAGCGGCTGCTCGATGCGCCGGCGTTCCTCGTCGCCGAGCTGGATGCGTCCACGTTCGACTCCGATCGACGGGATGCGATCGATTCCGGGGCGCCCATCGCCGGATACGTCGTCGCCGATATGACGCCCGATTTCGGACGCGATATCGGACACATCAAGGACATCGCCGTCCACCCGGACGTGCAGGGGAACGGGATCGGCAGCCAGCTACTTCGGTCCGCGCTCGCCCGGCTCCGGTTCCGCGGCGCCGCCGTCGTCAAGCTCGAGGTTCGGGCGAGCAACGGGCGGGCACGGTCGCTGTATAGCGATCACGGATTCACGCCGATGCGCCGGGTCTCGCGGTACTACAACGACGGCGAGGACGCGGTCGTGATGGTGCTCGACCTCGAGGACTGGACGCCGCCGTAGCCGGTCTGCACGGCGGGTCGTCCACACGGGAGTGGATACCGCGTCGGCGTCGCGGTCGGGGGGACGAATGTGGGAACTTTTAGGGTCGATCACGCCCTCCCGTTCGCTATGAGTACGGTCCCCGACCGGAGCGAGATCGATGCGCAGCACCGCTGGGATCTGGAGGACATCTACGCCGACGACGAGGCGTGGGAGACGGCCTACGAGTCGGTGTCCGACCGGGTGGATGAACTCGGCGAGTACGAGGGGCGAGTCACGGAGGACCCCGAAACGCTCCTCGAGCTGCTCGAACTCCGGGAGTCGGTGCTGCGCGAGGTCGCGAAGGTGGCGACCTACGCCCGGCTGCGCAGTGCCGAGGACACGACGAACCAGACCTACCAGGCGATGGCTGCCCGGGGGTCCTCGCTCGGCTCGACGGCCTCGAGCGAGATCTCCTACCTCGAACCGGAGCTCCAGGAACTGACGGGCGCGGAGATCGAGTCGTTCATCGACGCCGAGCCCGCTCTCGAGGCCTACGAGCACTACTTCGAGGACGTCCGCCGGATGAAGCCACACACCCGGTCGGCGGAGGTCGAGGAGGTGCTCGCGGACCTCTCGGAGGTCACCGGCGCCCCCTCGGAGATCTACTCGATGCTCACGAACGCGGACATGGAGTACGGGACCGTCGAGGGCCCCGACGGCGAGCCAGTCGAGATCACGCAAGCAAACTTCACGAAGCTGCAGACCAAACCCGACCGCGAGTTCAGACGCGACGTTCACGAGACCTTCTACGACCAGTGGGCGGACGTCCGCAACACCGTCGGCACGTCCCTCGAGAAGGCGGTTCGCGAACACGTGACGAGCGCGGAGATCCGCGGCTACGACACCGCCCGAGAGGCCGCACTCGATGGGTCGAACGTCCCGCCCGGGGTTTACGACACGCTCGTGGATACCGTTCGTGAGGACCTCGACGCGCTCCACCGCCACGCCGAGCTGAAGCGATCGGCGCTCGGCGTCGACGAGCTCCGGAGCCACGACCTGTACATGTCGCTCACCGGCGACGAGGGTCCCGACGTCGAGTACGAACAGGCGGTCGAGTGGGTGACCGAGGCGGTCGCCCCGCTCGGCGACGCCTATCAGGAGCGGATGGCCGAGGGGCTCGAGAGCCGCTGGGTCGACGTCTACGAGAACGAGGGCAAGCGCTCGGGGGCCTTCTCCTCGGGGACCTACGACACCCAGCCGTTCATCCTGATGAACTACCAGGACGACATCGCCTCGATGTTCACGCTCGCCCACGAGCTCGGCCACTCGATGCACTCCGAGCTGGCCGCCGACGCCCAGCCGTGGCACGACGCGAGCTACGACATCTTCGTCGCGGAGATCGCCTCGACGGTCAACGAGACGCTGCTGACCCAGCATCTCCTCGAGACGCTCGAGGACGACGAGCTGCGGACGCACGTCCTCGACGAGTATCTCGAGCGCTTCCGGAGTACGCTGTTTCGACAGACGATGTTCGCGGACTTCGAACACCGGATCCACGCCCGGATCGAGGACGACGAGGCGCTCACCCCGGACGTCCTCGATGCGACCTACGGCGACCTCAAACGGGAGTTCTACGCGCCGGCGACCCTCGAGGGCGGGATCGAGCGCGAGTGGGAGCGCATTCCCCACTTCTACTACGACTTCTACGTCTACCAGTACGCGACCGGGATCGCGGCCGCCGCCGCCATCGTCGACCGGATCCTCGAAACGGGCGAGCCCGCCGCGGCCGACTACCGCGATATGCTCGCCGCCGGCGGCTCGGACTACCCCCTCGAGGTCGTTCGACTCGCCGGGATCGATATGGCCGATTCCGAGCCGATCGAGTCGGCGATCGGCGTCTACCGGGGCTACCTCGACGAGATCGAGGCGCTGTTGGAGTTGTAGGCCCGCGCGCCGGTCGACGGGTGTCCGACTTCCGCACCGTTTTTCTTCCGTCCCGCGGACGGGTTGATATGGGTAAACAGCCGCACCTGCTCGTCGAGGAGGGCGACGTCGAGTCGATCGCGATCGTTCCCGGCGACCCCGGCCGCGTCGACCGCATCGCCGCCCAGTGTGCCGACGTCGAGACGGTCTCCGAGAACCGCGAGTACAAACTGGTCAACGCCACCTACGAGGGCGTTCCGCTCACGATCTGCTCGACCGGCATCGGCGGCCCCTCGGCCGCGATCGCGCTCGAGGAGCTGGCGAACGTCGGCGTCGAGACGGTCCTGCGCTGTGGCACCTGTGGCGCGCTCCAGTCAGACATCGAGATCGGCGACATGATCGTCGCCAACGGCGCCGCCAAGGAGGAGGGGACCTCCAAGCGCTACGAGTCGGCCGTCTATCCTGCGGTGCCCGACTACGGTGCCCTGTCGGCGCTGGTCGACGCCGCCGAGGCGAACGACGAGGCCGTCCACGTCGGGCCGATCGTCTCCGACGACGCCTTCTACAACGAGAGCGAGGATTTCGTCGCCGACTGGGAGGCCGCGAACCTGCTCGCGATCGAGATGGAGGCGGCGACGCTGTTCGCGCTCGCCCGACGGAAGGGGCTTCGCGCCGGCGCGATCTGTACCGTCGACGGCAACCTCGTCGAGGGGACACAGAAGGGTGCCGACTCCGACGACGAGCTTCCCGCGAAGGCGAAGAACAACGTCGAGCGGGCGATCACGCTGACGCTCGAGGCCGTCGCGTCCTTATAAGCAATCCGCTCGCGATCGGTGTCCCCTATTGAACACGTCCGGGGCCGACGTCCTCGGTGACGTTCACGGCCCGGAACGTTCACGGCCGTTCAGTCCGGATCTTCGCTCCGTTTCTCGTCGACTCACTCCTCGTCCGGAGGTTCCTCGTCCGGGTCGACGGCATCGGACGGCTCGCCGTTCGCGGACCCGCCGGCGGACTCGACGCCGAGCCCCTCGTCGTCCATGATCTCCTCGGCGACCGCCGTCGAGTCCGCCCCGAACGCCGAGTCGACGAGGAGGTGGCCACCAAGCGTCGCCGGCGAGATGACGTCGTCGGCCCCGGCCCGCCGAAGCTTGTCGACGTTCTCGCGCTGGGTCGCACCGGCGACGATCCGCACCTCCGGGTTGAGCTGGCGTGCGGTGAGGATCGCCAACGCGTCCTCGGCGTCGTCGTTGGTGGCCACCACGACCGCGCGGGCGTCCCCGATCCGGGCCGTTTCGAGGGGTCCGACGTCGCTGGGATCCGCCGCGAGCACCGCGACGTCGCGGTCCGCGAGCCGGCTCGCGTGGCGTTCGTCGTCGGTGACGACGACGTAGTCGATGTCGCGTTCGATGAGTTCTTCGAGGATCGGTTCCGTCAGGTCCCCGTACCCTAACACGAGGACGTGGCCGTCAAGGAGGTCGAACTGTCGTTGTGTCATCTTTCCGAGTGCCTTCGAGAATTGCGCCTCGATCGCGGGCGTCAACAGGACCCCCAGCGCGACCGCGAACGCGGCGACGTTTATCACGAGCACCGAGAGGCCGAACATCCGGCCGATCGCGCTCGTCGGGGTCACGTCACCGTAGCCGACGGTCGAGGCCGTCACGACGGTGTAGTAGAACGCGTCGACGATCGAGTTGATCCCGGTGAACTCCTCGCGCAGCGCGAACGAGCCGAACGTCCCGTAGCCGAGCGCGGTCACGAGCGCCGTCCCGGCCGCCAGCTGCGTCGGCGAGGGGCGATACGTCCGCGTGAACCGGTCACGATTGACGACCAGTGCCGGGATGGAGACGATCGAGAGGGCCACGAGCGGGAGCGAGACGACCGAGACCTGCAGTAGGCCCTGGATCCCGGTCAGCGGCAGCAGGATCGCGGTCGAGTAGAGACCGACCCGGTAGCCGCGTTTCAGCGCGTACCCGCTCGCCAGCATCGCGAACCCGGTGAGCGTCCCGGAGAACCCGACCACTTGCCGGACGATGTCGGGGATGTACGGGGAGAGCGGTCCCACGACGCTCACCCCCGAGATGTGGAGCAGCCCGACGACGATCGACAACACCGCGACCGCGAACGTCAACACGATCGACGCCCGCACGGTCACCCACTCGCGGCTCAACTCCATACCCGTGGGAGACGCAGGATCGACTTAAAAGGTACGCGGCATACTCACCGTGGATGCCGCCCGGCCCCCGACGGATCGACGATCGGTGGCGCTACCGATCCAGCGCGTCGAGTGCCTCGACGGCCTCACGGACCGCCTGCAGCCGTTCGCGAGCACGGCGGGGATCGTCGGTTCCCTCGGCGGCCTCGGCGAACCGGCGCACCGTTCGGGCCAGCGACTCGCGGGCCGCGTGGAGGTCCTCGGTGGGCGTGTCGGCGCTCGCCGTGGACGATGTCGTGTCCGCGGCGGTCGGTGCCGCAGCGTTCCGTGTCGGGTCGTTCGGCGCGACGTCGCCAGGCGTGCCGGCGGTCGGCGTGACGTCCGTCGGTGCGGAGGTGGAACCACTCGCCGCGGCGTCGATCTCGCTCCCCGAGCCGGTTGCAGACCCACCGGCCGAGGCGGTTCCGTTCTCGGCAGCCGGTTCGGCGGTTCCAGTCGCTCCGTCGTCGTCGATATCGATCTCGGTCGGGGAGTCCCCCGTTTCCGCTCCGGAAGCGGTCCGGTCGGGTGATCGACCGCCGGACGCGTCGATCGCCGCAGCATCGGCCGCATCAGCATCGCCCGCCGCAGCATCGGCCGCATCAGCATCGCCCTCCGTAGCGCCGGCCGCCTCAGCGCCGGTCGCGTCGGCGGCGGCCGCGTTCGCGGCTCCCTCACGCGAGCACGTCGGGCAGAACTCCTGGCCGTCGTGTCTGAAGATCGGGTCCCCGCAGGCGTCACAGTGGCTGTTGGTCATCGTCGCGCCCTTCAACAGCAGCTCCGACATGTGCTGGGTGTGTTCGCGTTTCTCGCGGTCCCGTTCGAACTTCTCGCGAAGCTTCTCGCGTTCGGCCTCCTTGTCGAACTCGTCGCTCATGGTTGGTGAGAGGGCGTCGATCCGCAAAAGTTCGGCGGGCTCGACCGCTCGGCGGTGGGGGTGGCGCGATCCCGCTGACGGGACGGGGCCGGCTCAATCCTCGGTCTTCGTCCGATCCACGTCGATCTCGCCGCGCTCGATCTTCACCCCGTCCTGGGCGACCTGCCGGCCCAGCACGGCACATTTCACGCGCATCGGCGAGATGTCGACGCCGAGCATCTCGGTGATGTCGTCGGTGTCGAGCGCCTCGAGCTCCGCGATCGTCATCCCGGCGAGCCGCTCGGAGAGCATGCTGGCCGAGGCCATCGAGATGGCACAGCCGTCGCCGGTGAAGGCGACGGCCTCGATCGTCTCGTCGTCGTCGGCGAGCCGGATGTCCATCCGGATGGTGTCCCCGCAGGAGGGGTTCTCGCCGACGTGCGTGACGTCCGGATCCTCCATCTCCCCGTAATTACGGGGGTTCTTGTAGTGATCGAGGATCTGCTGTCTGTACATGTCCGAGCCCAGTCCCATACTGCTTCAGGGTAGCCGGTTCGCCGGGAAAAACGTTCCGCAGCGGGGCGTTCACCGCGCTACGCCGGAGCGTTCACCGCGATATATCGGAGTATGGCTCCCGCGTGAGCGGGTCCCCGCTCAGGCGAACAGCTCGCGCGCCTCGTCGACGGCGTCGATCAGCGCGTCGACCTCCTCGACGGTGTTGTAGACGTAAAAGGACGCGCGGGCGCTTGCGGCCGCGCCCAGCTTGTCGTGGAGCGGCTGGGTACAGTGGTCGCCCGCCCGGATCGCGACGCCGAAGTCGTTGAGGATGCTCGAGAGGTCGTGGGCGTGGACGCCGTCGACGTTGAACGAGACGAGCCCGCCCCGTCGGTCGCCCGGTGGGCCGTAGACCGTCACGTCGTCGAACTCGCTGAGTCGGTCGTGGGCGTAGGCCGCAAGCAGGTCCTCATGGGCGCGGACGTGCTCCATCCCGATGTCGTCGACGTAGTCGACGGCGGCTGCGAAGGCGATCCCCTGGGCGATGCTCGGGGTGCCCGCCTCGAACTTCCAGGGGAGGTCCTCCCAGGTCGACTCCTCGTAGGTCACCCGGCGGATCATGTCCCCGCCGTACAGGAAGGGATCCATCGCGTCGAGCAGTTCCGTCCGACCGTAGAGCGCGCCGATCCCGGTCGGGCCGCACATCTTGTGGGCCGAGAACGCGAGGAAGTCGGCGCCCAGGTCCCCGACGTCGACCGGCCGCGTCGGCACCGACTGGGCGCCGTCGGCGAAGAGGTACGCGCCGTGGTCGTGGGCGAGGTCGGCCAGCTCGCGGATCGGGTTGATCGTCCCGAGCGCGTTCGAGACGTGGACCGCCGAGACCATCGCCGTCGAGTCGTCGATGCACTCGGCGGCGTGGTCCATATCCAGCGTTCCGTCCTCCTCGACGGCGATGAACCGGACGTCTGCGCCGGTCCGCTTGCCGACCTGCTGCCAGGTGACCAGCGAGGAGTGGTGTTCCATCTCGGTGAGGACGACGCTGTCCTCGGGGCCGAGTTCCCGGAGTCCCCAGGCGTGTGCAACGAGGTTCTCCGCCTCGGTCGTGTTCTTCGTGAACACGATCTCCTCGCGGCCGTCGGCGCCGATGAACTCGGCGACGCGGTCGTGGGCCTCCTCGTAGGCGACGGAGGCCTCCTGGCTCAGCTGGTGGATGCCCCGATGCACGTTCGCGTTGTAGCCGCGGTAGTAGTCGGCGATCGCGTCGACCACCGGGTCCGGCGTGTGCGTCGTCGCCGCGTTGTCGAGGTAGACGAGCGGCGTGTCGTCCTCCGGTCCCTCGCCGGGCGTCGTGGGATCGCCGCCCACCCGCCGGTCCAGGATCGGGAAGTCCGCTCGAACCGACTCGACGTCGAAGGCGTACCCTTCCTGTCGCTCCATTACCCGATCGTTCGGGCTCGAGTACCAACACGCCTTCGGTCCACGGTGGATCGATTCGGAGGCCGCCGGCGGCTCGATCACGGTTCGTTCGGTTGCAGGCGGCTCGATCGTCGCTCGATCAGCGGACTCGACCGTCTCCGATCCCGTCTCAACCGGCGCGTAAATACTTCCAGTTACACATATTCGGAAAAGGTTAAGTATGTTGTCGATGACCGTTGTATCGAATACGATGCAACGACGAGAATTCATCGCCGCGACCGCCGGCGGCCTGTCGCTGGGCGTCGCCGGCTGCCTCGGCGGCTCCGCCGAGCAGACTGCGGGCGTCGCCGGCGAGACGCTGACGCTGACGACGACCACGAGCACCTACGACACCGGCCTCCTGAGCGAGCTCAACGCGCCCTTCGAGGACATGTACGGCGTCACGGTCGATTCGGTCGCCCAGGGGACCGGCGCGGCCCTGGAGACGGCCCGGAACGGCGACTCCGACGTGGTGATGGTCCACGCGCGGTCCCTCGAGGACGAGTTCATGCGCGAGGGGTACGGCGTGAACCGCCGCGACCTGATGTTCAACGACTTCGTTATCGTCGGCCCCTCCGCCGACCCGGCCGGCATCGAGGGGACGGGATCGGCGACCGAGGCGTTCGCCGCGATCGCCGAGGCGGGCGCACCCTTCATCTCCCGTGGGGACAACTCCGGAACGCACACGAAGGAGCTCGCGGTCTGGGAGGCCGCCGACGTCGATCCCGGCGGCGACTGGTACCAGGAGACCGGCCAGGGGATGGGCGAGGTGCTCAACATCGCGAACGAGCAGGGCGGCTACACGCTTTCCGACCGGGGAACCTACCTCTCACAGCGGTCGGAGATCGACCTCACGATCCTCGTGCAGGGCCCCATCGAGGGCGGTCCGGAGCTGCTCGCGAACCCCTACGGGATCCTGGCGGTCAACCCGGCGGTCCACGAGGACGTCAACTACGACCTCGCGATGGCGTACATCGGGTACATCACGAGCCCCGAGGCCCAGGATCTGATCGCGGATTACGAGTCGAACGGGGAGCAGCTCTTCTTCCCGCGCGCGCTCTCCGAGGATCCGAACTTCCAGCAGTACGTTCCGGAAGGGTGGAGTGCGAGCGGTTCCGAAAGCTAACCGTGTTCCTCGAACCGATCGCATCGCTCGCGGCCGAGGGTCTTTCTCCGGCGATCGCACCGCCCACTTTCTCGCTCGTGTCTCTCGTCTCGTTCCCCTTCGAGACGGTCTACGTCCGCAGCATCGTCGCCGTCTCGTTGTACGTCAGCCTCTGTGCGGTCCTCGCGAGCACTCTGGTGAGTCTTCCGGTCGCGTTGCTCGTCGGGTTCAACGACTTTCCCGGAAAGGGGCTTCTCACCGCGGCGATCAACACCGGAATGGGGTTTCCGAGCGTCGTCGTCGGGCTCGTGGTGTTGTTCGCCGTCTCCAGTCAGGGGCCGCTCGGCGAACTCGAGTTGATGTTCACCCGCGAGGCGATGATCTTCTCGCAGTTCGTGCTCGCGACGCCGCCGATCACGGCGATCTCGCTGGCCGCGATCGACGGCGTCGACGGGGGCGTCCGCGACGCCGCACGTGCGCTCGGCGGGACGCGACTCGACGTGGCGCTCGTTACGCTCCGGGAGGCTCGATACGGGATCGCCACGGCGGTGCTTGCGGGGTTCGGCCGCGCGATCAGCGAGGTCGGGTCGGTACTCATCGTCGGCGGCAACATCGCGGGCGTCGACGGCATCTCGAAGACGCGCACGCTCACGACCGCGATCCAGCTCGAGGCCCGCCAGGGCCGCTACGAGACCGCGATGGTGCTCGGCGTCGTCCTCGTCGTGCTCGTGTTGGTCGTCAACGGGATCGTGGTGCGGATCGGCGACGGAGGGGTCCGGTGATGGTGCTTCGCGCACGTGACGTCGCCGTCTCCTACGGGGACGACCCCGTTCTCGAGGGCCTCTCGGTCGGCGTCGAGGCGGGCGACGTGCTCGCGGTGATCGGCCCCTCCGGGGTCGGCAAATCGACCTTGTTGCGCCTGCTCGCGCTCGCCGAAACGCCCGACGACGGCACGATCGAGCTCGACGGCACCGACGCCTGGGCGCTCGACAACGGCGATCGGCTCCGCCTCCGCAGGCGGATCGGGATGGTCTTTCAGGAGGCCAACCTCTTCGACGCCTCCGTCGCGCGGAACGTCGAGTACGGGCTGCGCGTCCGGCGGCCCTGGAGCGACCGCCTCCGCGACTGGGCCGCCTCGATAGCCGGCCCGTCCAGCCCCGCTGATGCCGTCACGGAGGCCCTCTCGGTCGTGGGACTCGCCGATCGTGGCGACCAACCGGCCGGATCCCTCTCGGGCGGTGAGGCCCAGCGCGTCTCCTTCGCGCGAGCCCTGGCGTACGACCCCGACGTCCTGTTGCTCGACGAGCCGACCTCCGATCTCGACCCGCGGAACACCGCCCTCATCGAGGAGGCGGTCTCGGCGGCCCGTGACCGGGGGATCG
Organism: Halopenitus sp. POP-27; assembly: GCF_029889855.1. NCBI lineage: Archaea > Methanobacteriati > Methanobacteriota > Halobacteria > Halobacteriales > Haloferacaceae > Halopenitus > Halopenitus sp. POP-27. The sequence goes on along the minus strand of NZ_JARANU010000002.1, from coordinate 74,190 downwards.
GCGTCGTCCTCGCCACCCACGATATGCATCAGGCCGAACGCGTCGCGGACCGTGCGGCCGTGCTGCTCGGCGACGGGATCGCGGAGATCGGCCCGGCCGACCGGGTCTTCGAGGATCCGAACGATGACCGCACCCGGCAGTTCATCTCCGGCGAACTCGTGTACTGACGTCGGCGGGTGATTCCGCGGCGGCTCGGCGATCGTAACCGTCCGATCGATCGTCGATCGGCGACTATCCGACCGGGGCTCACGCTCTTCGTCGATCCACGATGGCGGAAAAACGACGTCCTCCTCGACGGTCGGCGTCGACCTCAGAACGGGGCCTGCGGCCCTTCGTCGTCCTCGCCGTCGTCGCTCGTCTCGCCCGGGAAGGAGGGGGACATCCCGCCGCTGCTCGTGCCGCCGAGGTCCCCGTCCGCGCCCGAGCCCATCCCGGTGTCGGCGTGAACCGTCTCGATCTCCGGGATCTCCTTGACCATCCGGGACTTGATCGCCTGGATCGTCATCGGGGAGATGCCGCAGCCCGAACACGCGCCGCCGAGCTGGATGTGGACCTCGCCGTTCTCGCGGTCGAGATGGCTGATCGCGGCGTCGCCGCCGTGCATCTGAATCTGCGGGAAGTTGCGCCGCAGGAAGTTCGTGATCCGGTCGCGAAGATCGTCGGTGTCCGCCGCTTCCGTGCTCATACTGCCTGGTTGGCGGTGAACCGGCTTATGCCTTTGGTTCGGACCGGTATCCGCTGCCGTCAGCCGGTTCGGGACGGGCTCGGGAGCGCCTCACTCCGCGGGGTCCTCGTCGTCGGGACGGTCGACGCCGAAGACGCGGTACAGTTCCGACTCGATGCGGTCGACGTAGATCTCCAGCGTCTCGGCGAACTTCTCGTCGTCGACGAGCGCACCCTCGAAGCGTTCACGCGGGTTCTCGGGGAGTTCGACGACGAACTCGCCGTCCTCGTAGAACGGTTCGGACTCGTTCAACACGGTCTGGTCGATCCCGTGGATCAGCTGTGAGTCGTATCGCTCGTTCATATAGTTGAACGCGTTCTTGTACGCGCGCTGCAGTTCGGTGAAGTAGTTGGCGTACTTGTCCTCGAACTTCTCGGGGTCGAAGTCGGCGCTCATGGTCAGTTCTGGGCGTCGATCGGGGAAAAGTCGGCCGGTCGACGTTCGTCGGTCGGCCGGCCCGTCCGATGTCGGCAGCTCGACCGTGACCGCGGTCTCGCCCGACGGAACCGACTGAGCGACTTATATATCGTGATCCGATAGTCTCGCCTATGTCGGTATCGTTGCTCCTCCTCGTCGGCATCGTCGTCGCCGCGTTCGTCGGGGTCAATATCGGCGGCTCCGGAACCGGCGTCGCGTTCGGGCCCGCGGTCGGCAGCGACCTGATCTCCAAAATCGGTGCAGGCGCGCTGATGTCGGTGTTCGTTCTCGGTGGCGGCTGGACCATCGGCCGTCGAGTCGTCGATACCCTCGGCGCCGGCCTGCTCCGCGGGAACCCCTTTACCCTGGAGACGTCGATCGTCGTCCTCCTGTTCGTCGGCGGGGCGCTGTTCGTCTCGAATATCTTCGGCGTGCCCGCCTCGACGTCGATGACCGCGGTCGGCGCGATCGCCGGGCTCGGGGTCGCCCGCGGCACGCTGAACCAGGAGATCGCCCTCAAGATCGTCGCCTGGTGGCTCGTGGCCCCCGTCGTCGGGTTCTGGGTCAGCGCCGTCGTCGGGCGCTACTGGTACGATCGACTCGCGACGATCCTCGCGATCGACCGCACGGGCGGGTTTCCGGCCCGGATCGATCGGTCGGGACGCGTCCCGACGGTGCGAACCGCGCGGTCGGCGACGACGCGAGAGCTGATCGGCGCCGTCGTCGTCCTCGCGATCGCGTGTCTCAACGCGTTCTCGGCCGGCGCCTCCAACGTCGCGAACGCGGTCGCCCCGCTGGTCGGCAGCGGCGACCTCTCCATGAACGCCGGCGTCCTGCTTGCCGCCCTCGCGATGGGCGCCGGCGCGTTCACGCTGGGCCGACGTACCCTCGAGACGATGGGCAACGACCTCACCGAACTGCCGCTAACCGCCGCACTCGTCGTGTCGCTCGTCACGTCGGCGCTCGTCGTCGGGCTCTCCGTGCTCGGGATCCCCGCCTCCTTCGTCGTGATCGCGACGATGAGCATCGTCGGACTCGGCTGGGGGCGGGCGACCCGGCTCCAGGAGCTTCCCGATGCCCCGTCCACGCAGTCGACGGCGTTCGAGACGCCGGAGACGGAGTCAGGCGCAACCGAGGACGTGGCGGTGGACGCGACCGAGGATTCGACGGTGGATGCGACCGTGGACGTGACTGAGGATTCGACGGTGGACGTGAACGCGGCGCCGGCGGACGCGCTCAGCATCGCCGACCTGTATAAACCGACGACCACCGCGCGCGTCGTTCTCCTGCAGAACGCCGTTCCCGTGGCGGCGACGATCGGATCCTACGTCGTCTTTCGGGCTGTGCCCACGCTATAGCGTCGGCGGTCACTCTTCGGGCTGTTCCCGCGCTATAAGCGTCGACGGTCACTCGGTGGCCCTGACGGTCGCCTCGAAGTCCACGCCGTCGAGGTGTGCGTCCGGATCGTCGGGGATGTAGGTGCCGTCCGTGCCACACTCCCGCACGAGCGTACAGACGGACCGTTCCGGCGGCCAGATCACCTCGACGGCGTCGTCGGTCGTCTCCCCACCGCCGTCACCGTCGGCCTCCGCTCCGGCCTCAGTGGGGCGAACCGTCGCCTCCTGGCGATACGTGAGTGTGCCCCCGTCGGGTTGGACCAACGTGATCGTGAGCACGACCGTCTCGGCATCCTCGCCGATCGGGATCGTCCCCGAGCCGGAGTCCGTGGGTTCGCCGCCGGCGGCTTCGGCGCCGGGGAGTTCGACCCCCTCGGGCGTCAGTCGCCAGTCGACCGTCAGCGACTCTCCGGGATCGGCGATCCCGTATCCGAGATACGCCGACTCTCCCGTCTCGCTCGAGAGTCGAACCCGTGCTCGGGAGACGCGGTCGGGGACGCCGACGGTCGTTCGCGCCGTGAGCGTGGATCCACGACGGACGTCGAGCGCCTCGAGTTTCGGTCTCACGTGCTGATCGGGGTTCGCGGTCCACTCGCCCTGGTAGGTGAACCGGTGGTACTCGCGGTCCGGGTACGCGTCGATCACGGTGAAGTCCGCCACCGGGTCCCGATCGAGCGCGTACACCACCGGACCGTCGAAGCCGGGGTCGTTCCGGAGATACTGGAAGGGATGGCTCTGCCAGTCGCCGTACGGCGTCGGAACGAAGACGAGATCGTCCTCGAACGTGGCCGACTCGATCGGCTCGTAGGCCGTCTCGAACTTCTCGGTCTGTGCCGCGTTCCGTTCGATCGGGTCGGACGCGAGCGAGACGGTGACCGATCCCGCAAGCACCAGACCGATCACCGCCGCACCGATCGCGAGCACGCGGACGGCGCGGGCCGCCCGGTCCGCGTCTCGGCGATCGAACCGTGCGGCTCGGGCGGCCGCCCGGTCGGACAGTCGGCGCCAGCCGACGACGGCGGCGAGGGCTGCAAAGACGGACAGCGGTACGAGGAGATCGAAGTAGTAGATGGGGCCGATCACCGCGATCAGTCCCTCCGTCGGATCGCCCATCTCCCCGAGGACGTTGTAGTTCCCCCAGAACGCGAGGTTCGCGAGCGGGACGGTCACGAGGACGCCCGCCAGCAGGCCGCTCGCGGTCCGGTGGAATCCGTCTCCGGACGTCGAAGCGATCCACCGACGCGCCGCGATCGCGACCCCCGCAAGCGCCGCCGCGCTCCCGATGCCGCCCGCGGTCATCCACCGTGTGAGCAGATACTCGACGACGTGCCGGTTCGCTTCAAGCGCCAGCTCCGGCGTGTACTCGATCGAGTGGCCGAGGATCCGCCGGCGTCCGAATCCGGGACCGTCGAGCGGGGCGAACGCCTGATACGGGAAGACGAGCGGCGATCCGGTCAGCACCCGGTTGTACGCGAGCGTGACGCCGACGAACAGGAGCCCGAGCGCGCCGGTGAGAAGGTTCCGTCGGATCGGGTCAGGGAGGGCGGCGGCGTTCGACCGCACCGTCGCCAGCGTCCCCCGGTCGGCCGCCCGAAGGGTCCTCACCAGTGCGTGCAGAACGAACGGTGCGGCGACCGACACTGCCGTATAGGGACGCGCGAAGAACGCGAGCCCGATCGCGAGCCCGGCGACGCCGGCCCACCGGAGCGATCCGTCCCGAACGCCGCGCAGATACGAGACGATGAACAGGAGGTTCAATGCCGCGGTGGGCGCGTAGGGGAGGAAGACCGAGGTCGTCACGAGCGTCATCGGTGCCGCAGCGAAGACGACCGCCGCGACGAGCCCGACGCGGCGATCCGCGACCATCGATCCGAGTCGATAGACGAGGAAGACGTTCGCCGCGGCGATGACCGCGAGGGTGACCCGCGGCTCGCCGACCAGTGCCATCGCGACCGCGTACATCGCGGCCGGTACCGGCGTGTATTTGGGGTAGAGTCGGCCGCCGTCCTCGATGAAGAACCAGGGGTGGAACGCGTCGGCCAACTCGCCGGGATACAGCGCGATCTGTCCCTCGAGCAGCATCGCTGCCTGTTGGAGGTAGACGCCCTCGTCGTGGTTGCTCGAGTGGTACGCGAAGACGGTCATCGCGACGACGAACACCGCGATCCCGGCGATCGCCGCGACGCCGAGCGCCGCGAGGGTTTCAGGGGCCATCCGGCGGAGCCGTGATCGGAGCCGCCGCTGGAGCCTGCGGCGAACACGTCCGATCGCGGAGCGAACCCGGTCCGGCACGGCGACCGTTCGTCCTTAGAGTGCGCCCACGTCGCGCATCAGGTCGACCGTTTCCTCGAGGTTCGACAGCTGGGCGAGGTCGATGTCCGGCACGTCGAGTTCGTCGATCGTGGGCAGATCGCCGATCGGATCGACGTCCGGGATCAGCGGGTACTCGAAGGTCGACCGTGCGAAGTAGTCCTGTGCCTCCGCCGACAGCAGGTGGCGGATGAAGTTCTCGGCCAGCGTCGCCTCGTCGGTCGCCTCGACGACCGCCGCGCCGGCGACGTTGAAGACGGCGCCCGCGTCGCCCTCGGTGAAGGCGGTCGCGATCGGGGCCCCGGGGTTCCCGTCGAGGACGCGCTGGATGTAGTAGTGGTTCGTGAACGCGGCGTCGATCTCGCCGTCGGCGATCGCCTGGCAGGCGGCGAACTCGTCGGGGTACTCCTGGATGCCGGCGTCGAGGACGCCCTGGAGCCACTCGCGGGTCGCCTCCTCGCCCTCGATGATCCGCATCGCGGTGACGAATGCCTGGCAGGATCCGTACCGCGGTGCCCAGCCGAGGTCCCCGTCGAACTCCTCGGGATACGCCATGATGTCGCTCGGGAGGTCCGCCTCGGAGACGGAGTTCGTGTTGTACGGTACCGTTCGTGCCCGGCCCGACGTCCCGATCCAGTTCTCCGTGTGGAACTCGCCGCGCACGAGGTCGGTCAGATCGCTCGAGAGGGACGCGGCGTGGCCCGCGTCAGCGAGCGCGCCGAGCGATCCGGCGTTGACCGAGTAGAAGACGTCGGCCGGCGTCCCGGCGCCCTCGTTGGCGATCTGGTTGACGAGGTCGGTCGAGCCGCCGTACCGAACGGTCAGATCGAAGTCGTCGTACAGGTCGCCGATGTAGCTCACGATCTCGCCGACGAGGAACTCCCCGCGGCCGGAGTAGACGGTGAGTTCGCCCTCGAGGTCGGGCATCTCCGCCATCGGCGTGCCGCCGGGTGCGTCACGTCCCGCCCGCCCGGATCCGATCTGTCCGACGTCGGAGCCGGGATCGGTGTCGCCGTTGCCGTTGCCGTTCCCGTTGCCACCGCCGTTGCCGTTGCCGTTCCCGCTACCGTTACCGTTCCCTGTACAGCCGGCGATCCCGACTGCGGCCAGCGTGCCAGCGCTTGCGAGGAACCGCCGCCGATCCGTCGATCGTTGCGAATCCGTCGCGTTCCGTCGATCGTCGTCTCGTCCGTCGATGGAGTCGTCGGTCATATTTTTAGGTTTACCTAAAACAATATATACCCGTCGGTTCAGTTCCCCGTCGCCGTCCGCGCGTCCCGCGACCGGCTCACGCCCTCGAGGCCGTTGAGCGTCTCGAGGCAGTCGAGCCACTCACACATGTGTTCGCCGACGTAGTTGAAGAACGCGCCGTTGTTGTACGATTCGTAGTCGCCCTCGGCGAGTTCCCGACCCATCGCCGCGAAGACGTCCGCGTAGGTCTCGGCGTCGCCGCCGACGTCGTCGATGATCTCGTAGAGGTGTTCGTTGAGCTCGAGACCGGCGACCTCGTTCGTCAAGTCGTCGAAGGTCGACCGCGGCGCCTTGTTGTGTTCACACAACGGGTAGCCGTTGTAGATCGTCGTTCCGAGCACGTCGCAGGCTCGCTTGAGGAACACGCCGCTCCAGATGTCGTCGAACCGCCCGACGTCCCACTCGTTGTCGTCCATCGGCAACTGGTAGAACGCCGGGATGACCTCCCGCTTGAACGCGAGGTTCATGGAACAGACCGTCAGGTAGTTCCCCTCGGCGGCGACGAAGTCGCCGGTGAAATCGGACCGGCTCGTCCGCGTCTGGGCCTGTCCCTGTAGGTCGCCGTCCATCAGGATTCTGACTGCATCGAGGTCGGGGACGTTGGTCCACAGTCCCTGGGACGCCACGACGTCGTCGACCGTCTCCGTCGACGTCTCGACCGTCTCGTCCATCGCCGCGTAGGGGTACCCGCGCGGGTAGAGGCCGTGTTCGTCGGCGTTCTGGTGGAGCACGTTCACCCAGTCCTCCGAGGAGGACACCGACTCCACCTCGCCCTCGAACGCGAGGTTCTCCATGTGGCGGCCGAAGAAGTCGTCCTCGGGCTCCGGCAGCGTGTCGTCGTCGATGAAGAAGCCGTACTCGAAGCGGTCGTGAGCCCACATATACAGCAGCCCGAAGCTCGTCTCCGCGTGGCTGGCCGCCGGCACGAGGTGGTCGTACTCGGCGATCCCGTGTTCCTCGTACCACTCCTGTCGACGCGTCCCGTCGAAGACCTCGCCGGAGACGCCCTCCTCCTCGAGCATCGACGCCATCGCGTCCGTCTCACAGAAGTCCTCGGTCACGAGCACGACGTGGAGTCGCGAGAGATCGAACCCGTGTTCGCGCGCGTTCTCGAAGTACGTCCGCATACACTCGTACTCCCGGATCGTCGGGACCACGACGCAGATGTCCTGAGTCATTCATCCCCGTCTCTTTAGGGCTGCCTAAAGAATGTGCCGGGATCGGACCGTTCATCGAGACTTTACCACACCCGACGGTTCCGGTACCGTCGCGATCGGCGGTTGCGTCGATCCGCTCCGATCGGGGACGATGATGCGATTTACTATCGCGATATATGATTTATAATGGGGTTCTCGCCAGATCCGTCCGCCATCGACTGGTGTCCAGATACCCACCCCATACGGCCACCGAATGCCGATCCCCCTGGTGGTCCGCCGGCGTGGGTCACGTTCGGTTCGAATGAGGGGTTCAAACGCCGATATCGTGCCTCACGACTCAGCAGGGAGCGGTTCGGTCGATACCCAGACTGTGAATGTCGGTTCTCGTCGCCGCCGGGAGTGCCGGCGATCGGTCGGTGGCAGCGATGTCGGTCCCGACCGGCGGGTATCCTTCGTACCGGGATTCGTACCGTGTCTCTACTTGTGACGTGGTTCCCGTGTATGCGCGAGGAGGCCGAATCAGTCCCCGGTTCCGGCGTCGGGTTGGTGTGGACGTCATCGTCCGGAATCCGTCGCCGGGACTGGATCCGGATCGAAGCACCGGTCGCTTCGGAGATCGACACAGCAGCCGGTCAGGGGATCCTCGGAGCACGGACCATCGATCGCCGTCCGATCGATCCGGGTCGCTGAATCGGCGGTTAGGAGAATCGGCCCGCCGATTCGGGTGTCGAGGCCACGTTCGTGTCCCGGGCGCCGATCGCCGACCGGGATCCCGCGTCGACTAGGCGGGAAGGGTGTCGATCCCGTTGATCGCGATGAAGCCGTACTCGCACTCCGGACACCGCCACTTCTGCTTCTCACCGAGGTGAAGCGTCGTCGCCGCGGTTCGGTAGAACGACTGCTCCTCCTCACACCGCGGACACGTCGTCGATCGTTCAAGCGCCATACGTGCCGGTTGTGACTCGTGTCGCTTAATGGTTGCTCGTTCCCCCGTAGCGTCAAGGATAAATTGTATATCGCGATATCAAAACATCCCGTGCGGCGACGGCGAAACATATTCGGGTAAACCCACACCCGAGCGCGACCCGTTCGATCGACCGTATGCAGACAGCATGTGTGTCGATCGAGGGTGGCTATCGGCGGGATCGGGTACCGAGCGTCGGCGATGCGGACGGAGGGCGGTGAGTATGCCGGCGATCGACTTCGACGCCGAACGGGAGTACGACGAGTCGCGGTTCAGCGCCCAGGGCGTCTTCCGGACGGAGCGTGTCAAGGTCGTCTGCGGCTTCTTCGAGCCCGGTCAGTTCATCCCCGTCCACGCGCCGAGCAGCGATCTCGTGGTGCGGGTTCGGTCGGGGACCGGGATCGTTCGGGAGGGCGACCGCGAGCATCGCGTCGAGCCCGGCGACGTCGTCGCGGTCGAGGCGGACGTCGACCGCGGGATCCGCGCCGACGAGGACGGTCGTCTCGAGGCGCTGTTGGTGACGGCGCCGCCGCCGACCGACGCGGAACACGAGCCGGTTCGGCGTGGGCTCAAGCGTGGCGAGTTCGACCCCGACGGCGGGGATGCGGACACGGCGGATCGCGGCGCCGACGGGGGGCGGTGACCGATGGCCACCGTCCGGTCCCTCGCAGACCTCGAGGGTGTCCCCCACGCGAACGCCTTCCCGAGCGCCGAGCCGAAGACGATCCGGCTGCAGCTCGAGTCTGGCGAGCGCGTGGATCCGCACCGCCATCCCGACCGGGAGATCGTGGCGTATCTCCTGTCTGGCGCGATCGATCTGCACCTCGACGACGAGATCCACGAGCTCGAACCCGGCGACGTCGCCCGGTTCGACGGGGATCGGGAGGTCTCGCCGGTCGCCAGGGCCGACAGCACCGCGCTGCTCGTGTTGGCACCGCGGTCCGAGGAGTAGCGGGTCCCGTCCTCGAAGCCGCCGGTGATCTCGCAACGTTGGTGGCAGCGGTAGCGTCGGTCACTCCGTGACGGCCGATGGCTACATATCGATCCTCGCCGAGGGATCGCTATGAGCACGTTCACCACGGAGATCGCGGTTCGATTCCGCGACGTCGATTCGATGGGGCACGTCAACAACGCCGTCTACGCGACCTACCTCGAGCAGGCGCGGGCCGCCTACTTCCGGGAGGTGTTGGACCGCGACCTCTCGGCGGTGGAGACCGTGCTCGCGAGCCTTTCGATCGACTACCGTTCCCCGATCGGACTCGACGACGAGGCCGTGACGGTCACGGTCGACGTTCCCGAGATCGGTACCACGAGCGTTCCGATGACCTACACGATCGCCACCGACGAGGGCGTCGTCGCCGAAGCGGAGTCGGTTCAGGTCAGCTACGACGCCGAGGCGGGTGAGCCCGTGACGCTTCCCGCGGACTGGCGGTCGACGATCCGCGAGTATCACGGCTTGTAGGTTCCGTCGCCGCCGCCTTTATGGCCTGTCGGTCCGCCGTCGCCGTTCTCACGGCCCACGTTCAGGCGGTTCGCAGCACCGTTGCGGGAAACCGTTCGCGGCGCTCAACCGGATCGTTCGGCAGCTCGACCGGTCCCGACTCGAAGTCGGGCGCCGCCCACAGCAACGTCGTCTCCGCTGTGAGCGTCCGATACTCGTCGGCCGTCGTCGGCGAGATGCGACCGACGGCGAGCGTTCGATCGTCGAGATCGATCCGCTCCAGCTGTGCGAGTCCGCCGTCCTCAGGTAGGTTGGTCTCTCCCGTATCCGGGAAGATCGGATGGAGGTGGGCGCCCGCGCCCGCGGGCTCGGTCGCGACCGCGAGCGCGTGGCCGCCCGCATCGCGGACGCGATCGACCACTTCCGGAAGGGTCCCCTCGACCGCGACCAGGGCGTCCCGAAGCCGGTCGCTTCCGATTTCGGGATCGATCCCCTCGGTCGCGTCGTACACGGCGAGGTGTGACTGCTCGCGCCGGGGCTCGGCACGCTCCTCGACTCGGAACGGGATCGGCGTCCCGTCGACGGTGACTGCGTCGGCCTCCGCGACCGTCTCGACCGTGACGTCGCCGGGCGCGTGCGCGACGATCCGGAGGTGTTCGTCCCAGTTCCGGTAGACGGTCTCGATGGCGACGTACTCGCTGCCGGCGGCCTCGCGATAGGCTGCGACCAGATCGGCCATCGGGATCGATGCGAGCGTCTCGTCGAGCAGTCGCTCGAGGAGGTCGCCGTACGTCTCCTCGGGACCGGCCCGGCGGCGGAGCCGATCGGCGACCGCTCCCTCGACCCACACGAGCGCCGGCTCCTCGTAACAGTCGTCGGGATACGGCGGCGGGCCGGTTCGCTTGACGGTCTCCTCGGCACGGTGGACCTTCTCGGCGGCGCGGTCGGCGTAGTCGGTGACGATCGTCCGCGAGAGCGGGTCGCCGTCGGTCGACCGGCCGATCGCCCAGATGTAGAGCCCGACGGCCTCGTAGGAGAGCCGATCGGCGCCCTCGTGCACGAGCCGCGTGAGGACCCACGTCTGAGCCTCACGCTGAGACAGCGTCGTCTCCGCGACGATCTCGTCGACGTACTCGCCGTACAGCGTCCGCAGCGCGTAACAGTGCTCCTCGATCTCGTCCCGCGTCACGCCGTCCGGGATCGGATCCACGACCGTGAAATCCAACTCGCCGGCGATGACGTTCAGCTTCGTCGACGGGTGCCACTCCGTTTCCAGCTCGACCATACCCTCGATTCACGGTCGGGCCCTAAAATCGGTCCGGCCGGATCGGCCGGATATGGGGCGATACGCCCCGACGTCTCAGATCTTCCCCTCGAAGTAGGAGACGGGCACCTCCTCCTGGAGCACGGCCTCGCCACCCTCGACCTGCAGGATCCGGTAGGGGACGACCGGCTCGAGGTTCTCGTTGAAGTCGACGTTGCCGGAGGCGCCGTCGTAGTTGACCTCCTCGCCGTTCTGGAGGGCCTCCTTGCCGGCCTCGAACCCGGCGATGCCGACGTTCGTGTCTCCATCCGTCGGCCGCGAGACGGCGCGGATGTTCTCTGCGATCGCCGTACCGCTGGCCTCGCCGCCGCGCTGGAGCGCCAGCGCCTCGAGGTAGGTCGCGTCGTAGGCGTGGGGCGCGAACTGGGTGATCTGGTCCTGGCCGCCCATGTTCTCCTGGAAGGTCTCGCTGTCGGCCGTCTGCGGAGAGGTGATGTACATCCCCTCGACGATGTCGGACAGCCGCGAGAGCAGGTCCGGGGACCAGATTGCCTCGGCGGCGACCCACTGGCCGCCGTAGCCGCCCTGGTTCCACTGGTTGAGGATCGTCTCGCCGTTCCCCGGGTACATCACGGCGCCGACGACGTCCGGGTCGCCCTCGTAGAGCGAATCGAGCGTCGAGGTGTAGTCGCTCGCCTCCTGGGCGTAGCCGACCATGTTGAGCGTCTCGCCGTCGAAGCTCTCGCTTGCGACCTGTGCGAGCCCCTCGCCGTAGGGGTTGTCGACGTAGAGGAACGCGGCGGTCTCGGCCTCCAGCGTCTGGTTCATGATCCGGGCGACGACCAGTCCCTGCTGGGTGTCGTTCGGCGAGGTTCGGCCGTAATACTTCACGCCGTTGCTGTCGTTGATTCCGGCCGTCGCCAGCGCCGGCGAGGTGTTGCCGTTCGAGACCTCCATCACCCGATTGTCCCTGGCGATCGGCGCGAGCGTGGTTCCGATCCCGCTCGAATACGGACCGATGAGACCGACGATCCCCTGCTCGTTGATCATCGTCCGGAACTTCTGGCCCGCCCGTGCGGGGTCGCCCTCGGTGTCGCGGTTGGTGACCTGTATCTCCCGGTCGAGGGGACCCCCCGCGGCGTTTATCTCCTCGATCGCAAGGTTCGCAGCCTCCTGATGGCCGCCGCCGTAGGCGCTGTTCGTGCCGGTGATCGGGAACAGCGTCCCGAACTGGATCGGATCGCCGCCACCTCCGCCGTTCCCATCGCCGTTTCCATCGCCGTTGCCGCCGCCGTTGCCGTTTCCGTCGCCGTTTCCATTACCGCTGCCATTACCGTTGCCGCCGTCCTGCTGTGAACAGCCGGCGAGCGAGACGACGCCGGCCGTTCCGGCCGCGGCGCCGAGTCGCTTGAGCGTCTCTCGTCTGTTGTACGATGACATGGCCCATTCAATGGTTTCGTCCTTCTGTGTAATTAAACCATGTGCTCGTTGTGAGGTTCGTCTGCAACGGATTTCCGCGCATAACCGCCTGAATACGGACGAAATACGGCAGAGCGTGACCGATCCGTCGGTGATCTGATCGGTGGCCCATCCCGCGTCACGCGATTTTGGAGTTCACGAGCCGAGACGTATCCGTTTCCCTTCGAGATGATATCCTGACAGATGGTTGAAAAATACCATAATCGTATAGGTACTGCGGTATGAGATGTCATACATGGCAGTCGAAACGGGGTTGTTGAACGCGATATCGAACGGGATCGTCACCGGGAGCATCGTGGCGCTCGGCGCGATCGGGCTCGCGTTGGTGTACGACATCGGCGACGTGCCCAACTTCGCTCACGGCGATCTCCTGACGCTCGGCGCCTACACGGCGTTGTTGGTGAACAGGCCCGGAACGGTTCCCGGGTTCGGTGCCCTCGCGACGGACACGCGCGGGGTCAGCATCGGTGGACTGGCGTTCCTGTTCGTGGTCTCGTTCGTTGGCGTGTTGGGCATCGTGTATCACCTCGGCGGGATACGCGCGCTGAAGGGCGGCTGGTGGGGGATCGACGCCCCGCCATCGGTGGCCGTCGGAACGCACGTGCTGGCGGCGGGCGTCGTCGGTGTTCTCGTGGTGACCGGGACGCCGTCGTTCCTCGCCGCGCTCCTGTTCGCCGTCGTCGTCGTGGGCGCGCTCGTCCCGTTGATGGAGTCGCTCGTCTTCCGAAAGTTCCGTGCGAAGGACGCCTCGGTTGCGATGCTGCTCATCGTGTCGCTGGCCGTGGCGTTCATCGTCCGGTTCGGCGTCCAAACGATCTTCGGCGGGGAGATCCGGTCCTACGAGGTCGACACGACGATTCCCTTCGCGGGCGGCCAGCTCGACATCACGTTCGCGAAGTTCTTCGACTTCTTCGTGGCCGGTAACGGGTTCTCGCTCGCGATCCGTGAGACGCGTGGGGGCAGCGAGATCCCGCTGGCGACGTTCTCCTACTCGTGGGTCGAGGTCGTCGCCGTCGTCGCCGTCGCCGCCGCCGTCGCGGTCGCAGCCTACCGATGGCGGACCGACACCGCGGGGGTCATCGGCGGTCGGCTCGCGGCCGCGCTTGCCGTCGTCGCAACGGTCGTCGTCGGCGGAACGGCGCTCGCTCCCGGGTCGATCCCCGAGACGGCGTGGTACGCCACCCGCGTTCGCGCGTCCCCGCTCCGAGTCGGCATCATTCTGACCGCGCTCGCGATGATGGGGCTGCTACACTACCTGCTCAGAGCGACGACGCTGGGGAAGGCGATGCGGGCGACCAGCGACAACCGCGACCTCGCGATGGTGCGCGGGATCAACACTCGACGCGTGATGATGACCGTCTGGATCATCGCCGGCCTGTTCGGGTCGCTCGCGGGCGTGTTGTTGGGGTTCCTCTTCTCGAACCTCTCCATCAACCTCGGATTCAACCTGCTGTTGCCGATGTTCGCCGGCGTCATCCTCGGTGGGATCAACGTCTACGGCGCCATCCTCGGCAGCTACGTCGTCGGGCTGGCGATGGAGGTCGGCATCTTCGCCATCCCCGGACTCAGCGCGACCTACCGCATCCCGGTCGCGTTCATGGTGTTGCTCGTGGTGTTGCTCGTGAAACCGGAAGGCATCGTGGGGGGGAACTGAGATGGCGGTCTCCGACGTCGTCGTCTCGTTCGCGTTGCTCGTGGCCATCTACGGCGTCCTCTCGCTCGGGTTGAACGTCAAGTTCGGTCACACCGGACTGTTGGACTTCGGCCACGTCGGGTTCTTCCTGATCGGCGCGTACACCTCCGCGCTGTTCGTGTTGCCGCCGGACGACCCGGCCGACTTCACCAACTACGTCATCGGACTCGGGGATGTCCCCCTCGTGGGAACCTGGGCGTTCGGGATCATCGTCGCGACGATACTGACGGGGGTGATCGGCGGGCTCGTGGCCCTGCCGACGATACGGTTGCGCGAGGACTACCTCGCCATCACCCTGTTGGGGATCTCGGTCATCTTCCAGCGGGTCGTCCAGTCGGAGAGCTGGCTGGCGAACGGTCCGGACGCGCTCCGGGGGTACTCCCCGCCGTTCCAGGGGCTCTTCCCGATCGATCCGGGGACCGTCGTGGGCGCGGTCGCGTTCGCGCTCGTGGTGTTCGTCGTCTGGGCGGTCGCCACGGCGGCGCTGTCAGTGCAGCGCGAGAACGACTCCCGGCTGCCGCTCGACCGGATCTATGCGGTCACGTCGTTCGGTCTCGGGACGCGTGCCACGGGCGTCCTCGGATCCCGGTTCGCGGTGGCCGGCGTTTCGGGGCTGATCGCGGCGGTGATATCGGCGGGCCTCCTGCTTGCGGCCTCCCTCGTGTTGGTCGTCGGCGTCCTGGTCTCCGTCTACGGCTGGCTCGTGGTGCTCGTGGCGATCGGCCAGCACTACGCCGGTCTCGAGCGCCGCGAGCTGGCCCTCGGCGTCGGGTTCGGGACGGGACTGCTCGTCGCGCTGTTGCCGCTGCCGCTCACCGATCGACTCTCGGTCTCGATCATCGGAACGCTCGCGCTGTTGGGCGCGCTCGTGTACGCCTACTACCACGCGATCACGTCCTACGAGTGGGTCGCGGACGTCAAACTGGCCGTCATCGGGCTCGGCGCCGTCTGGTTCGTCGGGATCTGGTACGTTCTGTTGCCGATCCTCGGCCCGCTCGGATCCGGGGACGTCTCCGGCGTGCTCGGCACCCTCTTCCGGAACGCGGTCTGGTTCCTCCAGTTCGGCAGCAGCGCCGGGATCGGCTACTCCATCGCGGTCATCGGGGACGTCACTGTCCAACTGGATTACAGCCGGTTCCAGCTCGCGCTGTTCCTCCTGTCGCTGGGCGCGCTGTACGCGATACTGGAGGCCGCGGTCCAGTCGCCGTTCGGCCGCGTCCTGCGGGCGATCCGCAACGACGAGGCGGTGGTGAAGTCGCTCGGGAAGGACCCGTTCGTCTACAAGGTCCAGAGCATGGTGATCGGCTCGGCGCTCGGCGGCTTCGCCGGGGCGATGTGGGCGATGTACTCTCAGGGACTCACCTTCCGGACCGGCGCCCCCGAGACGACCTTCATTGCGCTGCTCATCGTCTTCGTCGGTGGCGTCGGCAACAACAAGGGCGTGCTGCTCGGGGCGGTGCTCTACTGGGCGTTCCAGCAGGCCACCACGCAGCTGGCCGGGTTCTTCCCGCCCGCCCTCCGGGTGAACGTCCTCGCGTTCAGGCTCGTCGTCGTCGGGGTGTTGTTCCTGATCGTGTTGTACTACATGCCGGACGGGCTGCTTGGTCGCGAGGAGTACTCCTCGGGGGTGGGTGAGTCATGACGGCGATCCTCGAGATCGAGAACCTCCAGAAGCGGTACGGCGGCATCACCGCCGTCGACGGCGCGACGTTCGGGATCGAGGAGGGGTCGATCACCGGCCTCATCGGCCCCAACGGCGCGGGCAAGACGACGACGTTCAACCTCATCAGCGGCTTCGAGGAGCCCGACGGCGGCAGCGTCCGCTTCCGCGGCGAGGACCTCCAGGACCTGATGGAACCCAGCCGCGACGAGCGCGTCATCTGGGGCGGCGCCTCGGCGATCACCGCCGGGACGATCGGCGGCATCGCGGGCGTCGCCGGCCTCGGGCTCGGCACCGTCGGTGGTCTCGGGACGCTCGCGGTCGGCGCGGGCCTGGGGGCCGGGTTCTACGCCGGCCAGGAGCGGGTCCGACAGGCTCGGGAGGGCCACACCAACAGCCGCCCGTTTATGCTCGCCCGTCAGGGGCTCGTCCGAACCTTCCAGATCACCCGCGAGCTGACCGAGATGACGGTCCTCGAGAACCTGATGCTCGCCCCGCAGGGGCAGGCCGGCGAGAACCTGCTGAACACCTGGCTGCGCCGGGACCTGATGGCCAGCGAGGAGGCCGAGGTCCGCGAGCAGGCCCGCGAGATGCTCAAGCTGTTGGAGCTCGACCACGTGAGCGACGAGCGCGCGGGCAACCTCTCTGGCGGTCAGCGGAAGCTGCTCGAGTTGGGCCGGGTGCTGATGATCGACCCGGAGGTCATTCTGCTCGACGAGCCGGTGGCGGGTGTCAATCCCTCGCTCACCCGGAAGCTGATGGATCGCATCGAGACGCTCCGGGACGAGGGATACACCTTCTGTATCGTCGAACACGATATGGAGGTCATTATGAACCTGAGCGACACCATCGTCGTGATGAGCGAGGGGGACGTCCTCGTCGAGGGCGACCCCGAGGAGATCCAGGAGGACGAGGCGGTCATCGACGCCTATCTCGGCGTCGACTGATCGGCCGGTCCCGTTTGGGGCGACCCGACGCACAGGGGGAAGAGGTAACCGACACGACGCGACACGACACACATATGGCACTACTCGAAGCCCGGGACGTAGTTTCCGGATACGGCGACGCGACGATCCTCCACGGCGTCGACCTCGACGCCGACGAGGAGGAGATAGTGACGATCATCGGCCCAAATGGGGCTGGCAAGTCGACGCTTCTCAAGGCGATCTACGGGCTCATCGACTGCTGGGAGGGGACGGTTCGCTTCGACGGCCAGGATATCACCGACCGCCGGGCCGACACCGTCAGCGAGCTCGGGATGTGTTACGTCCCCCAGCGGGGCAACGTCTTCCCGACGCTGTCGGTCAAGGAGAACCTGGAGATGGGCGCGTACATCGAGGACGAGGTGACCGAGGCGGATTTCCAGGAGGTGTGGGACCGGTTTCCGATCCTGGAGGAGCGGAAACACCAGCGGGCCGAATCGATGAGCGGCGGCCAACAGCAGATGCTCGCGCTCTCCTCGGCGCTGATGGTCGACCCCGACCTCCTGGTCGTCGACGAGCCCTCCGCGGGACTGGCGCCCGACCTGGTCGACGACATGTTCGACCGGCTGGTCGACATCCGGGACGGGACCGAGACCGCGATCCTGATGGTCGAACAGAACGCCAAGCAGGCGCTGCGCGTCTCCGACCGGGGATACGTCCTGGACATGGGCGAGAACCGCTTCGAGGGGACCGGTACGGAGCTGCTCGAGAGCGACGAGGTGATGGATCTCTATCTCGGCGGGGCCTGATCCGAACGACACGGCGGGAGTTTGACCGGGCCGGAACGCCCGAAGCACGATCGGGCCGGAACGCCGGAGCTCGCGATCGGGACCGGCCGGCGGGAGCTTGATGGGCCCGCGGGCCCAACGGCGCGTATGGCACTGACGCTGTACGCCCTCGAGGGCTGTCCGTGGTGTGAGAAGGTCCACGATGCGTTGCAGGCGGCGGACCTGGAGTATCGGACCGAGTGGGTCGAGGGGCTCCACTCGACGCGCGACGAGGTGAAACGCGTGAGCGGTCAGCGGGCCGTGCCGGTGCTCGTCGACGACGAGCGCGGCGTGACGATGGCCGAGAGCGCGAACATCCTCGAGTACGTGGAGCGGACCCTCGCGTGAAGATCTACACCGGACGCGGGGACGCCGGGGAAACCGACCTCCGCACGATGGAGCGCGTCTCCAAGACCGATCCCCGCATCGAGGCCTACGGCACGGTTGACGAGGCGAACGCGCTGATCGGGACGGCCCGCCCGACGGGCTACCCCGACGTCGACGAGACGCTCGCCGGGATCCAGAACGACCTCCACGTCGTCCAGGCCGACCTCGCGAACCCCGATCCCGACGCGGAGGACCCGCGCGTGACCGACGAGCACGTCGCGGCGTTGGAGGACCGGATCGACGTCCTCTCCGAGGAACTGGCGCCGCTGCAGTCGTTCATCCTTCCCGGCGGCGGCGAGGTCGGCTCGCGGCTCCATCACGCTCGCGCCGTGGTTCGGCGGGCCGAGCGGCGCACGGTCGCGCTCGCCCGCGAGGAGCCGGTCGACGAGGCCGTGGTGGCGTACCTGAACCGCCTGTCGGACGCGCTGTTCACGCTCGCGCGCGTGGTGAACGCCCGCGAGGAGGAGCCCGAGGAGTCGCCGACGTACTGACGCGTGGTGGTCGAGGTGTCGACGCCGTTGGTGGTCGAGGTGTCGACGCCGTTGGTGGTCGAGGTGTCGACGCCGTTGGTGGTCGAGGTGTCGACGCCGTTGGTGGTCGAGGTGTCGACGCCGTTGGTGGTCGAGGTGTCGACGCCGGCTCGTTCTTCGACGTCCGCTCGCGATCGTGGACGCCCTCCCGCGATCAGGATTCTGTTGTCGCCACAAGGACTATATCCGTCGGCCCCCTATCGGGAGGTATGAGCAAGCACTTCCACGATGCACGGTACTACCTCGGACGCGCGGTCGACCACGCTGCGGCGGGCGTGAAGGAGGAACTCGAGCCGGTCGCGGAGCGGGCCCGCGAGCTGGCGGGCGTCGAGCAGGAGCCGGAGCCCTCCCGCGTCGAGGCGATCCGGGGCGACCTGGTCGAGACCGGCGAGCGCGCCGCGGAGACGGCCCGCGGGGCGTCGGCGTCCCTCCGGGAGGCGGTCGACAGTTCCCGTGGCGACGGCGACGCCGCATAGCGATCGACGACCGCTTTGCCGACCGATCGTCGCCGACGGAGCGCGCGACAAGGTAATCCTTAAGTCGGAACGCCGGCTATCGGTCGATAGCGGGCTGGTGGTCTAGTCCGGTTATGACGGCTCCTTCACACGGAGCAGGCCCCAAGTTCAAATCTTGGCCAGCCCATTTCCCTTCGTCCCCGGATCACGAGACGACGAGCAGCCGCGTTGGTTGCCCGGCGGCGCAGTCGTGAGGTCGGTTCCGGTGTGTCGATCGGGCTGGTTCCTCACCCGTCCGCAACGGGCTGGCCCCGCCGGACTGCGGCGACGTCGGCGGCGATCGCTTCGGCGATGGCGTTCGAGAGCCCGGGGGGAACGGCGTTGCCAACGACCTTCAACTGCGTGCTCTTTGCGCCCTGGAAGACGTAGTCGTCGGGGAACGACTGGAGGACGGCGCACTCGCGGACGGTGCCGACGCGGTCCTCCTCGGGGTGGATGAACGGCGCGTTGTGGTTCTCCTTGATGGTGAACGCGGGCTCGTCCGGTTCGAGCCGGCGCCAGCTGTCGCCGTAGCTCTCATAGAGGCTCTCGCCGGGCTCGACGTCGGCGATCCGGTCGACCATGTCCGCGGAGTGGTCCGTGGTCTCGGTGTTCGCGAGGTCCTCGAGATCCCGGTCGAGGATGGCGTCGGCGACGGTCACGTAGGGCGGGCGCCGGTCGCCGGTCAGCGTGGCCTGTTCGGCGGGGCCGTGGGTGCGGTCGGGGAAGGTGGGGCGCTCGCCGTCGCGGCGGCCGACGAAGATCACCCGGCGACGCGTCTGGGGGACGCCGTAGTCCGCGGCGTTCAGGGTCTCGTAGCGCGTCGTGTCGTAGCCGGCGTCGGCAAAGCCCGCCAGGATGGACCGCAGGGTGTCGCCGTCCTCCATCGAGGTGATCCCGGGGACGTTCTCCATCACGAAGACGGCCGGCTGGACGTACTCGACGTAGTCGATGAAGCTGCCGACGAGGGAGTTGCGCTCGTCGTCGGGATCGCGGTGGCCCGCGATGCTGAACCCCTTACACGGCGGGCCGCCGATGACGACGTCGATCGTCTCGGGGTCGATCGGGTGCGCCTCGAAGAAGTCGGCGGGCTCGACCGACGCGAGGTCCGCCCGGATCGCGAGGGCGTCCTCGTGGTTGTGCTCGTAGGTCGCCAGGAAGTCCTCGCTGACGTCGACGCCGGCGACGACGTCGTAGCCGGCCTGGAGGAACCCCTCCGAGAGGCCGCCGCCGCCACAGAAGAGATCGAGCACGCGGACGGTACCGAGATCGAGGTCGGACGTGGGCATACGGGATCCACTCGTGAGGTCGGGTTACCTCTACCGGTTCGGTATGGCGATAGTTAAGCGATCGTGTGGTTGAGGTGCGCGATCGCGTCGTGGGTCGACGGCGACCGCGTGATCGAGACCGCTCGCAGCACGGCTACCCGTCGAGGTCGATCGTCGTTCCACGGTCGCCGATCGCCGGGGCCCACGAGTACACTCCCGGCGAGGACGATGATCCGGAGTGTGGGACGGTCACGGTGCTGTGGGGTGTGGGTTACCCCACGTTGCCGCTGTAAGCGAGTGTCTGAGTGGAGGGGTTTGTCGCCAGCGTGGCGTCTCGATCGGACATCGATCACGCTCGATCGACGTGTACTCGACCGACGTGTACTCGACCGACGTGTACTCGACCGACGCATACTCGATCGACGTGTACTGTTCATCCACCAAACCCAGTATTCAACGAACGCATCGTTCACCAATCCATACTGATCAGAACCGTTATTACTGTGTCTGGTGTATGTTACCGTAGTACAATTTCGGCGTATTGAGACGCCGGTTCGTTTCGGCGTCGAACACACGAACTCGTGGTTCAGTTTCGTCGAGTATTCGGTTCGTTCACCTCGAATGACCGTCTCTACGTCCCGTTTTGCCGACGACACGACCGCTTCTCGTGGAGTAGACCCTACCCACGGCATACAGCGGCAATCCGGGGTGTGTGAGAGCCCAGTATATACTATACAGCGGCAATCCGGGGTTTGAATCAGATATATTCTTCTCGACATCTGGCTAAATCGGGTTACTATAGCGGCACAAATTTCTGCAGTACCATAGCGGACTTTGTTTACAGCGGCAACCCGGTTGGGAAGGTTAATATGGAGTGGGCGAGTGTCGCTTCGTATGGGTACTACGGAGTCATTCTTTGGGGAGCCGGATCCCATTTTCGCCGATAAGGAGCTTCTTCGTGTCAGTCACCTCCCGGAGGGTGATCGTATCATCGGTCGCGAAGAGGAACTCACCAACCTCGCAAACGCGATCAAGGACGCACAACGAGGCGGGACGCCGAACAACGTGTTGATATACGGGAAAACGGGGACGGGCAAAAGTCTCTGTTCGAAATATATCACACAGGATCTGACCGAGGCTGCCGCTGCAAACGACGTTCACGTTGAGGTCGCGTATATCGACTGCCTGCAGGATTCGACCGAGACGCAGGCGGTTCGAACGATCGCCGACTCGTTCAACGATCGCGAGGAGACCGGAGTAACGGTCCCCACGTCGGGCGTCTCGACGTCGGACTACTACCGTCGTCTCTGGGAGATACTCGATGCCCGTCTCGATGTCGGCATCGTCATTTTGGACGAGATCGACAAGCTCGAAGACGATAACATCCTGATGCAACTGTCGCGAGCGGCGGAAGCTGGCAAGGTTAGTGATAGCACGCTCGGGATCATCGGGGTGAGCAACAAGATCCGATATAAAGAGTCGCTCAACGAACGCGTCAAATCCAGCCTGTCGGAACGTGACTTCGTGTTCCCGCCGTATGATGCGAACCAGCTTCGTGCGATCCTCGATTCACGGGCGGATGCGTTCCGGGACGGAGTCCTTGCTGACGACGTGATCCCGAAGGTCGCAGCGCTTGCAGCGAAAGAACACGGGGACGCCCGGAAAGCGATCGATATCCTGCGATACACCGGGGAAATCGCCGATGAACACGACGATGACCGGGTCGGAGTCACGTACGTCGACGAAGCACACGAGCGTGAGGAAGAGGCCCGCTTGGCCGAACTCATCGGGAAACAACCGGAGCACTCGAAATATCTCCTCCAAGGGCTCGCACTGCAAACCCAACAGTCGGCCGACCCCGATGCGATGATCCCCTCGAAGCAGGTGTACTCGGCCTATGAAGTCGTCTGCGAACGCGAGGGAACTGATCCACTCAAGATCCGTCGGGTCCGCGATCTGCTCTCGGAACTCGCGTTTCTGTCCCTGATCGAACAGGATCGAAAAGGACGTGGCAAGGGTAAGGGCGCCCACACCGTCAATCAACTCGTCGACGCACCGGAACTCGTCATCGAGGCGTGCAAATCGGCCTGACGATCGTTGAAGCTGGGCGAAGCGTGGCTCTAGTAGACGAATGTTCGAATTAGGTCTATGGAAGTCGGACTCATCAGCTGTACAAAGCGCAAACGCGAACGAGATGCACAACCTGCTGAGTTATATATGGAATCGACGTTCTTCCGCAAGGCACGCGAGTACGCCGAGTCGACCCACGATCGCTGGTACGTACTCTCCGCGAAACATCATCTCCTCGAACCACGGGGGCAGTCCATTGAGCCGTATGACGAAACGCTCTCCGGCGCACGGATCACCCGAAAACGTGACTGGGCGGAAACGGTTCTCATCCAGCTTTATAAAGAGGACCTCATTGATGACGACGTTCGTCTCGTGTTTCACGCGGGGCGAGACTACTACGACGAACTCCTGCCACTGCTGGCGGACACGCCGGTTGACGTCGAGACACCTACCGACGGTTTGCGGTTCGGCGAGACGCTCGCGTGGTACGACGAGCACGGGTGAACGTGTGATCCCGCCTTAGTAATCGGATTTCGAACGATACGGTGATCGCCGTCTCATAATCGGATATCGATATCTCTGTCACGGAGGTGCCTTTTTTTACTCCACACGAGAACGTCGATCGCGAATGAAGCGGTCGACGGCGAAAGCCGAACTGCTCGATCAGGGACTGACGATCGATCACGAGCAGTTCGAACAGCTCTGCAAGATGGTGATCGAACGGTCCGAACGGACTCGAGACCTTGAACTTACGCCGTTTCGCGGTGACGGCGGGATCGACGTTCACGCCGTCATCGACCGCGACCTGTTTCACGCCCGACTTGGCGTGCAGGCCAAACAGTACGCACCGGGCAACACCGTCGGCGCACGGACGATTCGGGGTTTTAAAGGTGCACTTTCCGACCAGAATTACCATATCGGGACCGTCATCACCACTTCGTCGTTCACGTCCGGCGCCGTCGACAGCGCCGAACGCGACTATATCCGGCTCATCGATGGCGACCATCTCGCTGGCATTATGGTCAGCAGCGAGATCGGCGTCGTCGAGGACGAGGGCTCGTACGATCTCGATCCGGGTTTCTGGAAGGCGTTCGAGAAGCCGGAGCGCGACGACGTCATTCCCTCCCTGGAAGTCCCGCAGGCGGACAACTTCGACATCGTTCGTACCGTCCTCAGGGCCGTCGATGCCGGCGCCGACGTCAAGCCGGCGATCACGGAGTACGTCCGGACCAATGAGGCGGACACGTTTGACCCTCGACAGTCCGATTATTACGCGATCGCCGCGTGGCTCCTCGGGTTCCTTCATAAGGACGAGCAGGTGACGATCGACGACCACGACCTTCGTCGCTGGGGACTCACGCGAACCGGGGAGGAATATCTCGCCTATCTCGATCGCGGGGATCAGGACGCCGCTGACGACCTTTTATATCGACAACTTCGCGACGTGGAGATAATCTCGCGTGTGTACAACGAGTTGGAGGCTGATGGAACGATTTTGCGGAGTGATATTGCTGACGTCATCGCTGCTGAAACCGAGCTCTCCGCGTCGACCACCGATCGCCGAGCACGCACCGTTGGCGAATGGCTCAGTCTGCTCCCGGAGATACGGACGTCAGGGCGGGGTCCGGATCAGGAGTACGTGTTAGTGGAGTAGTTGGTCAGGGAGTGTTCGCCGTCTCTTCTAAGCACTATCACCGTAATTGACGGCGTTTTCCGGAGTAAGAGTCCTCGACGCGTAATTTATTGTGTAATGATACCAATCAAACTGGATATGCATCTCAGCGATCTCATCGATGTGGACTGGAACAGCTACGAACGGAAACGGTTCATCAAGGGCGACACGAAGGCCAAGACGGATGCATTCGACCCGGAGGAGTTCAAGCACGACGGATTTGACGATCGAGAGGCGTATCTCGAGACGTACGCCCCCGCACTTGCGGAGCCTGAGCGTCTCAGAACGGAACTGAACGATTTCACGCCACCACGTCTCACCTCGATCAACGACTCTCCGTATCAGGCACTCGTCATTCGGTACGGCATTCTCCGGCAGCTCATCCAGCAACCAGGGTACAGTATGACAAAGGAAAACCTGCTGGAGGCGGTTCAGGACTGGCAACACTCGTTCATCGAACAATATGACGAGGATTCCTTCGCCGAGACCGACGATCTTCGTCATCTAGCGGAGGCTGCGGTGGACTATCAGAACCAGATCGACGACTCCGAGTTACATATGGTGTACAGCTACTTCGAGCTGCACAACCGGGCACAGGAGAGCAAGCACGAATACTACACCTGGCTTGACTTTTTCAAACGCCTCGCCGCCATTGGACGGTTTCCGAAGGTCTCCCGCTCGGATAGCCCGGAGCACGCACTCGACACGATCGAAAAAGGACTCTGGTCGCTGCAAGAACAGGCACTCGTCTATGAAGTGAACGAGGAGGACGTCAACGAACTGGTGGGCATTCCGGAGGACTACATCGACGTCGTTCGCGGCTGGCTGTACTACGAAATGTCCGAGGAGAACCTGCTGGCAATGCTCGAGACCCTCGACGTGTTCGATCGACAGTCGGTGTTGATCGACGCCCGCGAGCAGTTCGGTGTCGAGGGCAAGAACTACGGTCGAAACGAGAACCGACGTGAGAACATCGCCGAGGCTGGCATTTATCCCAGCGAACTCCTCAAGGAGGTCGTCGAAAAGGAGGAACTCAAGAATATCGTCGATCGATACGGCCTCGATGCACACAAGCGAAGGACGGAGGAGATGGTCTCGGCGATCATCGAATACTTCGAACAGTCCCAGAAGTCCGTCGAACAGGGCGAACCTGCGGTCGATCTGTACATCGACGCCTACGAGGAGATCGCTGATGGGGCCGTCAATCAGGTTCCACCACAGCTACAGGACCTCGTTGATGCCGACAACGCCGAGGAGAAGCTCGACATTCTGTTCGAGGAGGCGACTGGCGAGATCTTCCGTGAGGCATTCGATCTCGAGGGCGTGAATCAACTGGGACAGAAGGCAACCGGAATGGTCGCTGACGGCGAGATCGAGCAGGACGGGCGGTGGCTGTTGTGGGATAATAAACGGCGACGGGAGCAGTTCAAACTCGGGAGCGACGCACGAAGCAAGATCAAGAGCTACATCGACACCAAATCCAAACAGCACGACGTCGAGTGGTTCCTGATCATTGCGCCGGACTTCACCGATCGGGCAGCGACGAATGCGGAACAGCTGGAGATGCAGATCGGCAAGGACATCCGCCTGGTCCGTGCGGCCGATCTCAAAGGGCTTGCAGAACTGTGGCAAGACGAGTATGCGAGTGACGATCGCGAACTCCCGTTGTCGGTGTTCTATGGTTCGGAGTTCTTCGACGTCGATGCAGCTGCCGACTTACTCGAGATGGAGTTCTCCTAGCTTGACCGTTTATTAGGAACACTTTCGCGTCATTCACCATACTGGAGCTTTAAAAGAGACGCCGTTCCAGGAAGCCGTACTCTCACGCCCCGAAGTCCGAAAGCGTTCGTCGACGTCGCTCGTTCGATGGAACGCTCGTGATGAGAACCTCCGCGACCTCGCCGCGATTGGTCGCATCGCTGTTTATCGCTCGCGTCGCCTCGACGTACGTGACGTCGAACGCATCGTGGTCCTCGTACAGCTCGGTGACCGGCGGCGAGTTCGAAACGATCACGGCGACGTCCTGCTCGGCCAGCTCAACCGCGACGTCACGCAGTCGACGTTGGTCGTCGCGATCGAATCCATCGGCGTGGTATGAATTGAAGTCGGCCGTCTTCGACACGGGTTCGTAGGGCGGATCGAAATACACCAGATCTCCGGCGGTCGCTTCCTCGCGGACGTAGCCGAAGTCGGTATTATAAATCGTGGCGTCCTGAAGCACGCGTGATACCGCCCTGATTTCCCGTCCACGAACCCAGTCCGGATCGGTGTATCTCCCGAAGGAGACGTTGAATTCCCCGTCGCTGTTCTCCCGATAGAGCCCGTTGAAACACGTTCGGTTTAAATATAACAGGAGGCTCGCCTCGCGAATCCGATCCGTGGGCGTCAGATCCTCTCCTGACCGAATCCCGTTGAATTCCGAGCGTGCGTCGTAGTAGTACGTCTCGGCGTGTTCGTGCGTCTGGTTTTCGTCGATCAACTCCTCCGGGTGGTCTCGAACGACCTCATAAAAGGTCGTCAGTCGCGTGTTGAGATCGTTTATCGTCGCCGCGTCGGGCTCGAGATGGAAGAACACCGCGCCACCACCCACGAACGGTTCGTGATACGTCTCGTAGGTCCGCGGAAAGAGTCCGGTGATGTCCGCGAGAAGTTGGCGTTTCCCGCCCGCCCACTTCAGGATCGGCTCGGCCATTCGGATCGAGGTTCCTCGGTCTGCGACAAAAACCTACTCCGTCGCTCATCGAGCGAGCGGATCATGTTGCTGACCTCCTCGACATATCCCGGACACAACTCCTCATCGATGCACTGCGGGACGAGATTGCGAAGCTTATGCGCTCCGTCGGAACTATCTCTCCGAATGAGAGGGGACTATACCGGCCCCGGAACGAGCCACGCCGGGACGACCCGCGTGAGAACGACCATCCCACACAGTTCGACGAGCGTCTGCGTGACGACGACCGCCGGGGCGAGCTCGTAGCCCGCCGGGAGCGCCAGCGCCAGCGGAAGCACGACCAGCGAGTTTCGCGTGACGGATGTGAACACGAGTGCGCGGCCCTCGCCGACGTCCAGCCCGACCAGCCCGGCGGCCACCCGCCCGAGCACCGGCATCACGACGAGGAACGCGACGTACACCGGCACGACGGCGGCGATCCGCCCGATCGAGTCGGCCACCCGCGGGAGCTGCGAGGCGATGACGACGAACAGCGTGGCGCCCAGCATCGGCACGGGCAGCCAGCCCATCGTCCGCTGCCACGATCGGCCCCGCGGGGACCGCGCCGCCCAGGCCTCGGTTCCCCACGCGAGCAGCAGCGGGATGGCGATGAGGTGGAGGAACGCCTCGATGAACGGGCGGGCGTCGATGGCCGCCGCGACGTCGGCACCCAGAAACAGCCAGAGGTACGCCGGCAGCAGCAGGAGCTGGAGCAACAGCAACGCCGGCGTCGTCGCGGTGATCTGCTCGGCGTCGCCGCCCGCCAGGTCGGTGAAGGTGATGACGTAATCGACACACGGCGTCAACAGCACCAGACACACGCCGACGAGGACGACCGGCTCGGGCGGGAGCACCCGAATGAACGCCCACACGACCACGGGAACGACGAGGAAGTTCATCCCGAGCGCGGCCGCGATGAACCGCCCGTTCGTGACCGCCCGCCGCAGCCGCACGAACGGGATCTCGAGAAACGTCACGTACAGCAACACCGCCAACACGGGATCGATCAGCCGTTCGACGACGACGGCCGTTCCGGGGCGACCGCTTCCCACGCCGACGGCCAGCGCGACCGCCACCGCGTAGACGGCGACCTGGTGCCGCTGGAGCCACGGGTTCGCGTCCATTCACCTCCCTCTTCGTACCCGCGGGGAAACCGCCGTCGCTCCGTCGTCGTTCCGTCGTCGTCCCGTCGCCGTCTGCACGCGTCCTTGAGTCGGTTCGCTGCCGACCCACACGCCCGAGAACCGTTTTCCGTGACGGCCGCCTATCACGGGGTATGTCGACGACCGTCACGACGCCCGACGCGGACGAACCGTGTGCCTACTGCGGGTCGCGCATCTTCGACCACGACCCGATCTGCGTCCGCGACTGCGAGGACGACTGCGGGTCGCCGACGTACTTCTGCAACCACGCCTGCCTCGCCGCGTTCATCGACGCGAACGACCTCACGACGGACGACGCGTGTGCGTGGACGCCCGACGACGCCGCCGACGGCTGTTGCTAGCCGGGGCGAGGCGGGAGCGCGTTGTGACCGCGTCCGTCGTGTCGAGCGTCTTTCGTGTGGCGCCTCTTTCGCGTCGCGTGTCCAGCACCGACACGCCACCCCGCCATCGTGCAGTACCTTATTCACGCACCCGACCCAATCCGGAGCCGCAATGGACACGATCGACGTCGACGACCTCGGTGCCGAGGACAGCCCGCAGAATCGCGCCAGCGTCGCGGACGCCCTCAGGGCGGACGACTTCGCGATGAACTACTACGCTCTCGACCCCGGCGAGGCGTTCACCGCCGGGCTCCACACGCACCTCGACCAGGAGGAGACGTTCCTCGTGCTCGAGGGCGAGGCCACCTTCGAGACGGCGCCGGGCCCGACCGCCGAGACCGAGACGGTCACCGTGGGCGAGGGGCAGCTCGTCCGGTTCGATCCCGGCGAGTACCAGCAGGGTCGCAACGACTCCGACGCCCCCCTCCGCGCGCTCGCGATGGGTACGCCCCAGGAGTCGACGGACGTCCGGATCGCCGGCCCCTGTGAGACCTGTGGCGACAGCGACTACCTCGCGTTCGCGATGATCGACGGCCAGCCGGGCGTCGAGTGTCCCGAGTGCGGGACGCAGTCGGCGCTCTGAGCGCCGGTCGCGTCCCGGTCACTGACTGCGGTCACTGACTGCGGTCCTGCCCCTGATCGCGGACCGCGACGGCCCGACGGACCAGCGCGGGATGCGGATCGATCGCGGGGCGAGCCTCGGCGATCCGCTCGAAGGCGGTCTCGAGGGGAATCCCGTCCCGGATCGCCATCACCGTGGCGACGACCGCCGGGCTTCGCGAGGCGCCGGCCGAACAGTGCACGAGCACGCGCTCGGCCGCGTCGCGCCCCGTGATGACCGCGCGGACCGCCTCGCGGAACGCCTCGGGATCGTGTCGCGGCCCGTCCCGCAGTGGAACGTCGACGACGGCGATCCCCTCCGGGATGGGGCCGTCCGGGGCCGCATGCGTGAGCGAGACGATCCGGTCGATGCCGCGGTCCCGGAGCGCATCCGGATCGCCCGCGTCCTCGATCGGGCCGACGAACAGATCGGTGGCCACTCGGTCCATCGTTCGTCACCGGATTCGGCCGACCGCCTCATAAGGGTCCTGTGTGTATCGGCCCCGACGGTCCACCGTCTGCCTCCGGCCCTGCCGGTCCCGTCCCGTCCCGTCCCGTCGACGCCCGGGATCCGGACTGGACCCGGCCGGTTGCCAGCTATGGGCGCACCGGCCGCTTCACCAGGCGTTCGTCGCGACGATCCACGGCTTCTCGTCGGGGTCGTACTCGTCGATCGCGCCGCTGTGGCTCCGCGTCTCCGGCGCCAGGATCCCGACGTGTTTGAGCTGCTGGACGAAGTTGAACAGGACGTTGTTCCGGACGACGTCGCGCCAGACGTCCGGATCCGCGTAGATCCGCTCGGTCTCGCCGCGCTCGATCAGCTTGCGGGCGCGCTCGGCGCCGTGGGTGGTGCAGATCGCGCTCAGGAAGACGTTCGGGTACTCGTGCACGAGGCGTTCGAGGAGGTCGAGAAAGTGGGCCTCCGGCCCCTCCGCGCGCAGGGCGTCGAGGAGGAGCCCGAACTCCGGATGCCGCGCGAAGGCGTTCCGCAGGAGGATCGCCAGCGGCGGGTGGGACTCGGAGACGGTGCTGCCCCGCGTTTCCCGTTTCACCGCGTCCAGGTCCGCCAGGTCCAGCACGCCGTAGCCCCGAAGGACCGTCGCCGACAGCTCCCCCTGGTCGGTCAATCGGCAGGGGGAGCCGGCCGCGAGGAGCCCCAACGTCTGCGCGCTCGTGATGGCGCTCTCGCCCGCGCCGAAGCCGTACTCCGCGGCGATCAGGTCGTCGAGTTCATCGCGTGCCAGCGGGCCCGCGCCGTCGATCCCGATCACCGGCGCGAGGTAGTTGAGCGGCTGGGCGAGGCTCAGCGTGGTGACGTCGCCGCCGAACTCGCCCCCGCGCAGCCGCACCGAGAGCTGCCCCTCGATGTCGGCCACCTCGGTGCTCGACTCCGCCCGCGGCGGCGGCCGCCAGGCGCTCACGCCCGCCTCGTCGACGCCGATCACGCCGACGCCCTTCGACCGCAGCAGGGACGTATGCGAATCGACGGCGGTCGCGTCCCCCGCGAGGTAGGAGACGTGGGCGCCCTCCTGGTAGGTGAGCGCCTGGCCGATGCCACGCAGGAGCCCCGCGGAGCCCTTCACCTCGATCGCGAACACCCGGTTCCGGTTCGTGAACCCGAGAACGTCCGGATACCGCCCGCGGATGGTGATCGAGTGTCGTCGACATCGATCCAGCACGTCGGCGTACGTCTCGCTGTGTGCCTCGGGAACGTGGATCAGTGGATCGTAGTCCCGGTCCTCGAGCGCCGTGATGACGTGGTCGAACACCGCCGCCTCGTCCATACGCGAGTCTCGATCGCCGTCACCAAGAAGCTACGGTCGTGCGGACAAACGCTTAACAGGGAACCACGATACGATCGCGTATGCCCGACGACGCGGCCATCACCTCCTCGCAGCTCTCCGAATTCGTCTCGCGGACGCGTGAGGTCACCGAACGCTATCCCCAGATGAACGAGGACAACACCAAGTCGAAGCTTCTTCGGGAGTTCCTCGAGCTGCTCGGGTGGGACATCGCCTTCGACGCCGAGCTGGAGTATCCGGTGACGATCGGCACCACACGCAACTACGTCGATTACGCGCTCTCGGCTGACGGGTCCGCGCCGGTCCTGTTCGTCGAGGCGAAGGGGTACGACACGACCATCACCGACTCCCATCGCGAGCAGCTCCACTCGTATCTGCGACAGACCGACGTCGACTGGGGCCTCCTCGCGAACGGCGATCGGTACGAGATCTACCGCCGCGAGAACGTCGACGACGGCGTGACCATCCGGGCAGTCGCACAGCTGTCGGTCGAGGAACTCCCCACGTACGTGGAGTACGTCCGATTGCTCACGAAGGACGCGCTGACGTCGGGCCACGCCGGCGAGCTCGCCGAACGGATCTTCGAGATCCGGCGGGCCCGGGAGACGCTCGAACGTCGCAAGGACGAGATCGCCGATCGCCTTGCGGGCGCCGTCACAGATGAAGTCGGCGACGTCGTCTCACAGGAGGCGACCACCGAGTCCAAGGAACTCATCGATCGGCTGATCGCCGACCTCGAAGCACGGACCGAACACACCGGATCGACTGCCGATCCCGACACCACGACCGATTCCGACACGGCGTCCGGTTCACGCACCACCGATCGCTCCGAGCGGTCCGGCGATGCGCCCGAAATCACCGACGACGCTCCCGCTACTGACGACGCTCCTCCCACCGACGCGGCATCGTTCTGGGACGCCATCGAGGATGCAACCGGGATCCGACGCACCGAGGACGACGTGGAGCTGCGCGAGGACACGACCGCCGTCGACGACTTCATCGCCTTCATCCGACATCTGTTTGCGGAGGGCTATCTCACCCGTGCGGATCTGCCGATCGCGTCCGGCAACGTTCGATACCTGCTCAACACCGAAAACGCTCACAAGAACGGCGACGAGATGTATATGCCGAAGGAGATCTTTGACGGCGTCTTTCTGGAAACCCACCAGAGTACTGCCGACAAAAAACGGAAGATCGTTCAGATGGCGGAGCAGGTCGGCGTCGACGGCGAATGAAGAAGCAGGTCGAGGGCCCGTGATCGTGTCGGTGAGTGGCCGATCTCTGGTTTGAATCGGCTCGGGTCACGATCGCCGGATGCAGATGAATAACATCGCGTGGGAGACCGCGACTTATCCAGAATCTATCAAGTTCTTCGTGCAAGATATAGACCAACGAGACAATGTGGACAATCACGAACCATCTGACAACTGTCAAGACATATGTATAAGATAGAAAGTCTATTGCTCAAGATCGAATGCGCCGTCACATACCTGAATCTTAGCATATCCATAGGTGTCTTGTTCATCGTTGTGCGGTTCGTAACGCGCGACCCACGTTCCGGTTAATTCTTCGATTACCCCATACTCGTGACCGGGGTCGTGAACGCGGAATAGTTGTTCCTCTTCAGATTCTACCGATTCACCGAATATAAGCCCCTCATCCTCGTGAGTGAGCGTCACGCGAGTCCGAAAGCCAGATTTGTTACTGATAGTCACACGAATGTACTGATTAAAATCAACTTCAAAAGTCAGTGACTGACGTTCATAATTGCTGGTTTCCATCACAGTTTCACATATTGGCTCAGGCGTCTCTACTCTGTCCTCAGTTGCAGCACCCGAGTCCCCTTGTTCACCTTCAGTTTCATTACCTGAATCGGTTTCCTCTGAACTCTCTTCAGTGTCTCCACTACTGGTATCAGTTCCTTCAGTACACCCGGATACTGCCAATGTTGCCGTGCCAATAGTGGTAGTAAGTAGCTCTCGTCTGTTCATATACCAGTGCTGCGCTCCGAGAATGAAAAATCTGCTGACATTTAATCGAATGTGAATAATCCACTGTGTGAGATAAGTATCTCATAACGTACACTCCAGCAAAAGATTATCACTAATTGGTAGCTGAAGTAGTGTTCACGACGCAGGTTCGTTCCGTTAGGTGATTCGACTAGATAAGGGTGAAAACAATATCTTGTGCCTTGTTCTCTTATATATGGGAAGAATCACTTCAAAGACTGCATTCTCTGATTTCCTGACCGCCACTCCCCTCACCGAACACTGTCCATCAATCCCGATGTACTTGCATTTATATATTCTCTAGATAATCCTCGAGTATGACTCACCGAACCCTGTCCGAACACGATCGTCGGGAGACGACCGACGACGACGCCGTGCGGACGCTGCGGATCGGCGGCGATCGACCCATCCGGATCAGCGCGGGCCATCGCCTCCAGCACCACGACGGGAAGTGCAGCCGACCACACGGCCACAACTACGCCGTCAGCGTCACCGTGACGGGCGCGCTGACCGAGGCGGGCTGGGTCGTCGACAAGGGCGCCGTCACCGCGGTGATCGACGAGTGGGACCACCGGTTCCTGCTGGAGGCGGGCGACCCGCTGATCGCGGCGTTCGCCGACAGCGGCGACGAGGACGCGGTCGTCGTCCTGGAGCGCCCGCCCACGGCCGAGGTGATGAGCCACGTGCTCGAGCGCCGGCTGCTGGCGGCGCTGCCCGAGACCGTCCACGAGGTGACGGTCACGGTTCGGGAGACGAGCGAACTCGCCGCCGGGGGACGGCCCTAGGCCGATGCCGGTTTCACACTCCGTGGACGGGCTTTCGGCGGGTGGCGATGGCGACGACGCCGACGCCAACGCCGATCGCAGCGACGACCGCGACGCCAACGCCGCCGCCGCCGATCGTGGCGACGCCGAGGGAGAGGGGCTGCCGATCAACGAGTTGTTCTACTCGGTCCAGGGCGAGGGGACGCTCGCCGGCACCCCGAGCGTGTTCGTGCGCACGAGCGGCTGCAACCTGCGGTGTTGGTTCTGTGACTCTGCGCACACGAGCTGGGAGCCGACCCACGCCTGGCTCGACGTGGACACGATCGTCGACCGCGTGACCGACCACGACGCGGCCGACCACGTCGTCGTCACCGGGGGCGAGCCCCTGATCCACGACCCCGTCGTCCGCCTGCTCGATCGCCTTCGGGCGGCCGGCTACCACACCACCGTCGAGACCAACGGGACCGTCTATCGGGACGCCGCGATCGACCTCGCGAGCGTCAGCCCCAAGCTGGCCAGCAGCACGCCGACCGCCGACCGCTCCCCGACCGGGGACGACGACTGGGCGGCCCGCCACGAGGATCGCCGGCTGGACGTCGACGCCCTCGCACAGCTGGTCGAAACCTACCCGACCCAGCTGAAGTTCGTCGTGACGGGTCGCGACGACCTCCCGGAGATCACCCGGCTCGTGGACCGCCTGCGCGAGGCCGCCGACGCGACGATCGACGACGCCGACGTCCTGTTGATGCCCGAGGGCGCCACCCGGGAGCGGCTGGCCGAGACCCGCGAGGTGACCGCGGAGCTGGCGATGGAACACGGGTTCCGGTACACGCCGCGGCTCCACGTCGACCTCTGGAACGACGCCCCCGAGACGTGACCGATCGCCGGGAGTCCCACCACCGGACGCACCGACCACGACCACACCGATCACGAACGTTGACACCACCATGACACGATCACACGACGACACGACGGGCGACGCGGTCGTCCTCGTCTCCGGCGGAATGGACAGCGCGACGACGGCCTTCGAGGCACGCGACCGCGGCTACGACCTCCGGCTTCTCCACACGACCTACGGCCAGGAGACGGCCGACGTGGAGTCGGAGTGCGCCCGCGCCCTCGCCGACCGGTTGGACGTCACCGACTTCCTCCACATCGAGACCGACCACCTCGCCCGGATCGGCGCCTCGAGCCTGACCGACGAGGAGCTGGACGTCGCGGACGCGGACCTCGACGGCGACGACATCCCCTCCAGCTACGTCCCCTTCCGGAACGCCAACCTGCTGGCGATGGCGACCGCCTACGCCGAGGCGACCGACGCCGAGGCCGTCTTCATCGGCGCCCACAGCGAGGACTATTCCGGTTATCCCGACTGCCGGCCCGCGTTCTTTGAGACGTTCCAGCAGGTCATCGAGACCGGAACGAAACCCGACACGTCGATCGACCTCGTCGCGCCGTTCGTCGACGCCTCGAAGACCGAGATCGCCGACCGCGGCCACGAGCTGGGCGTCCCCTTCGAGATCACCTGGAGCTGCTACCGCGAGTCACAGCCGGCCTGCGGGACCTGCGACGCCTGCGCCTACCGGCTCAAGGCCTTCCAGGAGGCCGGCCTGACGGACCCGATCGACTACGCGACCCGCCCCGAGTACGCCGATCGATAGTCGATCACGGGCCGGACGCGTCGTCGGTGCCCTCGACGATGTCGGCGGCGCGATTTGGGGTGCGTGACATCGGTCGTTCCTGAGTGCGTTTTTCAGCGACACGGTAACGGGTGTTTGGGTCACCCCAGCGGCCTCTGCCGACGAGACGTCCAAGAAGCGGGTCGCTCATCGGGAAACGGCGGCCTTGAGAGAGCCACGATTCGCTACCTCGGTGTCGCTATGGGGAGGAAACGTAGTCGACCACTTGGCTTGCCACATCCTCGGTTCGTTCGTCGACGAGAGCAGTCAGATGGTGGTCGACGTCTGCGGCGCTGTTGAGGGTCGCAAGCGACCATGGGAGGACGTGACTTCGTTCCCCGAGTGGATCGCCCTGGTAGTCATCATCTCGAAGCGTGAGTGAGTCTTCGTGATAGGTCCTCGTGGATATCAGGACAGTGATGAGTTGTACCCCGTGGTTCGGGAACCGTGGGATTCCCAGAACGAGCATCGGGCGGCCTTTCTCCGAGAGTGGATCGCTCGCCCAGACGACGTCACCGCGCTTCAATTCCTCGAACGCAGTCACTGTACCTGTTCCATCTCGTCGGTCCGGAGCTCCTCGAGACGCTCCTCTCCATACTGTTCGTCCGCAGTTTTATGGCGTCGGTGGAGTCGGTAGGCGGTGCGGAGCCGTTCCTCGTCGTCCGTGATCGCCCAGTACGGGCGTTTGTGTCGCACGAGACCGCGTTCCTTCAATCGCGAGAGGATCGCACTGACGGCATCCGTATCCAACTCGAGGCGATCGGCGATCGTTGCCGCCTTCCACGCACGGTTGTCGTGTTCGTCGAGGAACAGCACGATCCGTTCGGTGTCATTCCGCTCCGCGAATTCGTCAGTATTGGCGTTCTCGAATTCGTCGATATCGATGGTGCCGCTCGACATAGACGAGTGTTTGAACTGTTGGGACATAGCTGTTTGGAACGTTTGTTATTGGGAACGTTTGGTAGTGGGAACGTTTGGACAGTTGTTCTGTGAGAGTGGAGGCTGAAATTGGTGTGTCCAGCAGCGAGTCCAATCTCCAGAGTGACGTACAACGGTCCCGGTTCGCCGACGACCTCCCACTCCCCGTTCCGATCGCCCACACACGAACACGTTCGGCGGAAGCCCCGAAGGGGACGGGTGGAAACGGGTCGGTATGGATCGACCACGGCTCACGACGCTGCTCGTTCGGTCGGTCGTGGGGACCTACCTGCTCGTCGCGCTCGGGGCGACCGCCGCCGCCGACGCGGGCCCGATCGTGACGGCGGGCCACCACCTCGCGGCCGTTCTCGTCGGCCTCCTGCTGGTGGTCACCGCCGTCGTCGCTCGGCGCTCCGGGGCCTCGCCGTGGGTCGCCCGCGGCACGCTCGCCGTCCTGCTCGTCTATCCCCTCCAGGCGGGGCTCGGGCTGGCGGGTGCCTCCGGGTTCGCGCCCCTCGACGGCCGCCTCCACCTGCTCGGCGGCGTCGCGGTCTTCGGGACTCTCCTCGCCACCCTCCTCGTCCAGGTGGAGGCGACGACGCCCGCGGGGATCGACGCCGGGTCGTCTTCCCCCGTCGCTGACCCGTCCCCCTCCGACGTCGCCCCGCCGTCGGCCGACGCCGACCCATCTTCCGCCGACGCCGACCCATCCCTCTCCGACACCGACTCGACCGCCGATGCGCTCGGGGATCGCCTGCGGGCCTACCTCGAGTTGACCAAGCCGCGGCTGATGTGGCTGCTGTGTCTGCTCGCGCTGGCGGGGATGGGGCTGGCGACCGCGACCGGCGCCGCGCTCGACGGCGTGACGGTCGTCGCGACCCTCGGCGGGGGCGTCCTCGCGATCGGGGCCGCGGGCACGTTCAACCACGTCTATGAGCGCGACCGGGATCGCAAGATGCGCCGGACCGCGGACCGCCCGGTCGCGACCGACCGGGTCGGCGTCCGGCGAGCGATCGCGTTCGGGATCGGGCTCGTGACCGTCGCGATGGCGGTCTTGGTCGCGTTTGTCAACGTCCTCGCGGCAGTGCTGACCGCGGCGGCGGTCGTCTACTACGCCTACGTCTACACGGTCCTGTTGAAGCCCACCACGCGCTGGAACACCGTGATCGGCGGCGGCTCGGGTGCCCTCCCGGCGCTCATCGGCTATGCCGCGGTGACGGGCACCGTCGAGCTCCCGGCGATCCTGCTCGCGGTCGTCGTGTTCTGCTGGACACCGGCGCACTTCTACAACCTCGCCATCGCCCACCGCGACGACTACGCCCGCGCGGACTACCCGATGATGCCGGTGCTCGAGGGCGTCACCGCGACGCGGCGCCGGATCGTCGGCTGGCTCGGCGTCACCCTGCTTGCGGCCGTCCTCCTCGGCGGCGTCACCGACCTCGGCGTCCCCTACGCGCTCGCGACCACCGTCCTCGGCGGCGTCTTCGTGCGCAGCGTCGTCCGCCAGTACGCGACTGCAGGGGCCCGCGACGACGCCGAGGCGGTCCAGCAGGCGGCCTACCGGAGCTTCCACGCCTCCAACGCCTACCTCGGCGGCGTCCTCGCCGTCATCCTCCTCGAGACGCTCGTGCTGTGAGGGCGATCGTCGGCTCGGGATCGACGTCGAACCGCATTCGCTGATCACCCGTTCTCCGGATCTCTTCCCACCCCCATCTCGGCTCCCGACCGACCACCCGTTCTCGTCCACGAATACGTTCGCCCGGCATCCTGCGTTCCGAAAGCGCCCGTCGAACATGTACGCGACAACCCCCACGGGGGGACTGTCCGTATCCTCGGGACGTGAGTCAACTATGAGTCAGGATCGGACCCGCGACGCCGCCGACGTGCCGGCGATGCAGCGCATATACGACCGCATCTGGTTGCTCGCCCTGGCCGCGTTCGTCTTCTTCCTCGTGGCCTACGTGGGGTGGGGACTGCTCGACCTCACGTCGCTGCCCGCGAGGTGATCCCCGATGAGTGATCCACTCAAGGACCCCGACGACGACTGGTGGGAGTCCCCGGTCAACCGCCGCGAGACCATCTGGCTCGGGCTTGCCGGCGCGTGGTCGGTCGGCATCTTCGCCTGGATGGCCGGGTTCACCCAGTTCGGCGACCAGAACCCGATCGGGACGACCTACGACGTCGATCCCGACCAGTACCAGGAGCGCGTGGCCGAGTACACGGAGGCCGCCGAGGAGGTCGACGACGGCCTGGTCCCGCCGGGCGACGACGTCTACATCGGCGCGATGCGGTTCAACTGGGACGGCCTTCCGGTCGTCCTCGAGGCCGGCCACGAGTACGACATCCACCTCGGCGCCTACGACGTGCAACACGGCTTCTCGGTGCGGCCCGAGGAGAACCTGAACAAGCAGATCAACCTGCAGGTGTTCCCCGGATCGGAGTGGGTCATCCCGATGACCTTCGACGAGCCCGGCACCTACCACGTCGTCTGTAACGAGTTCTGCGGACAGGGCCACAGAACGATGCACGGTCGCTTCACGGTGGTGGAGGGGTAACGATGTCGGCGATCGCCTCCCTCTTCGGCAACGACTACGATGCGGACGGCTTCCGGACCTGTTCGGTGACCGGCCTCGACGTCCATCGGTCGGTCGAGAATCACGTCAAACTGTACGGGCTGACCGCGGTGATCGCGTTGGCCTTCGGCGGGATCTTCGCCTTCACCGTCGCGATGACGCGCTGGGAGTTCATCGGCCTCCTCGACCCGAGCCAGTTCTACACGCACCTGAGCGCCCACGCGTGGAACCTGCTCATCTTCTGGATGGTCTTCATGGAGATCGCCATCCTCTACGTGGGCGGGCCGATGGTGCTCGGCAAGCGGCTCCCGATCCGGCGGGTCGCCACCGCCGGCTGGGTGGTGATGGCGCTCGGCGCGATCGGGGTGAACGCCGCGATCTGGCTGACCGAGACGCCCAACGAGGCGCCGCTTTTGACAGCCTACGTCCCGCTGCCGGTCTCGCCGTGGTTCTACGGCGCCGCGATCGTCTTCCTGCTCGGGGCGACGATCGCCGCGTTGCCGTTCTTCGTGACCATCTGGAACGCGACCCGCGGCAAACGCCGGACGCTCCCGCTGGTCGCCTTCGGGGCGTTCATCACGAGCATCATCGCGGTCGAGGCGATCCTCGGCGGGATCGCCGCGTTCGCGTACGCCTTCGCCTGGCGGGTCGACCTGATCGCGTCCGTCGACCCGGGCATCTACCGGCAGCTCTACTGGATCGTCGGCCACGGAACCCAACAGATCAACCTGCTGGCGATGATCACCGTCTGGTACTTCCTGACCCACGTCGTCGGCGGCGCGGTCGTCGTCTCCGAGAAGGTCTCGCGAACGGCGTTCGTGATGTACCTGTTCTTCATCAACCTCGGCGCGGCCCACCACCTGCTCGTCGACCCCGGCGTCTCCGCCGGCTGGCGGATCTGGAACACCTCCTATGCGTTCTACGGCGCGGCCTTCGCGAGCATGATCCACGCGTTCGCGATCCCGGCCGGGATCGAGGCCGGGCGTCGACGTCGCGGACAGGGCAGCGGGCTCTTCGGGTGGCTCACCTCCGCGCCCTGGAAGAACCCCGTGTTCGCCTCGACGGTCTTCAGCATCATCCTCTTCGGCTTCCTCGGCGGGATCACGGGCGTCGTGATGGGCCAGATCCAGGTGAACATGACCTGGCACAACACCTTCGCGGCGGTCGGGCACTTCCACGCCACGGTCGTGCTCGGGACCACGCTCGCGTTCATGGGGCTCGTCTTCTTCGTCATCCAGACGATGTTCAGACGGGACCTCATCTCGAACACCCTGGCGCTTCTCGTCCCGTACGGCTACGCCGGCGCGATGAGCATCGTGACGCTGATGATGATGTACGCCGGGATCCTCTACGGCGTCCCCCGGCGGACCGCGGAGGTCGTTCGCAACATCCCCGGCTCCGAGTTCAGCTTCTCGGCCGCGATCCCGATATTCATGGTGTTCGGCGTCTTCGCGCTGCTCGCGATCCTGGGCGGCGCGCTCTTCATCGTCGTCTCCGTGGCCTCGTTGCTGTTCGGCGACCGGATCGAGGACGGCGACGACGCCGGGCTGCTGCCGGAGGGTGGTCTCCACGCCGACGGCGGGGAGTCGATCCACGCGATCGAACTCCGGGGCACCTTCACGCTCTGTCTCGTGTTCCTCGCCACCTTCGTCGCGATCTACGTGTTGAACTGGTACCTGGTGACCCAGCTGTGGGGGATCGGCGCGTGAGTTGACGCGTCGATCGCCCGCCTGCCGTGTTGCATCGACCTGATCATCCCTGAACCGACGGGCGATCGAACCGACCACACTCGACCCACCGGACGACCGAACTGACACACTCGACCCACCGGACCAAACCACGCCCGAACGACCAACACGACGAATGACCGACACCTCACGGATCTCCCTCCCGATACGACTCGACAGCATCGTTCGCCAGGGCTGGCGAACCCTCCTGAGCGTCTACTGCTCGAACACCCCGATCTGGCGGTGGTTGAAGAGCGGGGCGCTCGTCTTCCTCGGGTTCTTCCTGTGGATGGGAGGAAACGTCCTGCACGCCTACTGGCCGGACGTCGCGATCCTGCGGTACGTCCTCGCGTACGGCTTCGTCGTGATCGCGTGGGGACCGTTCACCCACCTGGTCGTCGTTCCGAGCATCATCCGACTCCGGCGGACCGCCAGCCAGCCGCTCGTCAGGCGGGTCGTCAAACACGGCTCGAAGATCAACTTCGGGACGTTCCTGCTCGTCGTCGTGATCCTCGGCACGCTGTTGCCCGGCGTGATGGTGCTCGATTTCACCACCGGACTCGGCACCGACGGCGGCGACGTGACCGCGGATCTCGTCTGTGACACCGGCAGCGAGACCGTCAGCTGTGAGCTCGAGAACGCCGAGGGCGTCGATCACGTCGTGATCATCTCCGGCGGGGAGGTGCTCGACCGGAGCGACGAGCCGCCATATGCGGTCTCCGCCTCCCGCGAATCGCTCTCGGAGGGACCCTCGGGACTGCAGTTCGAGATCGAACTCCGCGACGAGAACGGCGAGACCCTCCGCCGGTTCATCCGGACCGTCTGAGTCGCCGGCGGTCGGCGCATCGGGATCCACCACCGGGCCTCGGTCGTTCCACATCCGTCCCCACGCCGGGCACGCCGAGCGAGTTACGGCAAGCTTACCTTTCCGACCGGCGTCGATTCCCCTGTTGATGTTCGACCACATCCTGTTCCCCACCGACGGCACCGAGCAGGCGGACGCGGTGCTCGAGTACGCCCTCGATATGGCCGAAACCCGGGACGCGACGCTGCACGTACTGTCCGTCGTCGACGACCGGTCCTTCCTGACCCTCGACGACGACCGCGTCGACGAGGTCCGCGACGAACTCGAGGCGCAGGCACGCGCCGCGGTCGACGCCGCCGTCGACGCGGCGGCCGATCGAGGGATCGCGACGACCTCCGCGGTCGACGTCGGCGACCCCTCGCCCGCGATCATCGAGTACGTCGAGGACGCCGGGATCGACCTCGTGGTAATGGGGACGAGCGGCGACAACTACGAGCGGAACATCGTCGGGAGCGTCTCCCAGCGCGTCGTCAAGCAATCCCCGGTGCCGGTGTTGACCGTCCGGATCGAGGAGTGACGGTCGGCGACCGCTTCGGTCGCTTCGGCGTTCAGTGCGCCTTCCGCTGACGCTCAGTCCACCTTACGCTCAGTCCACCTTACGCTCAGTCCACCTTACGCTCAGTCGGCCTCGACCGGTTCGGTCTTCTCGACCGTCGAGTCCTCCGCGATCACCGACCGCGTCGAGTTCGTCACCACGATCGCGCTGCTGGCCGCCATCGCTAAGGCGGCAAAGAGTGGATTGAGCGCCCCGGCGACCGCAAGCGGGATGGCCACCGCGTTGTACCCGAGCGCCCAGGCGACGTTCTCGCGAACCCGCCGTCGGGTCCCGGCCGCGAGGTCGAAGACCGTTTCCACCACGCGCAGGTCTTCCGCCGTGACGATCACGTCCGCGGCCTCGAGCGCCCGCGCCGTGCCGTCGCCCATCGCGATGCCGAGGTCCGCGGCCGCGAGCGCCGGCGCGTCGTTGGTCCCGTCGCCGACCATCGCCGTCGTCCCCTGCGCGGACAGCCGGCGGATCGTTTCGAGCTTGCCGTCCGGCGGGACGCCGGCGAAGACGTCGTCGACGGCGGGATGGTCGCGGAACCGGTCGGCGCGCGGGCCCGCATCGCCCGTCAGGACGACCACCTCCCGGTCGGCGAACGCCTCGAGCGTCTCGGTCCACCCCGCCCGTTCGCGGTCGCCGACCACGATCACCCCGCGTGCGGCCCCGTCCCACCCGACCGCGACCGGTCGGGCGCCGGCGTCCTCGGCCGCCGCGACGTGCTCCGTCAGGGTCGCCGGAAGGGCCCCGCACTCGCGCTCGACGAGCGACGGCGTTCCGACGACCACCCGATCGCCGTCGGATCCCTCGATCCGGCCCGAGACGCCGGCGCCGGGATGCGTGTGAAACGCCGCGACGGACCGGTCGACGGCGCGTTTCTCGACCGATCGACCGACTGCGCGTCCGCCATCCGTGGCGTGTGGTGCCGTCCCAGTTGACTCCGACGTCTCGGTCGCCTCGAGTATCGCCTCCGCGACGGGATGATCGGCGCGTCGTTCGATCGCCGCGGCACGCTCGAGGGTTGCGGGGTCGCCGTGGACGTCCCGGACCCGCATCGATCCGGCGGTGAGCGTCCCGGTCTTGTCGAAGACGATCGTCTCGGCGTCCCGTGCGGTCTCGAGGACCGATCCGTCGGTGACGATCACGCCGCGCTCGAGGGCGTCCCGGAGCCCGCCCGCGATCGCAAGCGGCGTCGCAAGCCCCATCGCGCACGGGCAGGAGACGACGAGGACGGTCAACCCCGCAAGCAGCGCGGCCTCGACCGGGGCCCCCGCCAGCAGGCGCCATCCGGTCACCAGAACCCCGAGGGTCACGACGACCGGGACGAAGACGGTGGCCAGCGCGTTCGCGAACTGCTGGACGCCCGGCGTCGTCGTCTGCACTTCCCAGAGTGCGGCCGCCAGTCGGTCGGCCGTGCTCCGTGCCTCCGGCCCGACCGTCACGACGATCGACTCGGCGGTGGCTCCGTCACCGGTCGTCACCGCTTCGGACGTCACCGAGGACGTCGTCTCGTCAGCCGTCTCGCCCACCATCGAGGACGCTGCCGTCGAGGACGCTTCCGCCTCGACGCCGCCGAGGACGGTCGCTCCGCCGACGACCTCGTCGCCGGGTTCCACGCGGACCGGCAGGGACTCGCCGGTGATCACTGACTCGTCGACCTCGGCGATCCCCTCGGCGACGGTGCCGTCAACCGGGACGCGGTCGCCGGCGTGCACCACCACCCGATCGCCGGGTTCGAGCGCGTCGACCGGGACCGACTCCCGGCCCGTGTCGGTGAGTCGTTCGGCTTCGACCACGCGGTCGGCGGTGGCCCGCTCGAGCAGGCCGGTCGCCCGGGATCGGACCCGGTCCTCGTAGTAGCGCCCGATCGTGACGACGAGGACGATCGCGACGCTCACGTCGTAATAGAGGTGCGTGCTCCCACCCACGAGCGCGAGGGTGCTGTAGGCGAACGCCGCAAGCGCCGCGATCGAGACGAGGAGGTCCATATTGGGCTGCCGCGTGCGGAGGCTGACGTACGCCCCCCGGAGGATCGGGGCGCCGGTCGTCGCGAGCAGGGCGGCCGTCGCGACGGCGATGAACGCCGCCGGCACGTAGTACCCCGCCGGCGTCGTGGTGTCGACGGCGAGTGCGGTCGTCTCGACCCCGAGGTAGCTGGGGTACAACGCGAGGACGTACCAGGGCATCACGAGCATCGCGAGGAAGACCCCGATGGCGATCCGCTCCGGGGCCCGGTCGCCACGCGCGCGGTGG
Source organism: Halopenitus sp. POP-27 (assembly GCF_029889855.1). Classification (NCBI taxonomy): domain Archaea; kingdom Methanobacteriati; phylum Methanobacteriota; class Halobacteria; order Halobacteriales; family Haloferacaceae; genus Halopenitus; species Halopenitus sp. POP-27. The sequence goes on along the minus strand of NZ_JARANU010000002.1, from coordinate 30,278 downwards.
TCGTGGCCGGGTGATCCCGCGACCCCGGGTGATCCCGCGACCGACTCCGCCGGTTCCCGGTCGTGTGCCTCCGCCGCCTCCGTCGTCTCCGCCGGGTCGCCTGCGTCCGCCACCCGGTCCTCGCGCGGGCGAAGCACGTATCCGTATCCCGAAAGCGCCGCCGGCAGATCCCGCTCCCCGATCGTGTCAGGGTCGTAGACTACCCGGGCGGTTCCGGTGGCATAGTTGGCACGGACCTTGTGGACGCCGTCCGGGTCATCCCCGCGCAACGCGAGGAACGACTCGCAGGTCGCACAGTGCATCCCGTCGACCGACAGGTAGGTCACGGCGGCCCCGTCCGGAACGCCCTCGGTGGCCCCGTCCGCGCCCCGGCCGTCGACCGCGTCCGCGACCGCTTCCCGACCGGTCGGGACGTCCTCGGAGTCCTCGATGTCCGCGAGATCGTCGAGCCGGGTGGCGACCTCGAGACAGCCCCGACAGCAGAACTCGCCGTCGACCTCGGCGGTCGAAAGCGGCGGGTCCGGCGTCTCGAGCCCACAGAGTCGGCAGTCGCTCATCGTCGATCGGTTATCCCCCTGCCCGGGAGTCGCTGTTCGCGAACGTGTTCGGGACCGATCCCGGGCCGGCCCCGACCCACCTCGGACCGGTCGATGCGACCGGTTCGATCGTCCGGACCGCCGGATATATCTCGTCGCCGCCGGAACCCGCGTCCGCATCGATGATCGTCATCCACGCGACCTTCCCGATCGACCCCGCCGAGCGCGAGCAAGCGCTCGAATTGGCCGCCGACCTCGTCGCGGAGACGACCGACGAGCCCGGCGCGATCGATTATCACGCCGCGACCGACATCGAGGACGAGACGGTGCTCCGGTTCATGGAGCGGTACGAGGACGCCGAGGCCTTCGAGGCGCACGCCGAGTCGGCGCACTTCCAGACGTTCGCCGAGCAGCTGCCCGAACTGCTCGCGGGCGAGCCCGAGGTGCTGCGCTTCGAGGTCTCCGACGCCACCGAACTCGAACTATAGCCGAGGAAATCACCCCAACGTACCCGATTTCGGTTTCGTGTGGGCGATCGACGTCGATATGGCCGCTAGAACTATGTCGGCTTCGAGACATACACGATCGGATCGGCATGATTTCCCCGTGGTCACTCCTCGACGGTCCCGTCGGTCGCCTCGATCGCGTTCGGGCCCTCCAGCCGGGTGACCGCCTCGCCATCCCGTTGCTCGTTCTGCTCGGCCTGATCCTGTCCGTCGTCCACCTGCAACACGTCCGCAGCCACGAGGTGATCACCCCGATCGTGTTCGTCGGGGGTGTCGTCCCGCTCGTGATCTCCCTCGCCGTCGTCGTCGTCGCGGTGGGTCTACGGACGTCGGCTCCACGGATTCCGCCGCGTCGCGTCTGGTGGTGGGCCTACGGCGGCGCGGCGACGATGGGCGCGGTCGCCAGCCTCGTCGTGTTCGACCAGGGCGTCGTCACCGGCTCAGTCCGGGAGACCCAGTACGTGGTTGCCACCGTCGCCGCCGGCGGCGCGCTCGGCGGGACCCTCGTGGGGATCTACGACGCCCAGCGCGTCCGCCGGCTGCGCCGGATCGAGACGATCCATCGTGTGACCGAGGAGTTGCTCACCGTCCACACGCGTGAGGACGTCTGTGACCGGGTCGTTGAGACCGTCGCCGAGGAGTTCGATATGCCCCACGACGGGATCTGGCTCCACGACGCGGACCGCGACGCCCTCGTTCCGGCCTCGCTCACCGAGGCGTCACTGGACCTGTTCGGCGAGGACACCGTCTACTCCGCGGCCCCGGATCCGAGCATCTCCTGGGAGGTCTTCGAGAGCGGAACGCCACGTGTGGTCGACGACGTCGACGAGTATCCGCGGATCTACGACCCGGCGGAGACGCCGGTCCGCAGCGAGATCCTCCTCCCGCTGGGTGACCACGGGGTCTTCAGCGTCGCGGCGAGGCGGCGCCGCGCCTTCGACGACGTCGACGTCACGATCGCCCGCATCCTGGCGTCGACCACGGCCGCCGCCCTCGACCGGGCGGCCCGTGAGGAGACGATCCAGCGCCACCGCAAGGAGCTCGAACGCCGGAGCGCACAGCTCGAGGAGTTCGCCGGGACCGTCTCCCACGACCTCCGAAACCCGCTGAACGTCGCCACGGGGTACCTGGAGCTCGCCCGAGAAACGGGTGATGACGAATATTTCGACCGGATCGAGGACGCGCTCTCGCGAATGGACCGACTGATCGGAGACGTCCTCACGCTCGCGCGGGAGGGCGAGGGGATCGACGAGACGGAGCCGGTGGATCTCGGCGCCGTCGCCCGTGATGCGTGGGGGTTCGTCGAGACCCCCGACGCGGAGCTGGTCGTCGAGGCCGACCGGACGGTCGAGGCCGACCCGAACCGCCTCCAGCAGGCGCTCGAGAACCTCTACCACAACGCGGTCGAACACGCGGCCCCGGACGTGACCGTCCGCGTCGAGGCGATCGCGGACGGGTTCGCGGTCGCGGACGACGGTCCCGGGATCCCCGCGGACGAGCGGGAGGCGGTCTTCGAAGCCGGCCACTCGAACGACCCCGACGGGACCGGCTACGGGCTCGCGATCGTCGAGACGATCGCCGAGGCCCACGGCTGGGACGTTCGCTGTGGTGGGGGCGTCGACGGCGGCGCCCGATTCGAGTTCCATACCGAATGATCGCTTCCAAACCTGTCCGCTGGAACACACGTCCGAACCGTTAAGACCGATCTCCGGGATCCGTCGGGTATGCCCGCGAAAACCGGTGGATCACACGCCGTCTCCGCGTTCGTCACCCTCATCGTCGGCACGATGTTCTCGAAGTACCTCTGGAGCGTCGCGCCGCCGCTCGGCGAGGCCGGCGTCCTCGCGATGGCGGCGATCCGATCGACGACGGGGATCGCCGTGCCCGCGACCGACCAGTTCGCGGGAGCGGTCGTGATCATGCTCGGGCTCTCGTTCGTCTGGGGGATCGTGTATCACGTCTCCCGGCACGGGTGAGCCGATCGCGTCACTCCAGGTAGCCCAACTCCCGGAGCTGCTCTCGGGTTTCGGGGTCGATATCGGCGTGTTCGAGCGCCTCCTGGCCGACCGTCTCCCGCTCGCGGAGCACCAGCAGGAGCTGTCTGGCCGTCCGGAGCTTGAACCCGAGGGCTTCGTCGTCGACGTCCGCCTCGACGCTCTCGAGGAGCGTATCGATCGTCTCGATCGGTGTGTCCGACATCACTCGACCGTTCGATTATTATGTTTTATATATTATGTGTATTCCCGCCGAGGCGGAGCGGTCGTGGGGTATATATGCGTCGTGCGCGACGGCCACCACACGTTCGTATACTCAAATACGACCGCCCCCAATAACGTAGTTTGAACTACGATAGTTTGAACTACGCCCCGACGAACGGTGAGACGCTGGTGGTCGGGGAAGCCAAATTCCAGCAGCAACCGATGGGGTATGAGGTTTTCGCACAGCTCCAACGGGAAGCACCGGAAGTGGACTGGTCGCCGACCGATGGTGACGTGAACTACGAATACGCCCTGTTCAGCCGAAGCGGGTTCGCGTCCTCACTCGTCGCCGCAGCCGAGGAGCGGGACGATCTCCGTCTATTCACCGTCACTGATGTCGTTGAGACACTATCCAGATAGACGTTCCTGATGGTGAACGACCGAAGACGCACTTCGTTCGAACCCACCACCGCCCTCGAAAGAGTCGCGTCCGTGTACGGATCGGGACGCCGATTTAAATGACGCGGTTCTGCAGGTAGTCGAGGTGTTTCGCGTTGTAGACGATCTTGACCTCGTCGGCGGCCGGGCTGCCGATGCAGGTCAGGCGGACGTCCTTCTCCTCGACTTCCTCGTCCGAGAGGATCTGCTGCATGTCCATGTCGATCTCGCCCTGCTTGACGATGGACGCGCAGTTCGCACACGCGCCGGCGCGGCAGGAGAACGGCCAGTCGTACCCCTGCGCCTCGGCGGCTTCGAGGATGTATTCGCCCTGGTTGACGTCGAGCGTACCGTAGTCCTCGTCGTCGAGGCCGGCGTCGGCGGCCTTCTCGAAGAGGTCGTCGTCGTCCATCGACCAGTCGTGGTCGTCGAGCACTTCGTAGTTAAGGTATTCTACTGTGGGCATCACCTCTCGGTTTGGCACCCACCTCATTAGGCTTTGCTGTTCGAACGGACCGATCGCCGGTGGCGCGGCTGGTCGATCCTCGACGGCGTGAACGTGTTCGGGAAGCGATCGCGCGGCCCGCTAGAGCTGCCGGAGGCGTTCCTCCAGACAGACCGTCACGATCGACTTCGCGATCGCCGCGCCGCCCTCGATCGGGTCGAGTTTCGTCTCGCCCGCGCGCTCGCCGTACGGGATCGGGACCTCCTGCACGTCGTACCCGCGCACGAGCGGTCGGATCAACAGCTCGGCCGAGAGGCCGGTGTTTTCGGTCCACTCGATCGACTCGATCACCTCGCGGCGGTAGGCCCGCATCCCGGTCGTGGTGTCGTGGACGCGCGTTCCCATAAGGAGGCTCGCGATCCCGGCGAAGGCGTGGTTGCCGAACCGGTTGAACGCCGGCATCGTCTCGGCGCCGTGATACAGGCGGTCGCCGCTGACCACGTCGGCGCCGTCGTTGATCGCCTCGAGGAACGCGGGCAGCCGCTCCATCGGGTAGGTGTCGTCACAGTCGGTGGTGACGACGACCGGCCGGTCCGGCGCCCGGATCGCCGCCTCGACGGCGACGCCGTAGCCCTGGGGCTCCTGTTCGATCACGGTCGCCCCGTGTTCGCGAGCGATCTCGGGCGTTCGGTCCGAGGAGCCGTCGACGCAGACGACCTCCGCGCGCCCGTTCGTGACGCGCTCGATGTCCTCGATCACCGTCGCGATGGCCGCCTCCTCGTTGTAGGTTCCCATCACCACGCTCAGGTCGTCGAACGTGAAGTGACCGGCGTCCGTCCCGCTAGCGTCCCTGGCGTTCGATCGTGTCTCGGCGGTATCGCCTGATGTCTCGGGATCCACCGTGGACGCGTCGACTCGTTCCGTCGTCGCGGTCGGATCGTCCCGATCGGCCGGTTCCTCGTCTCCGTCGATGTCGGCCGTCTCGGCCCCGGTTCGGGGCTCGATTGACTGACTCATTACCTCCCCATCGGAACCGGGGGGATTTAATCTTTTAGGTTCGCCTAAAACAGATACGACGACCGGTGGGTTCTCACGGTCCGCCGAGTGCCGAGTCGATGTTCTCGGCCGCTCGAAGCGCGAGCGCGGCGATCGTCAGCGTCGGATTCATCGCGCCGCCGGTCGGGAAGACGCTGCTGCCCACGATCCAGCAGTTCCGGAGGTCGTGGGTCCGCAGGTCGGGATCGACGACGCTCTCGGTCGGATCCTCGCCCATCCGGGTCGTCCCCATGTGGTGATAGGCCGGACCGGTGCTTTCGGCGTCGGCCTGCCAGGTGATCTCCGCGCCCAGCTCTTCGAGGATCGACTCCTGGATCGCGTTCACGCGGTCGATCGTCTCGAGTGCGCGGTCGTCGACGGACCAGTGGATCTCTGGGACGGGGTTCCCGTGGGCGTCGGTGCGGTCGCGATCGAGGCCGACGTAGCTCCCCTCGTCGGGAAGCTGTCCGACGAGTGCCCCCATCGCGATGTTGTTGCCGTAGGCGTCACGCAGGTCCCCGAGGAGATCGTCGCCCCACGACTCCCCGGAGAGCGCCATCTCGACCGGCGACGGCCCCGCGTAGTTGAAGAACTCGAGTTTGAACGGCGCGGTCTCGGCGTCGGCCTCGTCGTAGAACCCGTGACACTCGCTCGTCAGAAAGCCCACGTGGTTCTGGCGGGTCGGCTCGTCGAGGACGCCGCCGGTGCCGGCGAACAGGTGGTCCATGAAGAACCGCCCGACCGCCCCACTTGTGTTCGCCAACCCGTCGGGATACTGATCCGATTCCGACAGGAGCAGCAGCCGGGGCGTCTCGACGCCGCCGCCGGCGACGACGAAGGCGTCCGCCTCCTGTCGATGGGTCTCGCCATCGGGAGTGACGTACTCGGCCGATCGAACTCGCTCGCCGTCCGGGCCGTGATCGAGCTGCTGCACTGCCGCCCGGTCGATGATGGTCGCACCGCGTTCCTCGGCGCGATCGACGTGGACGGTCGCGTCGTACTTCGCCCCGGAGGGGCAGACCGGCTGGCAGGTTCCGTAGCCGACGCAGGCGCTGCGGTCGTCGTAGCCCTCCGAGTTGCGCGCGTTCGGCACCGAATGCATATCGATCCCGAGCTCCTCGCAGGCCTCCGCGAACAGGCTGTCGCTGTAGGACGGCGGAAAGGCGGGCATCGGATGCGGCTCCTCCCGCGGCGGGGCGTACGGGTTGTCGCTGGCCCCCGAGACCCCGAGTTCTCGCTCGGCCGCCGCGTAGTAGGGTCGGAGGTCGGCGTAGTCGATCGGCCAGTCGACGCCGACGCCGCGCTCGGTGGCGGCGTTGAAGTCGTCCTCGTGGAGCCGCATCACCATCCCCTGCCAGTGGAGCGTCGACCCACCGACGCCCTTCACGCGGGCGTGGTTGAGTGGGTATCCCCGGTCGCCGCTGCTCGAGTAGGCGTCGCGCTCGGGGTCGCCGTCCCAGACGTCCGGTCGGCCGTAGTACGGACGGATCGCCCGTTCCTGGCGGTCGATGCGGTCGGCGGGGTCGAACCGCGGGCCCGCATCGAGAACGACGACCGAGTGCCCGGCGGCGGCGAGCCGGTCGCTCACGATCGCGCCCGCGGGCCCGGCCCCGATCACGCAGACGTCGGCGTCGACGACCGGCGTCCGGTCGCTCATCGGGTCGGCCCCCGTCGATAGCTCTCGGTCCCGCCGGGATGTCCCTGCGGGTTCTCGATGCCGACGAGCTCCCCGCCGGTTGGCGAGGCGTACAGCGCGAACAGCAGCTCGTTCACGACGTGATACCGGACCCGTTCGGCCAGGGTCCCGTCGGGGACCTCCTCGGCGACGTCCGCGCCGACCTCCCGCAGCAGGCGATCGCGGTCGGCGGCCGGGATCGTGGACAGCCGGCCGCCGTACCACTCCGCGGCGAGTTCGTCGAGCTCCGTCATCGTCTCCCGGATCCCGTCCGCGGTCGGCGCCTCCCGCAGCCGTCCCTCGATGACCGTCCCGACGAACTCCTCGATGCCCGAGAGCTCGTCGGGATAGACTGGCTCGGCCACCGCCACGAACGCCTCGACGATCGCGGGGTCCGCAAGAAGCGAGTCGTCTGAATCCCCCGGCGTCGTCGAGGTCTTCCCGTCGGATCCGGGCCCGTCATCATCGCTCCCGGACCCGTCGGCGTCGCCGTCGCGAACGTGGGCAACGCCCGCGACCGCGGCCCCGCCGGTCCCCATCGCCGCGAGGGCCGCGAGCGCGTCGCGTCTCGTCAGCTCCATGGGCGGATTAGGCAAACCTAATCCTTATACTCGTTGGAACGACTTGCTACGTATACGAACCGCTATGCGAGATGCCCGACCGATCCTCGCCGACCTCCGCTCGCGGCTCGGGTCGATCGAGACCACGTACGGACTTGCGCTCGTGTGTGTCGCGATCGCCCTGGCGTTCGTGTTCCCGTTGAGCTGGCTCGTGATCGAGACCGTCACCGTCGACCCGACCCGTGCCCGTGAGCTGCTGTTCAGCTGGGGAACGGTCGAGGTCCTGGTGAACAGCCTCCTCCTGATGGCCGGCGTCACGGCGGCGTCGGTCCTGATCGGCGTCCCGCTCGCGTATCTCACGACCCGGACGGACCTGCCGTTCCGCCGGTTTTTGACCGTCGCCGTCGCCCTCCCCCTGGTCGTGCCGAGCTACGTCGGCGCGTTCTCGTTCGTCTCCGCGTTCGGTCCTCGCGGCGAGTTCCGGGACCTGCTCGCTCCGCTCGGGGTCGAGCGCATCCCGGAGATATACGGCCTGCACGGCGCGGTCCTCCTCATCACGCTGTACACCTACCCCTACGTCTACCTGACCACGCGCGCGGCGCTGCTCTCGCTCGACACGACGCTCATCGAGGCCGCCCGGACCCTCGACCACACGCGGTGGGAGGCGTTCCGCCGCGTCACGCTGCCACACATCCGGCCCGCGACCGCGGCCGGCGCGCTGCTTGCGGCGCTGTACGCGATTTCCGATTTCGGCACGCCGGCGATCATGCGCGTCGAGGTCTTCACCCAGCAGATCTACGTCGAGTACAACTCCTTCGGCCAGGAGTACGCCGCGCTGCTCTCGTTGCAACTGCTCGTGGTCGTCCTGGTCGTGTTGGGACTCGAACAGTGGATCCGGTCGACCCGATCGGTCGAGGGCGGGACCGGCGGTCGCAGCGGGGCGCCGGTTCCCCTCGGGCGCTGGCGGTGGCCGGCCCTCCTGTTGCCCGTCGGCGTCGTGGCCGTCGCGCTCGTGGTCCCGATCTGGATCCTCGGACGGTGGCTGCTCGCTGCCGACGCCGGTCGCCCCTCGTTGGCCTTCGAGTGGAGCTTCGCGGTCAACTCCGCGACGGTCGCGCTCGCGGCGGCGGCCGTCGCCGTCCTGGCGGCCCTCCCGATCGCCTACTTCGCGGCCCGCGAGGAGTCGCCGCTCGCGACGATCACCGAGCGTGCGACGTACGTCGGGTTCGCCGTTCCGGGGATCGTGTTGGCCCTCGCGCTCGTCTACTTCGGCGCGGGGTATGAGGCCCTCGAGATCCCCTACGCCCCCCGCATCTACCAGACGATCCCGATTTTGGTCTTCGCGTACGTGATCCGGTTCACCCCGCAGGCGGTCGGCACGCTCCGGTCGGGCGTGCTTCAGGTCGATCCGACGATCGTCGAGGCGGCTCGGACGCTCGGGGAGAGTCCCGGCGGGGCCTTCCGCCGGGTCACCCTCCGGCTGATCGCGCCGAGCGTCACCGCTGGCGCGGCGCTCGTCTTCCTCACCACGATGAAGGAGCTGCCGGTGACGCTCATCCTCCGGCCGACCGGCTTCGAGACGATCGTCACCCAGATCTGGCGGGCCCAGGAGGCGGCCTACTTCCAGTACGCCGCCGTGCCGGCGCTGCTGTTGCTTCTCATCTCGGGGCTCTCGATGGTCGTGTTGCTCTCACAGGGCGGTCGGGAGGGGCTGTGAGTTCCGTCGACGGTACGCAACCGCATCCCGTGAGGATGGCTTCAAGTTCCCACCCCGCGAACCGATCCGGATGAACGCATATGGTCGGTGAAGCACGAACCCCGTCGGGATCCGACGGACCGCTGTCGGGCGTAACCGTTCTCGACGCCTCCCGCGTCCTCGTCGGGCCGTTCTGTACGATGCAGCTCGGCGATCTCGGCGCCGAGGTGATCAAGATCGAACGCCCGGGTGAGGGTGATCAGACCCGCGGCTGGCACCCACCCTCTTTCGGTGGGGATGAGGACGAGCCAGGGGAGAGCGCCTACTACGCCAGCGTCAACCGGAACAAACGCTCCGTCGAGTTGAACCTCTCGACCGAGGCCGGACAGGCCGTCTTCCGCGATCTCGCGCGGGAGGCCGACGTCGTCGTCGAGAACTTCCGGGTCGGCACGATGGACGGGTGGGACCTCGGGTACGAGGATCTCCGCGAGGACAATCCGGGACTCATCTACTGCGGGATCTCGGGATACGGCGAGTGGGGTCCCGACCGGGACAAGCCGGCCTACGACATCATGATGCAGGCCCGCGGCGGTCTGATGAGCATCACCGGCGTCGAGGGGGGCGCCCCGGTCCGCGTCGGCGTCGCCCTCGCCGACATCGGTGCCGGGATGTACGCGACGCAGGCGATCCTCGCCGCCCTGCTGGACCGAGAGCTGGGCGAGGGGGAGGCCGGACAGAAGATCGACGTCAGCCTGCTCGACGGGCAGGCCGCCTGGATGAGCTATATGGCCACGAACTACTTCGCCTCCGGGGAGTCGCCCCGCCGAATGGGGAGCAAACATCCGAACATCGTCCCCTATCGGGCCTTCGAGACGGCCGACGGTTACGTCGTCGTCGCCTGCTCGTCGGATACGTTCTGGCCACCCCTCTGTGCGGCGCTGGATCGACCCGACCTGCTCGCGGACGACCGTTTCGAGACGAACGCGAAACGCGTGCAGCACCGCGAGGCCCTCGACGCCGAGCTCGAGGCCACGTTCGCCGAGTTGACGACCGAGACCGCCCTCGACGCCCTGGCCGAGCACGACGTTCCCGCGAGCCACGTCCGGGACATGGCGGAGGTCTTCGCGGACCCGCAGCTCGCGGCGCGCGGGATGCGCGTGGAGATGGACCACCCCACCGCCGGCACCGTGGAGATGCCCGGATCGCCGATGCACTTCTCCCGATCACCGACGACCTACCGCCGTCACCCGCCGCTGCTCGGTGAGCACACCACGGCCGTGTTGCGCGAGCACGGCTACGGGGACGGCGACATCGACCGCCTGCGCGAAGCCGGTGCGATCCCGGCGGACGGGGGAACGAACGGGTCGGCGGCGAACGCGTCGGCCACCGACGCGGAGTAGCCCTCGCTCGAATCGAGGCGGAGCCAGCCTCGTGACTCGACCGGATACGGTACCACCCCGCTCCGCGACCGCCCGCTCCGTGACCGCCCGCTACTCGATCTGCTCGCGGTACTCGTCGGCGCTCAACAGCTCCTCGAGGGCCGATTCGTCGTCGATGTCGATCTCGACCATCCACCCCTCGCCGTAGGGGTCCTCGTTGACGAGTTCGGGAGCGTCGAAGAGGGCCTCGTTGACCGCCGTCACCTCGCCGGAGATCGGGGCGTACAGGTCGGAAACCGCTTTGATCGACTCGACGACGCCGAACGTCTCGCCGGCGGTGATCGACTCGCCCGCCTCGGGGAGTTCGACGAAGACGACGTCGCCGAGTTCATCCTGTGCGAACGCGGAGATCCCGATCCGGATCGGCTCCTCCGTGGTCGTCCATTCGTGCGATTCCAGATAGCGTCGGTCGGTGGGTACGTCGAAGCTCATAGGGAGTTTGTCGGTGTCGCTGTGGGTTCGATCGTCGCTGCCGGCGCGGCGATCGATGGTCGTTTCGGGGTCTCGCTCCCTCGTCGTTAATCCTTTTCGGTGCCTCCTCACCGGCGGCGGTCCGAGGAAGCCTTATGGGGCGATCGGTCGAAGCCGGAACGATGACCGGCGATCGATCCCCGGACGCGGCGTCGTCGCCCGAGACACCCACCGTCGCGAGCGCCCTGGTCGACCGGCTGCTTGCGGACGGGATCGACACGGTGTTCGGGATCCCCGGCAAGCAGACCCTCCCGCTCAACCGGGCGCTGGAGCGCCGGGACGCCCGGTTCGTCGTCGCCCGCCACGAGACGGCAGTCACCCACCAGGCGTGGGGGTACGCGGAGACCCGGCCGCCCGGCGAGATGGCGGCCACCGTCGTTGTTCCGGGCCCCGGCGACATGAACGCGATGAACGGTCTCAAGAACGCGCGCAACGACGCGGTGCCCCTGTTGCACCTCGCCGTCGAGACCGAACACGACGTCCGCGGCGGCGACGGCATCCACGAGACGCCGCCGGAGACCTACGACACGGTGGTCAAGGAGAACGTCCTGGTCGAGACGGCACAGGGCGTCGTGCCGGCGGTCGCCCGCGCCATCCGGACCGCGCGCGAACACCCGCAGGGCCCCGTTCGCGTGGGGATCCCGAAGGACTTCCTCGCCGCATCGGTTCCACAGGCCGCCGTCGGTGACCTCCCGGTTCCCGAGCCCGATCGCCCCGACCCCGACGCCGTTATCGACGCGGCCGATCGGCTGGCGGCGGCCGTGAATCCGGTGATCCTCGCCGGCGGCGGCGTCCGGCGCTCGGGTGCGTCGACGCCCCTCGTCGCGCTCGCCGAGCGGCTCGACGCGCCGGTCGTGACCACGTATAAGGGGAAGGGAACGATCCCGGAGGATCACCCGCTCTCCGCGGGCGTGCTCTGTGGCGGCGCGAGCACGGAGCTGACCGAGCTGCTCGCGTCCGCCGACGTCGGGTTGGTCGTCGGATCGGACCTCGACGCGGTCGCCACCCGCCATTTCTCCGTCTCACTGCCCGACGAACTGGTCCACGTCACGCTCGGCGTCGACGACATCGGAGTGGGCTATGACCCGACCGTCGGAATCGTCGCCGATGCGGGCGCGACCATCACGGCGATCGCCGATCGGCTTTCGGAGACACCGAGTGTCCACGACGCCAACGGGACCGAACGAGCCCGATCGGTCCGGGCCGCCGATCGGGAGCGGTTCGACCGCCTCATCGAGGAGGCACGCGGCAACGACCCGATGCCCTCGGTCGGCGCGCTCCGGGCGATCCGGGAGGCGTTGCCCCGCGAGACGATCCTCACCGCGGACGCGGGCGGATCCCGACTGTGGACGCTCGTCTCCGTCCCCGCGTTCGGCCCGGACCGGTACGTCAATCCCGGCTCCTGGGCGACGATGGGGACCGCTCTCCCGTCGGCCATCGGCGCGAAACTGGCGAATCCCGACGCGCCGGTCGCGGCGATCGTCGGTGACGGCGGGCTGCTGATGTGCGTTCACGAGCTGCATACCCTGGCGGCCGAGGACGTCGACGTCACCGTCCTCGCGTTGAACAACGACGACTACGCGATCATCAGCGACGAGGCCAGCCGGTCGTACGGCTTTCGGGACGGTCGATACGGTTGGCCCGACGTCCGACTCGATCTGTCGGCGATCGCCGAGGGGATGGGCGTCGACGCGCGCCGGATCGCGGACGCCGACGCGATCCCGGCGGCGGTCGCCGACGCCCTCGCTGACGACGGACCGACCCTCATCGAGGTCGTCACCGATCCCGCCGAGCCGCAGGCGAGCGAGTGGATGCGCCGATAGGTCGCGGTTCCGGATCGGGATACCTATGCCCCCGGAACCGGTAGGAGGACTATGGACGCGGACGCGGACGGGGACGCGGAATCGAACGCGGCGACGTTCGGAGGCCCCCACGTCGAGCGGACGGCCGGCGTGGCGCTGTTCGTCGACGGGCCGAACGTCCTCCGCGAGGAGTTCGACGTCGATCTCGACGACGTCCGGGCGGCTGCGACTGCAGAAGGGACGCTCGTCACCGCCCGACTGTACCTCGACGAGCACGCGACGCCGGGGCTGATCCAGGCCGCCGAGGCACGCGGTTACGAGGTGGTCATCACCTCCGGGGACGTCGACGTGAAACTCGCCGTCGACGCCACGCGGTTCGCCGCCGAGGGACGGATGACGACGCTCGCCATCGCCTCGCGTGACACCGACTTCAAGCCGGTCGTCGAGACCGCGAACGGCTACGGCGTCCGAACCGTCGCCATCGCGCCCGGGGAGTTCGGGCGGTCGGACGCCCTCCGCAACGCCGCCACCGACTCGGTCACGCTTGACGGTGATCTGGTGAGCTGATCGCCGGCGAAGCCGCCGTACGGGGCCGAAATACCCGGGTCAGCGTGTTCACACCGTCTCCCCGGACACCGTCTTCCCGCACACCGATCCTCATCATTGATCGATCGGAAAATGTTGGTTCTTCACGAACGTTTATTAGGTATTGGTGCCTTCGGGATGATGATGGCATCCGTAGTACACGGTTGACCTGCGACCAGACACCGACAGCACCGCTTCGGCCCGCCCGACCACGCCGCCGATCGACGCCGATCACCCCGACCCCGATCGGGTCGTCGATCCCGTCGCCCGCGCGCCGGCGACGTTCGACGCGACCGACCGTCGCCGGTTGCCGAACACGGTCGACGACGGAAACGCGTTCGCGGGCGATCTCAGCGGCTCGACCGCAAAATGGAGGGCCGATCCACGATAGGCGCACGCAGTCGGCCGGCGCCCGTGTGTTTCGCGGTCCCGTTTCCGGTTCGCGGCTCGTTTCGGTTCGCCGTTCGTGTTGGTCGTTCCTCGTTTCGAGTCGTCCCGCATTCGTTTCGTCGCGAGCCCAGCCACTACGCTGCCTCGGTCAGCATCGGTCCCCGATCACTCGTCAGTCACTGGTTCAGCGTCGCGCTCGCCGGTCACGATCTCGAACCGGGCACCGCCGTCGGCGCCGTTCGTGGCCGTGATCGACCAACCGTGTGCCTCAACGACTTTCCGGACGATCGGCAGTCCGAACCCGGTGCCGCCGACCGTCGTCGTGACACCGGGGTCGAACAGCGTCTCGCGCACCTCGGGGTCGATCCCGTCCCCGTCGTCCGCGACGTAGAAGCCCCGCCCGTCCGGGAGCGGGCCGACGCGAACCGTGACGTCCTCACCGCCGTCCTCATTGCCATCCTCATCGCCGTTCGCGAGGGTGTTCTCGTGGCCGTGCTCGATCGCGTTCCGGAAGAGGTTCTCGAAGACCTGTTTCAGCCGCTCGGGGTCGGCGTCGACGACGAGCTCGAACGGCTCGACCGCGATCGTCGCCCCCTCGTCGGGGATCTGTGTCCAGCACTCCCGGACGAACTCGGGCACCGAGACGGGCTCGGTCTCGTCGATCGACAGCCCCTCCCTGGACAGCTCGAGGAGGTCGTCGATCAGCTCGTTCATCCGGTCGACCGATCGGATGGCGGGATCGAGGTGTGAGAGGTCGCCCGTCTCCGTCGCGAGGTCCAGACGGCCCGCGATCACCTGCAGGGGGTTCCGGAGGTCGTGGCTGACGATGCTCGCGAACCGGTCGAGCCGTTCGTTCCGGTCCTCGAGCTCCCGTCGGTATCGTTCCTCCGCCGTGATGTCGACGAGCGTGATCGACGTCCCGAGCCGTGCCGCCGCCGCGTAGAAGCTCGCCGTGGACACCGTGTAGTAGCGTGGGGACCCACGATCGGTGATCGCGAGCTTCTCCCCGTCCGTCTCGAGCGCCCCGGCGAGGTCGGGTAACGCGGCCGCAAGCGGTTCCCCGAGGTGTTCGGGAAGCGTCGGGAAGACGGCCGCCGCCTGCGTGTTGTACTCCCGGATCCGGTCGTCGTCGTCCACGACGATCACCGGATCGTCGGTCCCGCCGGTCAGCCGGATGACCTGGAACTCGTCGAAGTAGACGTATCCGACGCCCACCGCGAACGCGGCGACACCGATCGGTGAATAGGTGACCGTCAACACGAGCTCGTGAGACACGCTGAGGACGTCGAGGACGACCGGAATCCCGGTGAGTCCGACCAGGACGAACAGCGGCCGCGTGTTCGAGTCGACGCGGGCGAACAGCTCGTAGAGCATGAAGAAGCCGATGAACGCGAGCGCGTAGGCAAGCCCCATCGCGACCCAGTGGAGCACCCCGGGGACGATCTGCAGGTAGCGAAACGGTCGCGTGGCCACCGCCGTCGAGAAGTAGTAGCCGTGGATCGGGTTGGTGACCTTCACCGCCGCGACGACGAGGAACATCGCGACCGCCGCCAGCCGGACGGTCGATCGCTTGTGGAGCGTGCGCCCGGTGTAGGCCGAACAGAAGTAGAGCCAGGGGCCGATCGCCGCCCAGCCGACCACGAGGCCGCCGACGTAGAAGGCGTACCGGAGCGCGTCGGTCGGGGAGACGAGGTACCCGACGTGCATCCCGGCCCAGCCCCCACACAACAGGAGAAACCAGGAGAGCCCGCGCCGCACCGCCGGGTGCTGTACCCGCGAGACGGCCCGGAGCGACCAGAGACACGCCAGTGCCGACGCGGCGAACAGGAGGACGTACAGCCAGAAAAGCTGTATCGATCCGAGCGAAAGCGGCATGTCTCGATCTGAGTAGAGTGGTTCCCGCGACCCTCCTTGAACCTGTGGATCACAGCGACCCCTGCGTCGGAGCGAACCTCGGGATCGACGACACGACGGTCCCACGACGATTTGACGACGGACGAACGGGTGATCCGGATGTACGGCGTCGGGGCGGAGCGAACCCCGCCGACGTCGACGTATCGGGAGTGGCCTCGGCACTCATTCAAGTTAGAACCAACCTTAGATATAAAAATTCTGATATTAAATAGAATAGTATGAAATCAACCGATGAAATCGACACACATGGCAGACAAAGGCTGGAAAGAACAAATCGGACTCGCAGAGGATACGGACCAAGTTATCATTTACTGTAAATGTAGACACAAGGATGAATGGACACGAGAAGCCGAAGAGAAGGGGTACTCCAGTCGGAGCAAGTACCTCTATGAACTCATCATGGAGGCACGTAGGGCACGCGAAGACGACTTCTTTACCGAATCTGGTCACTCGGGGGAGGAAGAAGAGCTGAGAGAACGAATAGACGAACTCCATGATGAGATCGGACGGCTCAAGAAGAGTTCAGAATCAGACACCGAACTAGTCACTCCGGATGTCGTAATGGGGGAACTTGACGAGAATTATCGCTCTCTCGACGACCTTGTCGCGTCCGTGCTCCAATCAGACCGCGTATCGGATTACGTTAGAAAAGAGGTCGAGGCAATCCTGTATGACCTCATTGACACGGATAGGGCACAGTACCAGATGGGCCACGGATGGCGCCACGTTCCGGAGGGTGATGCATAGATGCCCAACGAATGGGAGAAGAAGGTATTCAGGAACAAGCACGAGGAGATTAATCAGTTTCTCGAACAGAAGGAAACCACGGGCCGAAGTCCACGGACGCTGAACGCCTATAGTCGAGTGCTCAAGAAGTTCTACCACGAGCACTTCCCGGACAGGACACCGGCTGATACCACGGTTAGGGATATCGAGGAGTATATGCGTATCCTGAACGACCGCGAACTCAGTCGGAATACGAAGCGTCGGTATCTGGAGAGTCTATCCGCCTTCTTTAGTTACGCAATGAAGCGGCCTCGCTTCGAGGAGATTACAGGTAATCCGGCTGCCGTGGTGCTGGAGGAGATACCCAAGGAAATCCGTTCTCGGCCGGACTGTGCGACGTGGGAAAATGCGAAGAAAATCGTGCAGTCGATCTCGAAGCCGAGGGATAGAGCCATAGCGATGCTCATGGCGAAAACGGGCTGTCGGCTTACGGAGGCGTTGGAGGTCAAGTTGGATGGTTTGATGCTCGAGGATGGCTTCATTCGGCTCACGCAACGGAAAGGTGGCAAACAGACTGTCGTTCCAGTTGACGAGGAAACTGTTCGAGCGATCCGCCGTTCACAGTTGGTCCGAGGAGACGACGAGGATGATTATTTGTTCGTGAGCATGCGAGGCAATCGGGTGGGTCGTGAACAACTCCGACGTAGTATCCGAGAAGCCGCAATCGAGAGCGAAGTGATGGACGAGGGTGAGACACGGTTCGAGCGAAAGTTCACGCCACATACATTCCGGACGGTGTTCACGACATTGATGCGGCGGCAGGGAATGGACGACAGGATTCTCCAGTATATCAGAGGCGATGCAGAATCCGAGACGATGGATATCTACACGAAGGTTGACCGTGAGGAGGTGAGAGAGCAGTATCTTGACTGTATCAAACCCCTCGATTCGTAACCGAAATTCACTCATTTTCCATGGCAACGGTACAGGCTGCGGACTTCGCTCTTCGCAGAATATGTAACATTTATTATGACCGCGGTCGTTGCCCTCGGTCTCAACTACCTCCACACCGGCTCAGTCACACTGACCTTCCTGATCGGGTTCGAGTTCGTCACCCTCACGCTGCCATAGTAACCAAATAGCTATACTTTCACCACGCTTGGCGACGACTTTAGTGCATTTACCCATATAAACGATATATGAGCGACGATTCAGGCAGCGACTCCAGCAACGACTCCTCGAACGACACGTCCTCCGGCGACACTGGCCGCGACGCACTTGCCGCCAACAAAAACCGGAGTGCTGACGGAGAACGCTTCCAAGCTGCCAACAGCGCTCAAAAATCCGGCAACGGCGAGACCACACGCCGCGAGAATGCAGGCATAAAAAACACGAGCAGCTCGGACTGGGAAACGCAAGAGAAAAGCGCCGACAAGAACCCCTCCGGCGGCAACGAGACCCCCTCGGCCGAAGACATCTCCATCCCCAGCAGCGTCGACCCGGATGCCCCCGCAAACTCCAGCGGAGACCAATCCGACACGTCCAGTAGCTCCGAGAGCAGCGAGTAACCCAGACCACCTATGGCGAGCCTGCCGGGAAGCCCGATCTTCTACGCCGTCCTCATAGCCCCCGGCTTCGTCGCCGTCATGACAGCCGTCTCCCTGGCCGCGATCGAGGACGACATCAAACAGTTCGTCCTGCTCATATGGAGTCTCGTCTCCAGCCTCCTGATCGACGCCCTGTTCATCGGCGCCTATCAACAATTCGTCGAGCCCATCACCTCGTTCTCCCAGTTCCAAGGCATCCTATTCGATCCCGCCTTCCGCATAGATTACATCCTCGTCATCTTCGCGGTATCCCTGTTCGTCGGCGTGCTCTATGCAGCGGCCATTCTCATCGATCTCCCGGGGATTCTGCGGGGCATCCTCCAGTCAAAAATGCAGATTTCGTACTCCCGGCAACAGCCGTGGGAGGACTACCTCAAACACGCCGACCAGGTGATGGTCAAGACCAGTGATAACCAGCTGTACATCGGCGATGTCAGCGGATGGAGCCGTGCCGGTCAGCAGAAGGAACTCCGGATTAGCGATCCGGATCGGTACAACGAGAACACGAAGGAGTTTGAGGAAGTCGGCGGACTGGAGCAGCTCTTCCTAGAGGATGATATTCAGCGTATCACCGTGTTGAAGCACGACCAGATCCTCTCTATCCGAGAACGGGTCTGGGGTGGACTGGTTGCGTTTGGGAGCTGGCTCGATCCCAGGGATTCTTAGCGGGATCGTATTTGACTTCAGTGATTTCTTCACGATGAGAGAGTGTCTCCGCTAGCTCCGCAAGATCGAGTTCCTGCTGATAGGAAATCCAGCCGACGACATTCACGATCTCAATGTTCGCCACACTATTGGGTTAAAAAAGACAATGGTACAAAACTTGTCCGGGTCATATTGGTCGACCAATTTCGATTTCCGAACGTTCGGAGTATTGAACCCCTCGGTTCCTGTGGAACCTCTCCCGTAGATCGCTCAAATAGTCACTCAGACGACTCTTCCGCTTCAGACAATTCCTCATCTGTCGCTTCTGCTGTATCGTTCAGAAACGTATCCTGGTACTCACCGTCAACGACCCGGTGTGCCCGGACCTCGTAGTTCAGATGCTCCTGACCGTACTCCGACCGCTCTGGTGGATCGTCCACATACCGGAAGCACTCAACGAAGACCGTGCGTGGATGCAGTCTCTCACGCTGATTGAGCTGGATGACATCCACAGTATTCCAGACCTCCCAGTCCGTCTCCTCAACAAAGCGGTCGATCAAATCTTCTAGGTACTCTTCGCTGGCCTCGTAGTTAGCCGCCCCACCAAGTTCGGCATCATATGTCTCGTGATGAGCGGCCGCATCATCCAGTCGAGACGGCACCACCGGCGCCGACACACCGTGTTCATCTAACGCCTCCTCAACCTGGGCCCGGAGGTCATCATCAGTTCCAGGCGAAAGGATGACGCGATTGATCAAGGCATCCATATCCGCAGACAGGTTGACATGGGACGGATTGTCCGGCCTGCTTTCAGGTGGCATCTCTTGGCCGTCCGTCCGAATTATCGGATTGCCCCCCCGATTAGTGAGTACCCGGAACTCCTGCTCACTGTCAAACGTTCGATGTTTGTAGAAGTACAGGACGTACGGAATCCCTGTTGGCGTAATATCCTCCTCGTAATCCAGGTACCGGACGATACCCATATACAGGTCCTCTTGATCGGGCGCGAGGAACTCCTCCATCTGTCTATACGTGGTCTCGATCGCTACCCCCCGTCCATCCGCGTACGTATCCCAAATCTCTGGGTCCTCATCTGTTCCGAGCCGCCAACAGCTCGCGTAGTAATTCTCACGGGCAGCTTCACGCGCCTGTTCGATTCCGCTGGCAAGATCCATCTCCTCGCCGTTGCTGAGTATCATCGACTCAGTTCGCTCCGAGCGCCGCCTCTCGTGTTCACGGGCTGGCTCAGAGGCCTGTCCTTCGCGTTCTTCGTACCCCTCGGCTTGGCCGGCGCGGAATCCGTTTTCAAGTGTGTCGGCGAAGTATCGGAGGGTCTTGTAGCGGCGGATAATCATCTGATCTGAGGGGATCATCCACTCGGTGTTTTTGCCAGTTACCGGACGGCGGGAGGAATCGCCTGATGTCATTTCCTTCGAGTTATCTTGTTCACTACTTGTAGGCCACGACGATGAGACCGGTGCGAAGTTCGAGAACAATATCTGGAGTGTGTTCAACCACTAGATTTGTGATATATCTCGATATCCTGAGTGGTAGAGAAGAGTCAAATTGCAGCTTCCTGTCACTCTGTCGGGTATTTTTGGGGTTTTTAACGAGTTGGCGTATTCCTTGATCGTAGTACAACACCTTTTTTAAACCCGTATACACGATTCACCATTCAATTATATGACATAAAATCAAATAGATCGATTTTGGAAGAGTTCTGTCAAATTCGTTTAACTGAGGTAGTATATCTTTACGCAACGAACTCTGTTCGGTAAATTCACTCCCAGTAAAATCCGGTAGAATGATCCAGGCCATATACAAAGCGACCTATGCCACCGATAAGAAAGTACGAGAATGAATACAAGCATACCGCTGAAATTACTCTTTTGACTTAAAGAATCGGCGGATATTTGACCTACGGAGGCTTGGTAATCTATCTTCTCTTTGGAATGGTGGCATTCCTTATATACCGTTACATTGCCAAGATTGGTGTAGGGGACAGAAAGAGGCAAGCATACCAAAAAATTATATGTCCGGAATACATTGGTGGGAATGCAGCATGTCCGAGAAACAGCGAACCCTCGAAAATCTGCTCGTAGACGAGCAGGAGATCAGTGAAGAGATCCTCCACGATCTTCTCGCTGATTACATCCGAATTGGCAAACAAAGTGGCGACCTTATTCCACAACAATCCTTTCGGGTACTCACGGCAAAAGAAAAGGTTGTCATCGTGTTGCTTTCACAACGCGCACGACACGAACTCGATATGGTCGAGACCGAGTGGATGACACCGACCGAAATCAGCGATCAGAGTGGTGTCAAGAAAGGTACGATATATCCGACGGTCCGTGAACTCGATAACGATGGAATCGTCGAAGACGACGATGGAAGTTACCGGATCCCGGCTCACGGCCTCCAAGAAGCACGCGAATACATCGACGGAGGCGAGAACAATGAGTGACGAGGTCGAAGAGCTTCGATCTCAGATGAACCAGCTTCAGGAGCGAGTAACTGAACTGGAACGCCGTCTGAACGGTGACGAAGAGCCAGAGGCTGCCGAAGGAATCCGCGAGTTTGTCGAATCGTTCGACCCATCCAGTCATACCGAGAGATCGCTTAGCATAGCGTATTATCTCGAGACGTACCGTGACAAAGAGAAGTTCACTGTTAGCGATATCGAAGACGGGTATCGAGAATGCCGTGTGAAGCCGGCCAGTAACATGAGTGATGTACTCGGCCGCATGGAAGGTCGAGATTGGTTGCTTCGGGACGGAACGAACGGTCAAACTCAGTTGTGGCGGCTTACAGCTACCGCGTTAGAAATCGTCGAGGAGGAGCTCAACAATGGGGCTTAAGGATAAAATTCAGGATCGGATGGTTACTGACCACGAAACCATCCTAGAATCGAACTTTGAGCGAGTAGAGAAGCTGTTCAGACTTCACGAGGACGGAACGATCAATTTGGAGGGACAGTACCGTGATATCGAGGCTAAACTACAGATATTGATTTATTTGATCGGACAGCGGTTTGCTTACGAGGGTGAACTAGCTGAGAGCGATGCTCTCGAGACATCCTTCTTCTATGACCGGATCGATAAAAGTGATCGAACAATTCGGAACTATCTGCAGGAACTCCGCGATGAGGGTTATGTCAAGAAGGAGGGGCAGAGCGAACATCGGCTGATCGCTGAGAACCTTCCCGATGCTCTGGATGAGATTGAGGGGGCCGTCGGAGGTAGCGACGTATGACAGATCGCCTTTACTATCCTCCGGATCATACCGATGAAGTTTTGCGAAAAGCTACCAGCGGCGCATCTACGATTGAAGATCTTGCTGATCTACTTGGCTATACGCCTAAAACAACGTCAAACAAAGTGCATGACCCCGTGGTTCTCGGTTTAATTGAACGTGACGACTACCAACTCTCGGTATCGGAGGATGCACGGAGGGTTGTACAGTTGGACGACACCACCCCTCTAGAAGATGCATTTACCGAACTTCCAGGAGTACAGGAAGTTCTAGATCGGATAGAAGAAGAACCCGTAGATGTCGAAGAGATTGGCCGTCTAATCAGTTTTAATACGGGTTCAAACGCTGCGGCTGAAAGCACTTTCAAAAATTATGGTCGAGTGTATGGCCAATGGATAGATTACCTCGGTTTGGGCTCCTACTCAAATGGCTTGGTAGCAGCAGGGAGTATCGAGAACACTGCAGAAAAAGAGGGGCCTTTGGACAATCCAAGAGGAGCTAATAGTCCTGATGTACGACCAGAGAAGGTATTCGAGATTCTTCCACAACTCGCTCAAGTAGAGTCACGTGAAGAACTCCAAGAACGAGCCGAATACTCAGACCGGGAAGTCTCGAAAATTCTTTCCACCTGCTACGGGTTGGGAATCGCAGAGTCAACTCGCAATGAGCCGGAGTTAACTAATCGGGGTAAAGAGCTTCAGCAGGCGAGTGTGGGGAATCGGAAGCGGATTCTCCGGGAAGCTCTTTTAGAGCTACCTCTGGTTCAAGCCTATTGTGAGAGAGTGCCAGAGGGTGAGTTCAAAAATCAAGAGGTTATGGAGCAGGTGTCAGAGGATTATCTCAAGGGCTGGAGTGAGGTCACCGTCCAAACGCGTGCGAAAAGGGTCTATTCCTGGCTGTTATTCACGGGACTCTTTGAAGAGCGAACGCCGGGATACTTGGAGCCGACCGAGAATTTCGAAGCGAGCGAGTTGGCTGCTCCGTAAGTTTAGATACTGCTCATCAGTTCCTGCGAGGTTGCACGACGCTGAGCAGTGGCACGTATCTCCTCCAGCTCGTTGATATTGAGATCAACTTTGTTTACGCGGCCATCCTTTGATTTCGTCACAATATCTCGTTCGTAGAGCGCATTGACTGCTGATGCTACGTGCCCAGTAGAATTGATGCCGAGTTCGTCGGCAATTTCGTCGTAAGTGACAGGCTGATTTTCAGCCATAATTGCGGTAATAACCCCTTCTACATACCGTGGTGAGGAGGCATCTGTCTTTGCAGCGTTTATCGCGTCTTGAACTGCCTCGTCTTCTAGGAACTCTCGATACGTGGTGATTTCAGTCTCTGTATCCAATTTTGAATCTGTATCTTCTTTTTCTCGGAGTTCCCCTACCGTCTCCTGTAGTGATTCAACGCGTTGACGGAGGCGATCCACTTCTTCTTGTTGCGGGTCAAGGCCTAGTGCCTCGCCCATACGGGTATAAGCCTCTGCCACCTCGTCGATATTCTCGTTAAGACTCTCCAAGCGTTCTGCCTGGTTCGCTGCTTCCTCTAACTCTTCGACTCTGCTACGCAGCTCCTTGTTCTCTTCTCGCAGCTGTTGATTTTCTTGGCGAAGCGATCGAATCTCCTCGTTCTTCTCCTTCCGAATCTCTTCAACCGTTTCTTCAATATTCTTAGTGGAAGTGCTGCTGGAGTCGCTTTGTGCGAGAGCATCAGTAAACCGTTCCGCCAACTCACTCACATCACGGGCCTTCTCTAATTCTTCCTCAAGATCGTCAATCTTCTCTTCCCGTTCTTCGAGTTGCGAACGAAGTCGTTTAATTTCATTCGCCTCAGCCTTCTGGCGTTCAGAAATCGTTTCAAGTTCGGAAACGATGTCCTCGCTAACTGATTTTAGGTCAGGTCGTTCGATCTCTTCGAGTCTTGGAGTTGCGCC
This sequence comes from Halopenitus sp. POP-27, assembly GCF_029889855.1. Classification (NCBI taxonomy): domain Archaea; kingdom Methanobacteriati; phylum Methanobacteriota; class Halobacteria; order Halobacteriales; family Haloferacaceae; genus Halopenitus; species Halopenitus sp. POP-27. The sequence goes on along the minus strand of NZ_JARANU010000002.1, from coordinate 6,428 downwards.
TGCGTCAAAAGTATGTTTGCGACGGAACTGAACTCGGTGAATCTGGTCGTCCCAATCAGTATGTAGAAATGCTTCACCGTCATCCAAGTCTTGGACAGCGTCTGCGTATTCAGACCCAAGAACTCTGCGGACAACCTTGGTATCGTTATCCCAGGTGAGGCGGTGCCAAATATGCCAGTCGCACTGAGTGATAAAATCTTTCTTGACGTCAGCAGGGCGTTGAGAGATCCCGCAGAGTCCGAGACCGTGTTTTCGTCCACGTTTTGCGATTTTGATTAGCATCCGGCCTACGTCATCCAATCCGGATTCGGGGATGTACTCGTGGACTTCCTCAACAAGCATCAGGAAGGGTTTCTTCAGTTTTTTTTCTTTGGCGAAAAGGTGGCGGCCCACTTCCTTGATTAGTTCCCTCTGTTCCTCTTTATCGAGGTAGCCAGAGACATCGAGGATGACGGGGATATTTTGCTCAAGAGTTAGTTCAGCGATTTTCTCGGCATGTTCTGGTCCGACAGCTAAGTCGCATTCTTCGTCCGCGCCCAGATGAAGCAGTTCGTACTCTTCCTTTAGTCCGAAGTATTCTCCATCAACGTCAACAATGAGGACGGGGTAACCATCGTCAAGCAGTTCTTCTACAACGACGCTTGCGGTGTTGCTCTTCCCGCTGCCTGATTTCCCCAGAACTACTCCTCTACCGGTCAGTACTTCTACGACTGGGAGGGAATCACCGGCGTCGTTGATTTCGATAGTATCTTTGGAGCTTGTGGATTGGCTCCGGGGTTCGGCCTTGTGGGACATAGGCCAGGCTCTATATACGGTAAATCTTCAGCGCACATAAATTTATCGTCTTTCTGTCATATTGATGGTACTTAAAACCGGTTCCGGGTAAATCACATTCATTCTTTGGGTGGCTCTGATTTAGAATTCATGAAAGTGTCTAAAGAACTATCAGACGATTCATCATCCTCCTCTTCAGCCTCCCCCTGATCCTGATCTTTAGAAGATTTTATTTCCCTTTCTGGACCATCTTGAGAATCTTCTATTTCCCCTACAGAGTTCTCAGAAGTCGGGTTAACGTCAGATACATCGATCTCTTGAGCAAGACCTCGCCGGATCCCTACAATCAATTTTTCAACTTTCGTAGGATCTTCCTCACCAGACAACTCTAAACGAATCTGAAAGGAGCTATCTGGCTCTGAAGCTTGACGCTTGATGTTCTCTGCAGTAGCTTGGTCTGAATAGTCAACCCCTCCCTGATCCCCTTCTGGTACACCCTGTCGATTCGCCTCCTCTTCCGCCTGGTCATCTTCAATGACCTGTTCTACGAGAACCTCAAACTCTTCATCGAGTTCAACGCGGGTCTCCTTGCCTCCTCTCCCAACAATATAGTTACCTAATCCGGCTGCCTCCAACGTGTTGATAAATGTAGTCGCAGCAGAGCCCAACGTGTTCTCACTACCCTCTAAACCTACTGACGTCCGGAATACCTGCAATACATCGCTCTTTGTGATCTCTCCTTTTTGCGCTACCCCATCATCGACTAGATCTTCGAGAACAACATTGTATAATCGATAATCACGAAAACCGGCTTGAAATTGCTCCGCTAACTCTTCAGGATCATCTTTGTTATAGCTAGCTTCAATACCACGTGAAGTCGCAGAAACACCTTCTTCCGATTCTTCTAAAAATCCCAGCCCTACACCATACCGGATATTATCTCGAACCAAGGTTTCACCCTGATCTACCGCCTCATAGAGTTCTTTACGAGAAAGATCACCTTCCCGAAATACCTCACACAACTCAAGGAGATTTTCTACTGACGCATCTCCAGGTGCACTATCAAACCTCATACATTATGAACTATCCTCCTGCAGGTAATCTACCGCTCGCTTAATGTCGTGAGCGGGTATATGATATCCTCCTTGTTCGTCTTCATTTGTGACGAAATCAAGATCGCCCACATTATGGCGGATTGTACTGTCATCCACGTCGAGCAGATCAGCAAAGTAGCCAGATCCCTTTCCAATCCCTTCGTCATCTTCGAGATCGTCAAGAGCTGCAAGTGCTCGTCGGTAGAGAAGTACTGCGGTGAATCTCCGTTTTGTATCCAGCTCATCGAACCCTTGATAGAACCGAGGGTTTCCAGTCTCACGATCGATTGCGATCAGGTCGGTAAGTGCATCTCGGATTCGTTGTTGGTCGATATTATTGGCATCGACGTATAGGTCTTCGAGCGGATCGGATTCATTGTCAGATTGGTCATCTGAACTCATATACGCCGTGAGTCTTACTCTAATAAAATTACTCTTTCCCCCAGAGTTAGGATAATCCTATTCAATATCTGAGCATAATTCCCTACCAGAGAAACGTTCATCTGACATCAGTTTACATGAGACGGCATACAGACCACCCACTCGCCTTGGAGAAACCATGATCTGATTTCTAATCCTATATTCGAAACGAATTAGAGGAGACTCAGAAATGGAATGATCTTGCGAGAGCGAAGTAGAAGGGTCGTTTGGATCCTTAATGTTAGTTTGGTTGCCCTGGGTCAACATAGGGCTGAACCTTTGCATAGGCAGCTAATAAGCCACCGTCGAAATTCGTATCATAACCTCTCTAATGTCCTTAGATGTCCTCATTTGTCTATAAAAGGTAGCGCTGCTATTAGCAGCGGGCCAATCGGCACTCATAGGGCTCGTCGTCGCCGGTGCCGAGCCGGCTCGGAGCGGTCGATCGTCATCGGCCAGGTCGACGTACGTCGGCGTCCCTTTTCAATACCGCCATCGAGCGTCGATCGGGTCGCCACCACGATCGTGGATACGGCCGCAAAAATATATGGAAGTTCGATCAGAGAAGTAGTGTATTCGTACCCATTCAAACTACTTATACGGTTTATAGTGTTTATTAGTGTTTTCTAAACCGGAATAGTTATACAAACGTACTCGAACATCTGATCGTCCACCGATGACCACACACGCTGTTGCCACCGCCGTGACGCTCTATCGATCCCGGACGATCTCGCTCGAGCAGGCCGCAACCGTGGGCGGCTGCTCGCCCGAACAGCTCCGGGCCAGCGCGCGATCACTGGCTCCGGTCGCGACCGATCGCGGTCACGCTCGGGAGTGATCGACGTCGATCGTGTTCGAGCGTGACGTGGCGCCGATCGCGCTCTCCGCGCCCTTCGCGCCGATCGTGTTTTTAATCCAACATCTACGCCGAACGATATATACGGCGTCGGTCGAAACCGTCGGCCTATGGTACTCGGATCGATCGTCAGCTTCGTTGTGGCACTACTCGTCGGCGGCCTGGCCATCTACGCCGGCGCGCGGGTCGTCGTCGACGTCGACGACTACTCCCACGCGGTTATCACCGCCCTGATCGGCGCGATCGCGTGGGCGCTCACGTCCTGGGTCCCGCTCATCGGACCGCTCATCGCCCTCGTCGTCTGGGTCGCCGTCATCAACTGGCGCTATCCCGGCGGCTGGACAAAGGCGGCGATCATCGGGATCGTGGCCTGGATCGCCGCGCTCGTCATCCTGCTCGTGCTCAACGGCCTGTTCAGTCTCGGGATCGGCGCCTTTGGCGTGCCGGGCGCCTGACCGAGCCAGACCGCACCTAACCGGATCGATCGCTGACGCGTGCTCGTTCAACCGTGATCGCCTCCGGCCCCTGCGGCGCGACGGTTTATCACCGATAGCGACACATTGCGTCTCGATGTGTCCTGCAACACATACCGACGACACACACGACGACGGCACCGTTCACGACCGCCTCGAACGCTACTTCGTCGTCTCCGCGCTCCGCTGTCGCGACTGCGGGGATCTGCACGAGCAGGTCCGCGTCGGCGGCGAGACGTACACGGCCGCCGACTTCGCGATCGACTCGCTGGCTGAGTGGCGCCTGGAGATGGACAAGGAGGAGTCGTGGATCCGGTCTCACCGATCGGCGGTCCGGGAGGCGCTTCCCGACCTCGCGGACGACTGGCCGGAGACGGCCGCGGCGGTTCGCGACCGACTGCTCGCGGAGTGATCCGCGGTTTCGGCGACCACACGCGGTTGCGACGAACACAACAGCTATACCCCAGTGCCAGCGAGTGAAACCGACCCGATGTCGAACCCGCCAGACGATTCCGCTCGCGACGGCACGTTGACTCCCTCCCGTCGCCGGTATCTCGCCGGCGTCGCCTCGGCCGCGGCGGCGACCGGCGCGGCCGGCTGCCTCGACGGCTGGGGTCACTCCACCCTCGATCGATCGCAGGCCGACTTCGACCCCGAGCCGCTGCCGGGCGATCGCACGTACCCCGACGACGATGGTGTGACGATGTTCCGGCGCGGGCTGCGCCGGCTGGGATATTACCCCGACGCGACCGTCCCCGACTCCGTCACGGTCAACTGGCAGTTCCCCACGAACTACATCGGCCACACCGCCGCGAAGGCGAGCCCGCGGCCGGCACCCGACGGCGAGACGATCGTGATCCCGGCCGATACGGGATTGGTTCACGCGGTCGGCCCGAAGGGGCGGCATCAGTGGACCCAGCGGACCGGCGCGACGTCGCTCGGGATCCACGGCACCCCGGCGATCGTCGACGGGATCGCCTACATCGGCGGCTACGACGGGGACCTGTACGCCTTCGACGTCGGCACCGGCGAGCAGGTCTGGCGAACCTCCCGGATGGCCTTCGACGGCGCGATTGCGATCGGTTCCAGCCCGGCCTACTGGGACGGGGTCCTCTACGTCGTCGTGGAGTACAACAACCCGCCGGCCGGGACGCTGTGGGCGGTCGACGCCGACACCGGCCGGCCGCTGTGGAGTGACGACCGGCTGTGGGGAATGCCCCACCCGTCCGTCTCGATCGACCCCGAGCACGAGCGGCTGATCACGGCCTCGAACGACGGCGTCTGCTACTGCTGGGAGTTCCCCTCGCTGGCGTTCGAGTGGTCCTTCCAGACCGGCGCGGAGATCAAGGGAACGATCCCCCAGTACGACGGTCGCGCGTTCGTCGGCTCGTGGGACGGGAACTTCCACTGTCTGGACACCGCGACCGGCGAGGACCTGTGGTCCTTCGAAACCGGGCAGATAATTATGTCCAACCCGGGAATCGACCCCGAGACCGGAATCGTCTATATGGGCAGCGACGACGAGCACGTCCACGCCCTGGATATGGAGACGGGCGACGTGGTCTGGTCCCGGGACGTCGGCGGCCACGTCATCGGGTCGGTGACGGTCACGGCCGACGCGGTGCTCGTCGGCTCGTACGACCGGAACCTCTACGCGCTCGAGAAGGACACCGGCGAGATCCGGTGGACGGTCCCGAACAACGGTCACGTCACGAGCGCGGCGGTGCCCCACGACGGCCGGATCTACTACGCCGAACGCGCCGACATCACCGGCTACTGGAACGACGACGAGCCCATGACCGTCCGGGCGCCGGGACACGCCTACTGTCTCGTCGACGACTCATAGCGGCCGACGGGGTAGTTGCAAGGGAGGCCGTCAACGACTCGTCAGGGCTGGCAGGGATGGACCGATCGTCGGTACACGGCCCGACCGATCGACGAAAAGGGTTTATCATCGGCACGAAAATGCGAGGTATGGACGGATATATCGTCGATGTCGAGAACGACGAACTGCTCTCCCCGATCGTCGTGATCGCGACGATCGCGCTGCTCGGCGTCTTCGGCATCGGGTTCCTGTATCAGGCCGCGCTGCTCGTGCTGTAGGTCCGTCGCCGATCGTCGTCGACGGATGCCGGACCCGGAACGGATGCCCGAACCGGTTCTCGACCTTGCGGTCCAGTTAGCCGACTAGCCGCGCCCGAACCGATCCGGCGATCGCGAGCGTGACCTCGTGTGTCGCCACCAGCACCACGACCGCGAGGACGATCGTCGCGGCGGCTCGCGGGGTCGACAGCAGTCCGAGCGAGACGATGAGCGTCGTCGCGCAGGCCGGGGCGTGGTTCGTGTCGGTGGCGATCATCGCCCAGCTCGTGGCCGCGATCGAGATCGTTCCGGACGCGGCGAGCCGAAGTCCGTCGAGTGAGGCGGGTGCCGGCGACTCGACGAGCGTCACCCCGGCGGCAACGAGGAGGTACGCGCCGAGCCCGGCCACCGCGCCGATCAGGTGGCTCCCGATCACGCGGCGGGCCCGGTCGCGACCGCCGTGGCGGTCGAAGGCGAGGACGAACGCCGTGGGGCCCAGACTCGGGAAGATGAACGGCTGTCCGGTCGCCCAGGCTACGCTCCCGAGAACGGTAAAGAGGAAGCTGGCGTAGAGACTCGTGTAGACGCGGCGTCTGACCACGGGCGGGGTTTCGGCTCCGGTGGCAAAACCGGACCGATCGCGGTGCCCTCGGCCCCAGTACCCAGCCTCCGTCCTGTCTCTTCAACACATCTCCGAGCCCACGAGACAGGCAGAAGACGCGTATGAAG